>NZ_JBITXX010000005.1:0-361788 GCF_044544925.1 Streptomyces sp. NPDC053431 | reverse complement strand
GGGGGGTGGGGGGGCCGGGCCTGCGCTGGGTGTTGTTCCGGGTGGGCGCCGCGTTCCGGGGTACCGGGGCGGGGCCGGGTGCGGAGGGGGACGCGGGCCCCGCCGGCGTTCTGCCGAGGCGTCGGTCAGCAGTGCTCGTCCTTCTTCACCGCGCCGAGCACGACGGTGCCGTCGGGCTCGACCCGCTGGGTGCAGATCTTCCAGTCGGCGGCCGCCGGTGAGTCGACGGGGACGATCCTGCCCTGGCCGGAGACGTCCTCGGCCCGCAGCGAGCCGACCAGCTGGCTGTAGGCGCCGGCGACGCTGCCGCCGATCATGTCGGGCAGCCCGCCCGGGCGGTCCGACGTGCCCGAGGGGGTGGCGGCGGCCGTCGGGACGGTGGCCGCCGGGGTCGTGGGCGTCGGCGCGGCCTGAGGGTCCGGCGAGGACGTGCAGGCGGTGAGTCCGGCGAGCAGGGCGCCCACGAGGGCCGCGGCGATTCCGGTGGTGCGCATGATGCGGGTGGTGCGCATGTTCCCCCCAGGGACGAGCGTGAATGGAGGTACATCATCCACGCTTCGTCCCGACTCCGCTCACCGCCCCGTCAGTTGTGCCCGAACCTGCGCTCCTTGCGGTGGGACGGGACGTCGATGACGGGACGTGGCGCCTCGGACACGCCGGAGCGCGGGCTCTCCTTGGCCGCGGCCGCCGCCCGGTGTTCGTGTCCGCCCGTACGGGCACCCTTGTTGACCCGGGTCTGTTTCTTGCCCACGATCGTGCCTCCCGTGGTCGGGGAACTTCTTCCCAGCCTCGCACCAAGCCAGGAAAGCCGCACGTCAGACCGGGCGTGTCGGAGAGCCTGGGCGCTACGGTGCCGGGATGACGATGCCGATGTACACGACGACCGAGGCGGACCCGCACGCGATCGGGCCGGTCCGCACCTCCTACGCTCCCGCGCACGACGGGGACCCCGATCCCGGGGAGATCGTGTGGACCTGGGTGCCGTACGAGGAGAACGACGGGCGGGGCAAGGACCGCCCGGTGCTCGTGGTGGCGCGGGAGCCGGAGGGCACGCTGCTCGCCGTACAGCTGTCGAGCAGGCGGCACGACCACGACCGCGAGTGGGTGGCGATCGGCGCGGGGCCGTGGGACGCCGAGCGGCGCGAGTCGTGGGTGGATCTGGACCGGGTGCTGCGGGTGCGCGAGTCGGGGATGCGGCGCGAGGCGTGCGCGCTCGACCGGCCGCGCTTCGACCGGGTGGTCACCCGGTTGATCGAGCGGTACGGCTGGTCGTAGGTGATCGAGCGGTAGGGCCGGTCGTGGGGCGGGCCGCCCCGACGGCTCAGGACGGGTCGAGGACGCCGCGGAAGGCGCCCAGGGTGGCCCGGTCGCGGGTGCGGTCCAGGACGGCGAAGACGATCTCGTCGAAGTGGCCGGCGAACCGGCCCCCGCCGGTGAGCAGCGCCTTGAACGTGCCCGCGACCTGGGCGGGGTCGTTCTGGAAGACGCCGCAGCCCCAGGCACCCAGGACGAGCCTGCGGTAGCCGTGCGCGGCGGCGGTCTCCAGGACCCGCTCGGCGCGGGCGGCGAGGGCCGCGGGGACGCGGTCGGCGAGCTCGGGGGTGCGGCGCCGGATCACGCCCGCGTTGGGCGCGGGCGAGGTGAGGAAGCCGACCGTGAAGGGCTCGTCGAGCAGGCGTCCCCCGTCGTCGCGGAAGACGGGCACGCCGGGCGAGTGGATGACCCGGTCGGTGTAGAAGGCGTCCCGCTCGGCCCGGTGGTGCTCGTAGTACTCCGGGGCGCGCAGCAGGGTGGCGTACAGCGCGGAGCAGCGGCAGAGGGCCTCTTCCTGCGCCTGGGCGCCGTTCAGGTAGCCGCCGCCGGGGTTGCGGGCGGAGGCGAAGTTGAGCACGGCCACGGGGACGCCGGCGTCGGCGCGGGTCATCCTGCGGGCGGCGGCGAGGCTGCTCTCGCCGGTGACCTGCAGGGTGGGCGTGCGGTCGGTGTCCGGTGTGACGGCCAGGGGTTCGGGCCCGTGCAGTCGGGTGCCCGCCAGGGCGGCGGCCAGCTGCTCGGCGAGGAGGACGGTCCGGCCGTCCGGGGCGGTGTAGCGGCCCGCGGCCACGATCTCCTCGGTCTCGCGGGCGAGGGCCCGCAGTCGTGCGCTCATGAGCCGAAAGCATGATCGACCCCCTTCCGGGGCGGCAACGGGATTTCGCCGCCCCGCCGCCTGGGACGCGGGAGGCGCTCTTGCACGCCCGTGCCGCGTGGCTTTAGGTGGAATCAGCGCTTTCCCAGGAGGTGGAGCGATGACGACACCGTCGTCGAGCGGCATACCCGGGGGTGGTCCTCCCCTGACCGAGGAGGATGCCGAGGATCTGCTGCGATGTATCTGTTTCAAGACGGGACCGCCGCGGACGGTCGGGGCCGAGCTGGAATGGCTCGTCCACGAACTGCGTGATCCGCGCCTTCCCGTCCCGCCGCACCGGCTGGCCGCGGCGATCGACACCGTACGGACCCTGCCGCTGGTCGCGGCCCTCACCTTCGAACCCGGCGGGCAGCTGGAGCTCAGCTCGCGGCCCGCCGCCTCCCTCATGGAGTGCCTGGACTCGCTCGCCGCCGATCTGCGGGCGGTGCGCAAGGCGCTCGCCCCGCTCGGACTCGGCCTCAGCGGCTACGGGGTCGATCCCTGGCACGCGCCACGCGCGCGCGTGCTGCACGAACCCCGCTACGACGCCATGGAGGCCGTCCTCGGCAGGACCGGGCCCGCCGGGCGGGCGATGATGTGCGAGTCGGCCTCCGTGCAGGTGTGTCTCGACGCCGGTCTCGACGGGCCGGGGCCGCTGGGCTATCGGCGGCGCTGGCGCCTCTCCCACCTGCTGGGCGCGGTGCTGGTGGCGGCGTTCGCCAACTCGCCGGTGCACGGCGGGCGCCGCACCGGCTGGCGCTCCACCCGGCAGCTGCTGTGGGACGAGCTCGACCCCGCGCGGGCGCTCGCCCCGCCGCCGGACGGGTCGTCCGACGGCACGCCGTACGGGGAGCCGCGCGCCGCGTGGGCGGCGCACGTCCTGGACACGCCGGTGATGTGCGTGCGGACGCCGCGCGGACCGTGGGCGATGCCGGAGGGACTCACCTTCCGGGAGTGGCTGCGTACCGGCCGGCCGCGCCCGGCGGACGCGGACGATCTGCGCTATCACATGACGACCCTCTTCCCGCCGGTCCGGCCGCGCGGGCACCTGGAGCTGCGGATGATCGACGCACAACCCGGCCCCGACGGCTGGATGGTGCCGCTGGCGGTGACCACCGCCCTCTTCGAGGACCCCGTCGCCGCCGAGACCGCCCACCGGGCCGTCACGCCGCTGGAGGCACTGGCCGGGCGGGCTCCGGCGCCGCGCAACCCGCTGTGGCGGATCGCCGCCCGGGACGGGCTGACGGACCCGGCCCTGCGGAAGGCGGCGCAGACGGTGTTTCCCGCGGCCCTGGAGGCGCTCCCCCGGATCGGCGCCTCGCCCGAGGTGGTGGGCGCGGTCGCCGCGTTCCACGAACGGTACGTGTCGCGGGGCTGGTGCCCGGCCGACGAGTTGCAGGAGGTGGCCTCATGACCGCGCGGGAGACGGCGCCCGCCGCACGCCCGGCCGACGAGCACGCGCTGCGCCTGCGGGTGGTGGCGGCGCTGAGCACGGCACGGGACCGGACCGAGCTGCTCACCTCCTGTGTGGAGGACCAGGAACTGACCGCCCAGCACTCCCCGTTGATGTCCCCGCTGGTGTGGGACCTGGCGCACATCGGGAACCAGGAGGAGCAGTGGCTGTGGCGGGCCGTGGGCGGCCGTGAGGCGCTGCGGCCCGAGATCGACTCGCTGTACGACGCCTTCGAGCATCCGCGCGCGAGCCGGCCGTCGCTGCCGCTGCTCGCGCCCGCCGAGGCGCGGGCGTACGCGTCGGACGTGCGCGACCGGGTGCTGGACGTCCTCGACGGCACCCGCCTGGAGGGCCGGCCGCTGGTGGAGTCCGCGTTCGCCTTCGGGATGATCGCGCAGCACGAGCAGCAGCACGACGAGACGATGCTGATCACCCATCAGCTGCGTTCGGGACCCGCCGCGCTCACCGCTCCCGCCCCGCCGGCCACGGCCGCGGAGCTGCCCGAGCGGGCGGAAGTCCTGGTGCCCGGCGGGCCGTTCACCATGGGGACCTCCGACGAGCCGTGGGCGCTCGACAACGAGCGGCCCGCGCACACCCGGATCGTGCCGGGCTTCTTCATCGACACCCTCCCGGTCACCAACGGCGCCTACCAGGCGTTCGTCGCCGACGGCGGCTACCACGACGAGCGGTGGTGGCAGCCCGAGGGATGGGCGCAGATCCGTGAACACGGCATCGAGGCGCCGCTGTTCTGGCGCCGTGAGGGCGGTCAGTGGCTGCGCCGCCGCTTCGGGGTGACCGAGCCGGTCCCCGCCGACGAGCCGGTGCTGCACGTCAGCTGGTACGAGGCGGACGCCTACGCCCGCTGGGCCGGGCGGCGGCTGCCCACCGAGGCCGAGTGGGAGAAGGCAGCCCGGCACGACCCGGCGGCCGGCCGGTCGCGGCGCTATCCCTGGGGCGACGCCGACCCCGGCCCCGACCACGCCAATCTCGGGCAGCGCCACCTGGGGCCGGCGCCCGCCGGAAGCTATCCGGAGGGGGCGTCCCCGCTCGGGGTGCGGCAGCTGATCGGCGACGTCTGGGAGTGGACGGCGAGCGACTTCCTGCCGTACCCGGGCTTCCGGGCCTTCCCGTACAAGGAGTACTCCGAGGTCTTCTTCGGGCCGGCCCACAAGGTGCTGCGGGGCGGTTCCTTCGCCGTCGACCCGGTGGCCTGCCGGGGCACCTTCCGCAACTGGGACCTGCCGGTGCGGCGCCAGATCTTCGCCGGCTTCCGCACCGCCCGGAACGCGGAGCCGGCCTGATGTGCCGGCACCTCGCCTATCTCGGCGAACCGGTGGCCCTCGGCGAACTGCTGCTGCGTCCGCCGCACTCCCTGGAGCGGCAGGCCTGGGCGCCGCGGACGCAGTCCAGCGGCGTGGTGAACGCCGACGGCTTCGGGGTCGGCTGGTACGCGGAGGACGATCCGGTGCCCGCCCGCTACCGGCGGGCGGCGCCGATCTGGGGGGACCTCTCCTTCGCCGACCTCGCCCGCGTGGTGCGTACCCGGGCGCTGCTCGCCGCCGTGCGCGGCGCCACCCTGCCGGGCGCGGACGCGGAGGCCGCGGCGGCGCCGTTCGCCGCCGACCGGTGGCTGTTCAGCCACAACGGGGCCGTGCCGGGCTGGCCCGGCTCGCTCGTGGCGCCGGCCGCGGCGCTGCCGGCGGCGGAGCTGCTCGCCCTGGAGGCGCGGACCGACTCGGCGCTGGTGTGGGCGCTCGCGCTGCACCGGCTGCGGGCCGGGGACGCGCCCGAGCGGGCGCTCGCCGACACCGTACGGGAGGTGGCCGCGGCCGCCCCCGGCGCCCGGCTGAACCTGCTGCTCACCGACGGGGCGACGATCACGGCGACGGCCTGGGGGAACTCGCTCTGGTACCTCACCGGGCCCGGCCGGACGGTCGTGGCCTCCGAACCGTACGACGACGATCCGCGCTGGACCGAGGCGCCGGACCGCACGGTCCTCACCGCCTCCCGCGCCGACCTCGTCCTCACCCCGCTCAAGGAGCCCTCCCCGTGAGCCCCTTCCAGCTGACCCGCACCCTGCCCGAGGACGCCACCGACGCGGCGCTGCGCGCCGACGTGCTCCACGGCCTGACCCGCAGCCCGAAGGAGCTGCCGCCGAAGTGGTTCTACGACGCGCGCGGCAGCGAGCTCTTCGAGGAGATCACACGACTGCCCGAGTACTACCCGACCCGTGCCGAGCGGGAGATCCTCGTGTCCCGGTCGCACCTGATCGCGGCGGCGACCGGCGCCCGGACCCTGGTGGAGCTCGGCTCGGGGTCGTCGGAGAAGACCCGCCATCTGATCGACGCGCTGCTGCCCGAACTGGACGCGTACGTGCCGGTGGACGTGTCCGAGTCCGCGCTCAGGGGGGCGGGCGAGGCGCTGCTGGAGGAACGGCCCGGGCTGCGGGTCCACGCCCTGGTCGCCGACTTCACCCGCGGCCTCGACCTGCCGCCGACGGTGGGGCCCCGGCTGGTGGCGTTCCTGGGCGGCACCGTCGGCAACCTGCTGCCCGAGGAGCGGCGGGAGTTCCTGAGGGGGGTCCGGGCGGTGCTCGTCCCCGGGGACGCCCTGTTGCTCGGGACGGACCTGGTGAAGGACGAGGCCACGCTGGTGGCCGCGTACGACGACGCCGCCGGTGTGACGGCGGAGTTCAACAGGAACGTGCTGGCCGTCGTCGACCGGGAGCTCGGGGCCGACGCCCGTCCCGAGGACTTCGACCACGTGGCGCTGTGGGACCGGGAGCACGAGTGGATCGAGATGCGGCTGCGGGCGCGGCACGCGCTCACGGTGAAGATCCCCGAGCTCGATCTGGTGGTGCCGTTCGAGGCGGGTGAGGAGATGCGGACGGAGGTGTCGGCGAAGTTCCGTCAGGAGGGGGTGCGGGCGGAGCTGGCGGAGGCGGGGTTCACGCTCTCGCGCTGGTGGACGGACGAGAAGGGGCGGTTCGCGCTCTCCCTGGCGACGGTGGACTGAGCGGCCCGCGCGAGGGCGCGGCGGTCCGGATATCGCGTACCGGACAGGGGATCCAGTACGCGGATCTCGGCCTCCGTCCGCCGCGCCGTCGCGATCCGCCACAGCGAGGCCCCGAGGGTGTCCTCGCCGACGAAGGCCGCCGGACCCACCGGCCGGTAGGCGATCCGTACGGGTTGGACATCGGATCCACTGTCCAGCGCGGCCTGGAACGCGGCCCGGCGGAACACGCCGCCCGCTCTGCCGCACCAGGTGGAGCCCTCCGGGAAGACGACCACCCGGCCGCCGCCCGAGAGGACGCGGGTCATCGCCCCGACCGTGGCCGGAAGGCTCCTGATCCGGTCGCGGTCGATGAAGAGGGTGCCGCCGAGCGCGGCGAGCGGGCCGAGCACGGGCCAGCCGCGCACCTCGCGCTTGGCGAGCATCCGGCCGGGCAGCACGGCGGCGATCAGCGGGATGTCCAGCCACGAGAGGTGGTTGGCCACCACCAGGAGCGGGCCGGTGCCGGGGACGGCCGCGCCGGTGACCCGGACGCGTACCCCGAAGGCGCGCAGCACCGTCCGGCACCAGAGCCGTACGAGGAGCCTCCGCCCCGCCGTCGGCAGCGGGGCGGCCGCCGGGGAGAGCAGCACGCCGAGGAGGACGGCGGCGAGTCCGGCGGCCAGCCGGAGCACGCCCTGGACGGTGCCGGCGCGCGGCGCGGCGGGGCCGGGGTGGGCGGCGCACCGGCCGGGTGTGCACGGCGCCGTGGGCAGCCACGGCGACGGGGCCGTGGGGCCGGTCACCGGGCGGGGGCGAGCGAGAGGAAGTGGCGCAGGTAGCGCGGGTTGGTGCGGCGCAGCGAGAGCAGCACGTACAGGTCGGCGACGCCGAAGTCGGGGTCGTGGGCGGGCGCGCCGCAGACCCAGGCGCCGAGCCGCAGGTAGCCGCGCAGCAGCGGGGGGAGTTCGACGCGGCCCTCGGCCGGGGCCGCGCCCGCGGGGCTCCAGAGGCGGTGCGGGGTGACCCAGTACTCCTCGGGCGCCAGGTGCTTGGCCTTGACGGCGTCCCAGGTGGCGGCGGCGAGGGCGCCGCCGTCGGCGAGCGGCACGGAGCAGCAGCCGGCGAGCCAGTCGTGCCCGGTGCGGGTCATGTATCGGGCGAGGCCGGCCCATACGAGGGCGATGACGGCGCCGTTGCGGTGGGCGGGGTGGACGCAGGAGCGGCCGACCTCGACCAGGTCGTGGCGGATCGGGGCGAGCCGGGTGAGGTCGAACTCGGTCTCCGAGTACAGCCGGCCCGCGACGGCGGCCCGTTCGGGCGGCAGCACGCGGTAGGTGCCGACGACCTCGCCGGTGTCCTCCCGGCGCACGAGCAGGTGGTCGCAGTAGGCGTCGAAGGCGTCGCTGTCCAGGCCGGGTTCGGGCCCGTCCAGGCGGGCGCCCATCTCGCCCGCGAAGACCAGGTGGCGCAGCCGCTGGGCGGCGCGGACGTCCTCCTGGTCCCTGGCGAGCCCGACGACGTACCGGGGCTGGGGCGCGCCCGGGGGCTGGGGCTGGGCCGGTACGGCGGCGAGGGTCTCGCGGGCCGGTGCGGCGACGGTCTGGGCGAGGGGTACGGCGGCCATGGCGGGCTCCTCCGGCACGACGGAAGGGGACGGTCGGGGCCGGGCCGTGCGGGCGGTGGCCCGGCGCCGCGTCTCTGCGTTGCTTCGTTTCTTCCGTGAGTGGCTGGATTCGACGTGACCGTGCGGGGGCCGGTTGGTGTGGAGGCGCTGAATGGTGTGCGGAGCGGTTACTCGGCGAGGGAGTCCGTGATCCGCTCGGACGCGTCCTCGGCGGCCTGCTCGGGGTCGTCGCCCGAGAGGACGGCGGTCATGTACGGCTTGATGGGATTGTCGGCCTCGACGTCGGCCCACTGCGGCGAGTTCGGGGTGGCCCGGCCGCGGGCGGCGCCGACGGCCATGGTGGCGGTGGCCTCCTGGCCGGCGACGACGGAGGCGAGGGAGCTCTTGTTGGGCACGTAGTTCATGGCGCGGGCGAGCTCGCCCTGCCACTTCTCGCCGGCGAGTGCCTTCACGACGTCGAGGGCGGCGGCGCGTTCGGGCGCGTTCTCCGGGATGATCAGGTCGGAGCCGCCGGTGAAGACGGCGCAGGGCTGCCCGGCCTTCTTGCCCGGGATCGGGAAGAAGCCCAGTTTGTCCTTGAGCCCGGGGTTGGCCTTGGTGATGACGGGTATGGCGCTCGGGGTCGCGATGATCTGGGCGACGTCGCCCCGGGCGAACACCTCGGCCTGCGGCGGGTTCTGCTCGTCGGCGTTCCTGGGGCCCTTGCCGAGGGCCTGGAGGTGCTTGTAGAAGGCCATGCCGCGCAGGGCGGCCGGGGTGTCGAGGGCGCCGGCCCACACGCCGCCCTTGTCGACGGCGAGTTCGCCTCCTTCGTCCCAGATGAAGCCGGAGAGCGTGTACCAGTCCTGTCCGGCGAGGTAGATGCCCTGGTTGCCGTCCCGGTTGAGCTTCTCCGTGTCGTCGAGCCACCGTTCGCGGGTGGTGGGCGGCTTGACGCCGGCCTCGGCGAAGAGGTCCTTGTTGTAGATGACGATGCGGTTGGCGGCGTACCACGGGACGCCGTACTGGGCGCCGTCGACGTTGCCCGGTTCGGCCAGGCCGGGGAGCCAGTCCTGGCCGCCGAGGTCGCGCACCGACTCCAGGGTGAGGTCGTAGAGCTTCTCGGTGTCGGCGTACTGGGCGACCTGGGTGTTGCCGACCTCGATGACGTCCGGCCCGCCGGGGCCCGCGATGGCCTCGGTGACCTTCTTCCCGATGCCCGTCCAGTCCTGGATGGTGACCTTCAGCTCGACGTCGCCGTGCTCGGCCTCGTAGGCCTCCGTGAACCGCTGGAGGAAGTCGTCGCTGACGCTGTCGCGCATCAACCAGACGTTCACCGTGCGGGTCTTGCTCCCGCCACCGGGGAGCAGCCCGCACCCGGCGAGGGAGAGGGCGGAGACGACGGCGAGGGCACAGACGAGACGACGGTTCTTCACGTAGGTCACCTTCTGCAGGGGGCTGCCGACCCGACGTGGGGGGACCGAACGGAGGGTTCGCGCGGGTATGTGGCCTGGATTCTGGTCTGGACCAATGCGGATGGTCAAGTCCTCTACCGACTCCTCCGCGCTCCACCCCCCGGCGGCGGACGTGTCGCGGACCTCGGCCCGGTGGGGCACGGTGGAGTGAACGCACCGAGGGCATCGAGAGGAGTCCGGCTCCCATGTCGAACCACACCTACCGCGTCACCGAGATCGTCGGCACGTCCACCGAGGGCGTCGACCAGGCCATCCGCAACGGAATCGAACGGGCCTCACAGACCCTCAGGGGTCTCGACTGGTTCGAGGTCACGGAGGTGCGCGGCCATCTCGTGGACGGGGCGATCGAGCACTACCAGGTCGGCCTGAAGGTCGGCTTCCGCCTGGAGGAGGGCGACTGATCCCGGAGCCGGCGCCCAGGACCCCGGACACCGGTACCGCTCACCACCCCGGCCCCGCTCAGGTCCGCCCCTCCACCTCCTGCGCCTCCTTCAGCTCCTCCGACGGGATCGCCCACCGGGCGCGCACGACGGTGAAGCCGGCCGCCTCGGCGGCGTCGCAGACCAGTTCGTCGTCGTCCACCAGGACCCGCACCTCGCGGTCGCGTTCGAGCCGGCGCAGCACGTCCAGTTTCGTCTGGCGGGCGGGGCGGAAGTCGCGGTCCCGGCGCATGTGCACGGGCCCTTCCGGGAGGCCGTGCGCGGCGAGCCAGTCGAGGGTGTCACGGCGGCAGCGCTCGGGGCGGCCGGTGAGGTAGACGATGTCGCACTCCCCGGCCGTCTCCTGGCAGAGCCCGACGCCTTCGGGGAGCGGCGGGTCGTCGGGAGCGGCGGCGAAGAAGCCGTTCCAGTCGCGGGGGCGCCCCTCCAGGAAATGCTGCCGATGGGCGGTGGAGGCAAGGGTGTTGTCGAGGTCGAAGACGGCCACGGGCCTGCGGTGTCGGGTCACTCCCCCAGCGTAGGCAGCGGGAACAGGTCGCACCCGGCCGCCTCACCCGGGCTGGAAGAACGCGAGCAGGCGCTGGCCAGTGGGGAGGCCGTGGTGGCCGCGCTGGGAGACGTCGGCGTGGACGCCGTCATGCCGGTGGTCGCCGCGGTCAACGCGTACGTGATCGGGGCGGTGCGCCGGGAGATCGCCGCGCGGCGTGCCGAGCGGGCCACCAACCTGGACGAGAAGCGCTGGCAGGCCTCGCTCGGGCCCTATCTGGAGCGGCCCTTCGCCACCGGCCGGTACCCGGCGCTGGCCACGGTGGTGCGTGACACCGCCCATCTGGACGCCGACCGCACCTTCCGCATCGGCCTCGACTTCCTGCTCGACGGCATCGAAGCCGGCCTGTCCCGCTGACCCGGGACCGCGGTCAGCGGACGGCGTACGGCAGCAGTGCCATCTCCCGGGCGTTCTTGACGGCGGTGGCGAGGGCGCGCTGCTGCTGGGCGGTCACGCGGGTGACGCGCCGGCTGCGGATCTTGCCGCGATCGGAGACGAACTTCCGCAGCAGGTCGGTGTCCTTGTAGTCGATGTACGTGATGCCGGCCGCGTCGAGCGGGTTGGGGCGGGACTTCAGGGGCTTGCGAGGGTCGTGGCGTCGGGCCATGGCGGCTGCTCCTTGGGATGGGGGGTGTTTCCGAAATGGGGTCAGGCGACGTCGAGAAGGGAGTCGAAGGCGGCGGGAAGGTGCTTCCACCCTTCGCGCCCCGCCCGGTACTCGGCGTCCGTCAGCAGGCAGGAGTCGAGGAGGCGTTCGAGCCCGTCGCGGTCGAGGCCGGGCGAGGTGAAGACGAGGTGCTGGCAGCAGTCGCCGTGGTCGGGGTGCCAGTCCAGGGCCGCCGCCGCGCGGCGCACGGGCGGCACCATCTCCCAGGCGGCGTCGGGCAGCGACGCCAGCCAGGGACCCGCGTCCTCCACGCTCAGCGCTCCGCCGGCCGCGTCCCAGGCGAGCAGGGTGTCGGGGCGGTCGGCGAGCCAGAACCGCCCGCGGCTGCGGGCGGCGGCACAGCACAGGTCCTCAAGCGCCTGGTAGAGGCGTTCCGGGTGGAACGGTCGGTGGCGGCGCCAGACGAAGGTGGTGACGCCGGCCTCGTCGGCGTCCTGGGGCAGGAGCGCGCACGCGGGATGCTGGGCGGCTGCCGCGGCCTCGACGTCGAAGCCGGCGAACGCCGCTTCGACGAGCGCGCCGGAACCGGCCGGCACGCGCCGAGCGGTGGGATGGAGCTGCGCGAGGAGGGCGTGGTCCTCCTCGTCGGCCTCCGCGCTGTCGACGACGGCGAGGACGGGCGCGTACTCCACCTGGCGGGCCCAGGTGTCGGCGACGGTCCGCCGGTCGGTGGGGGCGGCGGCCAGGCCGGCCTCGGCGAGGTCGTCGCCGTTGCCGAGGCAGGGCAGGACGAGCGCGGGGTCCACGGCGGTGATCACGTTCGTCAGGGCCAGGCGGCGGCCGCCGTGGCCGACGACGACCTCCGCCATGGCCTTCGGTTCGACCGAGTCCCACAACTCGACCACGGCGAGCCGGGCGAGGCCGCCGTCCGCCATCCGTTCCAGCTCCGGGACGAGGTCCTCGCGCAGCGCGCAGCAGGCGCAGTCGTTGACGAGGGGCGTCTCGCCGGAGGCGATGATCCCGGAGGCGTCGCGGACCGACCGCAGCACGCTGCCGTCGGATGCCCCCGTCAGGTCGTGGTGCAGCGCCACGCTCCCGGGGACGGTCCGCAGGAGCCGCTCGACGACCTCCTTGCGCGCCTCGGCGTGCAGTCCCGCGACGATCACGACGGGGAGCCCGTGTCCACGGCCCATCAGCGGGCACCGTAGCGGCGCTGGAACTTCTCGACCCGGCCGGCGGTGTCGAGGACCCGGGCGGTGCCCGTGTAGAAGGGGTGGCTCGCGGAGGAGATCTCCACGTCGACGACCGGATAGGTGTTGCCGTCCTCCCACTCGACGGTCTTCTCGCCGGTCATCGTGGAGCGGGTGAGGAAAGCGGTGCCCGAGGCGGAGTCACGGAAGACGACGGGCTCGTAGGCGGGGTGGATTCCGGGCTTCATGGCAGGACCTTTCGACGGTCGGGGGCAGGGCGGGGGTGCGGGGTCGGACGGGGGTCAGCGCTCTTCGCGGAAGTCGACGTGCCGGCCGGCCACCGGGTCGTACTTGCGGAGCACCAGGCGGTCGGGGTCGTTGCGGCGGTTCTTGCGCGTCACGTAGGTGAAGCCGGTGCCCGCCGTGGAGCGGAGCCTGACGATCGGACGGATCTCGTTGCGTGCCATGCGAGGTAGTATATGACAACGGTTTTCATTTCCAATACCGTGCTCTTAGCACCCCTCCCCCGTACGCGAGAAAGGCGGCAGCACCCATGTCAGCCCACTGCCAACTCACCGGCGCCCGGCCCGGATTCGGCAACACCGTCTCCCACTCCCACCGACGCACCTCGCGCCGCTTCGACCCGAACGTCCAGCGCAAGCGCTACTGGCTGCCCAGCGAGGGGCGCCACGTGCGCCTGACGCTCAGCGCCAGGGCGATCAGGACGGTGGACGTGATCGGCATCGAAGCGGCCGTCGCGCGCATCCGCGCCCGGGGAGGGAAGGTCTGATGGCGAAGCAGAGCAAGATCGCGAAGAACGAGAGACGGAAGGAGATCGTCGAGCGGTACGCCGCCCGCCGGGCCGAACTCAAGGAGATCATCCGCCGCCCGTCCTCCACGACGGCCGAACGGGACGCCGCGCTCACGGAGTTGCGGCGCCAGCCGCGCGACGCCAGTGCCACGCGGGTGCGCAACCGCGACAGCGTGGACGGCCGCCCCCGCGGCTACCTGCGCGCGTTCGGGCTCTCCCGCGTAAGGACGCGGCAGCAGGCACACGCGGGCTTCCTGCCAGGGGTGACCAAGGCGTCCTGGTAGCGGCGGACAACGCCCTCGACGCGGCACACGCCCAGCGCCCCGGCTGCCTCCTGTGACGGTGGGTCCGGCGGGAGGCCAGTTCGGCGTGCCCGCCTGGCGGGTCTGACCAGGGCAAACGTCGCGAGCCGGGCCTAGAATCGTCGGATGCGCGACCCCGGCACCGACGCCCACGCCACCGAGCCCACCGCCACCGACCTGCCTGAGGCCGGTGCCGTCCCCGCCCCGTCCCACGACCCCTTCATCCGGGTGAGGGGCGCCCGTGAGCACAATCTGCGGGGCGTCGACGTCGACCTCCCGCGCGACGCGCTCACCGTCTTCACCGGGGTGTCCGGCTCGGGGAAGTCGTCGCTGGCGTTCGGCACCGTCTACGCGGAGGCGCAGCGCCGCTACTTCGAGTCGGTGGCGCCGTACGCCCGGCGGCTCATCCACCAGGTCGGGGCGCCGAAGGTCGGCGAGATCACCGGCCTGCCGCCGGCGGTCTCGCTCCAGCAGCGCCGGGCGGCGCCGAACGCGCGCTCCTCGGTGGGCACGGTGACGACTCTGTCCAACTCGCTCCGGATGCTCTTCTCCCGGGCCGGAAGCTACCCGCCCGGGGCGGAGCGTCTGGACTCCGACGCCTTCTCCCCCAACACCGCCGCCGGGGCGTGTCCCTCGTGTCACGGCCTGGGCCGGGTGCACGGGACGAGCGAGGAACTCCTCGTCCCCGACCCGTCGTTGTCGATCCGGGAGGGGGCGATCGCGGCCTGGCCGGGTGCCTGGCAGGGCAAGAACCTCCGGGACGTCCTGGACGCGCTGGGCCACGACGTGGACCGGCCCTGGCGGGAGCTCGACGCGAAGGACCGCGATTGGATCCTCTTCACCGAGGAGCAGCCGGTCGTCACGGTCCATCCGGTACGGGAGGCGGGCCGCATCCAACGCCCGTACCAGGGCACGTACATGAGCGCCCGTCGCTATGTGATGCACACCTTCTCCGACTCGAAGAGCGCGACGCTGCGGGCGAAGGCCGAGCGCTTCCTGACGAGCGAGCCGTGTCCGGTGTGCGGGGGCAGCCGGCTGCGGCCGGAGGCGCTGGCCGTGACCTTCGCGGGCCGCACGATCGCGGAGCTCGCGGCGCTGCCGCTGACCGACCTGGCGAGGACGCTCGACGCCGCGGGCGGTACGGAGACGGCCCGGGTGCTCACCGGGGACCTCGTGGCGCGGATCGCCACCGTCACCGAGCTGGGTCTCGGCTATCTGAGCCTCGACCGGGCGACGCCGACGCTGTCCGACGGGGAGCTGCAGCGCCTGCGGCTCGCCACCCAGCTGCGGGCCGGACTCTTCGGGGTGGTGTACGTGCTCGACGAGCCGTCCGCCGGTCTGCACCCGGCGGACACGGAGGCGCTGCTCGTGGTCCTCGACCGGCTGAAGGCGGCCGGCAACACGGTGTTCGTGGTCGAGCACCACCTGGACGTGGTGCGGCACGCCGACTGGCTGGTGGACGTGGGCCCGAGCGCCGGGGAGCACGGCGGCCGGGTGCTGCACAGCGGCCCGCCCGCGGGGCTCGCCCAGGTGCCGGAGTCGGCGACCCGCCGCTTCCTCTTCGACCGGGCGGCGCCTGCGGAGCGGACCCTGCGCGAGCCCGCCGGGCTGCTGCGGACGGGTCCGGTGGACCGGCACAATCTGCGGGGGCTGGAGGCCGCGTTCCCGCTGGCGGTGCTGACCGCCGTGACCGGGGTGTCGGGGTCCGGGAAGTCGACGCTGGTGGGCGCCCTGACGGAGGCGGCGGAGGAAGCGACGGGCGTGGCCCGCGTGGTGACGGTCGATCAGCGGCCGATCGGGCGTACCCCGCGCTCCAACCTGGCCACGTACACGGGTCTGTTCGACGTCGTGCGGAAGCTGTTCACCGCGACGGAGGAGGCCCGGGCCCGGGGCTACAAGGCGGGCCGGTTCTCCTTCAACGTTCCGGGCGGGCGCTGCGAGACCTGCCAGGGCGAGGGGTTCGTCTCGGTCGAGCTGCTGTTCCTGCCGAGCACGTACGCGCCCTGCCCGGACTGTCACGGCGCCCGCTACAACCCCGAGACGCTCCAGGTGCGACTGCGCGGACTGACGATCGCGGAGGTCCTCGACCTGACGGTGGAGGCCGCCGCCGGATTCTTCGCGGACACCCCGGCCGCCGCCCGCAGCCTGCGCACGCTGCTCGATGTCGGGCTCGGCTATCTGCGGCTCGGTCAGCCGGCGACGGAGCTGTCCGGCGGTGAGGCGCAGCGGATCAAGCTGGCCGCCGAGCTCCAGCGGCCGCGCCGCGCGCACACCCTCTACGTCCTGGACGAGCCGACGACCGGGCTGCACCCGGCCGATGTCGAGGTGCTGATGGACCAGCTGCACGGGCTCGTCGACGCCGGGCACACGGTGGTCGTGGTCGAGCACGACATGGACGTGGTCGTGACCGCGGACTGGGTGCTCGACATGGGCCCGGGCGGCGGCGCCGAGGGCGGCCGGATCGTCGCCGAGGGACCGCCGTCGGCCGTGGCCGGGCACCCGGAGAGCCGGACCGCGCGCTACCTGGCGGCCCGGCTCGCCCGCTGAACGGCCGCCGCCTCGCCCCTACTCGGGCTCGACGAACTGCACCTCCAGGTTCACCTTGACGACGTCCCCGAGGAAGCCGGGGGCGAAGTCGAGGCCGAAGTCGCTGCGCCGGAACTCGCCCGAGGCGTCGAAGCCGGCGTGCCGGCTGCCGTCCACGGGCACGTCCACGACCCCGCCGAACTCCACGTCGAAGACGATGGGCCGGGTCACGTCACCGATCGTGAGGTCGCCCTCCAGGGTCCAGTCCTCGCCGTCCCCGGTGATCCGGGTGGAGCGGAAGGACATCGTGGGCCGCCTCTCCACGTCCAGCAGGTCGGCGGCGCGCACATGGGCGTCGCGGTCCGGGTTGCCGGTGTCGATCGAGGCGAGCGCGACGGTCGCCGTGATGGAGGAGGTCTCCAGACTGTCGCCGACGACCAGCTCGGCCCGCAGGTCGTTGAAGCGGCCGCGGACCTTGGAGATGCCCAGGTGGCGGATGGAGAAGCCGACGGCGGAGTGCATCGGGTCGAAGGCCCAGCGGCCCGAGGTCAGCGGGAGGGTGGTGGTGTTCTGCGATTCCGTGGTCATGCGCCCCACGCTGCCGTCCGGCGGGACGGTGAGGAAGGCCGCGTCGAGACGGGTAGCACGGAGCCTGGTAGTGACAGGGCCACCCTCGGCCGCGTCCTCGCTCGTACGATCGGTGGATGAGCGACAACGAACTGGGGGCGTTCCTGCGCGCCCGACGCGAGGCGCTGGCCCCCGCCGAGGCGGGCCTCCCGGCAGGCCCGCGCCGCCGGACCCCGGGCCTGCGCAGGGCCGAGCTCGCGATGCTCGCCGGGATCAGCGTCGAGTACCTGGCGCGCCTGGAGCAGGGCCGGGACCGCAACCCCTCGGCGCAGGTCCTCGGTGCGCTCAGCGAGGCGCTGCGGCTGCCGCTCGACGCCCGGATCCATCTCCGGAACCTGGCGAAATCGGACACGCATCGGCACATGTGCGCCGTGGCGCCCGCTCCGGCCCGGGAGGTGCGGGCCACGGTCCGGGCGCTGCTCGACCGGCTCGGTCCGACGCCGGCCGTGGTGGTGAACGCACTCGGCGAGACCGTGGCGTACAGCGACGGCTACGAGCGGCTCGCGGGCCCGGTCGGACTGCTGGACGGGGACCCACCGAGCGCACCGCGTTTCGTCTTCACCGACCCGCGGGCCCGTGAGGTCTTCCCGGACTGGGACCGGGTGGCCGACCAGCAGGTGGCGTCCCTCTACCTGCCCGTCACCGGCGCCGATCCGCGCATGGCCGAGCTGGTCAAGGAGCTGACGGTGACCGCGGGCCCGGCCTTCTCCGGGCGCCTCGGCGCGCCCGGGCCGGTGCGGTCCCGCTCGGGCGTCGACCGCTTCGTCCATCCCGAGGCGGGCGAGCTGCGGCTCGCGTACGAGATCCTCGACCTGACCGAGACGGACGGGCAGCACATGGTCGTCCACCTCCCCGCGGACGAGGCCACCGCCGCGGCCCTCGACGCTCTGGTGGGCCGCCGCCCCGGCACCCTGCGGGCGGTCGGCGGCTGACTGACCGCCCTGCCGCGACCTGCGGCGATGACCTGCCGTGAGGAGGCCGACACCCGGCCCGGAGCGAGCGATCCGGCCATGGCTTGCGCGGCCGGGCCGGCGGTCTCATAGTCCGAGGTATGGACCCGCGTGAGGCGGCGCTCCGACAGGCGTACGACCATGCCGTCCGGTGGCTGGCGAGCCTGCCCGACCGCCGGGTTCCGGCCCGCGCCGGCGTCGACGAGATCGTGCGCGCCCTCGGTACGGACCTGCCCGACGGTCCCGGTGCACCCGCCGACGTCGTCGACCTCCTGGCCACGGCCTGCGAACCGGGGCTCACGGCCTTCCCCAGCGGCCGCTTCTACGGATTCGTGGTCGGCGGCACCGAACCGGCCGCGCTGGCCGCCGACTGGCTGGTCAGCGCCTGGGACCAGAACTGCGTGATGCGCGCCGCCTCCCCCGCGTACACGGCGGCGGAGGACATCGCCGGCGCCTGGCTGCTCGATCTTCTCGGCCTGCCGGACGACAGCTCCGTCGGCTTCACCACGGGCGCGACGATGGCGAACTTCACGTGCCTCGCCGCCGGCCGCGACGCGGTGCTGCGCCGCGCCGGCTGGAACGTGGCCCGCGACGGCCTCAACGGCGGCCCGGCCGTACGCGTCGTCGCCGGCGAGTCGCGGCACATGGCCATCGACCTGGCGCTGCGCTATCTCGGCCTCGGCAGGCCCGAGCTGGTGACGGCGGACGACCAGGGACGGATCGAGGCCGAGGCGCTGCGGGACGCCCTGGCGGGCGACGGGGAGCGCCCCGTCCTCGTGGTCCTCCAGGCCGGCGACGTGCATTCCGGCGCCTTCGACCCCTTCACCGAGTGCGTGCGGGCCGCGCGCGAGGCGGGCGCGTGGGTGCACGTCGACGGGGCCTTCGGCCTGTGGGCGGCCGCGTCGCCGCGGTACGCCCGTCTGACGGCGGGGTGCGCGGACGCCGACTCCTGGGCGACGGACGCCCACAAGACCCTCAACGTCCCCTACGACTGCGGTCTCGCCATCGTGCGCGACCCTTCCGCGGTCCGGGCGGCGATGGGCGAACGGGGCGACTACCTCATCCAGCACGAGCACGGCGACCCGATCGACAAGGTGCCCGAGCTCTCCCGGCGCGGCCGTGCCTTCACGGTGTGGGCCGCGCTCAGGTCGCTCGGCCGGTCGGGCGTGGCCGACCTCGTCGACCGGCTGTGCCGTCATGCCGCCGCGTTCGCGACCGGCATCGCGGGCATCGCGGGCGCGACCGTGCTCAACGACGTCGTGTTCACCCAGGTGTGCGCCGAGTTCGGCGGTGACGCACGCACGGACCGGGTGCTCACGCGGCTGCTCGACGACGGCACGGCGTGGATCAGCGGCTCCACCTGGCACGGGCGGCGCGTCATGCGCATCTCCGTGAGCAACTGGTCGACCTCCGACGAGGACGTGCGGCGCACGCTCGACGCGATCCGGCGCGCGGCCGCCGATGCCTAGACGTGCGGTCGACGCGGGCCTGACACGCGGTCAACGCGGCCCGGAGGCCGGCAGTCGCGGCCCGGACCCGCGGCCGACGCGGCCGGGCATCGCCCGGGGTCTCGTCAGACCGCCGCCGGGGCGAACCGGTGCAGTTCGTCGAGGCCGGGCTGGACGACCCCGTAGCTGCTCTCCGGTACCTCCTTCCAGGCGCCGGGGAGATCGCCGAGGGGTTCGGAGACGATGAGGCGGCTCTCCTCCGACAGCTCCTGCAGGAAGGCGACGTCGGGGTGGAGCCGGCGCAGCGCCTCCACCCGGTTGCTGTAGAAGAGCGAGCGGGAGGCTCGCGCGCTGGAGTAGCGGAAGGCCCAGACGCGCGCGCCGTCGGTGACGGCGAGCGTCATCTGGAGCGGGAACTCCACACCGTGCTCGTGACCGACGCGCTCCACGACTCCCGCCATCCGGGCGACGGCGGCGGGCGGGTCCTGGTCGAGGCCGAAGGTGAGCGCCAGGTAGAACATCACCTCGGAGTCCGTCGTGCCCTCGATGTACGGGTAGAGCCGGGGGTCGACGAGGAGCGTGAGGTCCCGGCGCAGGAGGGGGAAGTCCGTGATGGCGCCGTTGTGCATGAACATCCACCGCCCGTGCCGGAACGGGTGGCAGTTCGACTGCTGCACCGCCGTCCCGGTCGAGGCCCGGATGTGGGCGAAGAACAGCGACGACTGGACGTGGTCCGCGAGCTCCCGCAGGTTGCGGTTGTTCCAGGCGGGCCCGACGTCCCTGAGGAGGGCCGGGGTGTCGTTGTGCTGCGAGTACCAGCCGACGCCGAACCCGTCACCGTTGGTGGTCTCGACCCCCAGCTTGGAGTGCAGGCTCTGGTCGATCAGGGAGTGGGTCGGTTTGTAGAGGATGGTGTCGAGCAGCACGGGCGTTCCCCAGTACGCGAGCCATCGACACATACGTGATCACCTGAACCCCTTCCACATCCCGCTCGGGTACCCGCATTCCCATTCTCGACGCCCTTCCCGGCGCACGCCACGCGGGTGGAGCCCCGAGGGCCGGCCGAGCCAGGCGGGACTTCACGGACACGCCCTAGGAGCGGCCCGCCTTGCGCCGGGCCCGCAGCCACTCCTTGTTCATGGCCGCGATCGACGGCAGCGGAATGCCCTTGGGGCAGGCGGTGGCGCACTCCCCGGTGAGGGTGCAGCCGCCGAAGCCCTCGGCGTCCATCTGCGCGACCATGTCGAGCACGCGGGTCTCCCGCTCGGGCGCGCCCTGGGGCAGCACGCCGAGGTGGTTGACCTTGGCGGAGGTGAAGAGCATCGCCGAGCCGTTGGGGCAGGCGGCGACGCAGGCCCCGCAGCCGATGCACTCGGCGTGCTCGAAGGCGAAGTCGGCGTCGGCCTTGGGGACCGGGGTGGCGTGCGCCTCGGGGGCCGAGCCGGTGGGGACGCTGACGTATCCGCCGGCCTGGATGATCCGGTCGAAGGCGGAGCGGTCGACGACCAGGTCCTTGACGACCGGGAAGGCGGCGGCCCGCCAGGGCTCGATGTCGATGGTGTCGCCGTCGCGGAAGGACCGCATGTGCAGCTGGCAGCTGGTGGTGCGTTCGGGGCCGTGGGCGTCGCCGTTGATGACGAGGCTGCACGCGCCGCAGATGCCCTCGCGGCAGTCGTGGTCGAAGGCGACGGGGTCCTCACCGCGCAGGATGAGGTCCTCGTTGAGGGTGTCCAGCATCTCCAGGAAGGACATGTCGGAGGAGATGCCGTCCACGTCGTAGGTGGTCATGGCGCCTTCGGCGTCGGCGTTCTTCTGGCGCCAGACGCGCAGGGTGAGCCTCATGCGTAGCTCCGCTGGGTGGGGTGGACGTGTTCGAAGACGAGGTCTTCCTTGTGCAGGACCGGGGTGCCCTCGCCCCCGAACTCCCAGGCGGCGACGTACGAGAACTCCTCGTCGCGCCGGGCGGCCTCGCCGTCCGGGGTCTGGGACTCCTCGCGGAAGTGGCCGCCGCAGGACTCCGCCCGGTGGAGGGCGTCGAGGCACATGAGCTCGGCGAGCTCCAGGTAGTCGACGATCCGGTTGGCCTTCTCGAGGGACTGGTTGAACTCCTCCCCGCTGCCGGGGACCTTGATCCGGCGCCAGAACTCCTCGCGGATCCCGGGGATGCGGCGCAGGACCTTGCGCAGTCCCTCCTCGGTGCGGGCCATGCCGCAGAACTCCCACATGAGCTCGCCCAGTTCGCGGTGGAAGGAGTCGGGGGTGCGGTCGCCGTCGACGGCCAGCAGGAGGTGGATCCGGTCCTCGGTCTCGGCGAGGACCTCCCGTACGACGGGGTGCTCGTCGGTGACGGGCTCGCTGTGCGGGTGGCGGGCCAGGTAGTCGTTGATCGTGGCGGGGAGCACGAAGTAGCCGTCGGCGAGGCCCTGCATGAGGGCGGAGGCGCCGAGCCGGTTGGCTCCGTGGTCGGAGAAGTTGGCCTCGCCGATGGCGAAGAGGCCGGGGATCGTGGTCTGGAGGTCGTAGTCGACCCAGAGGCCGCCCATCGTGTAGTGCACGGCGGGGTAGATCCGCATCGGCACCTCGTACGGGTTCTCGGCGGTGATCCGCTCGTACATGTCGAAGAGGTTGCCGTACTTCTCCTCGACCTTGTCGCGGCCCATCCGCCGGATGGCGTCGGCGAAGTCGAGGTAGACGCCCTGGCCGCCGGGGCCGACGCCGCGGCCCTCGTCGCAGACGTTCTTGGCGGCGCGGGAGGCGATGTCGCGGGGGACGAGGTTGCCGAAGGAGGGGTAGATGCGCTCCAGGTAGTAGTCGCGCTCCTGCTCGGGGATCTCGTTCGCGGGGCGGGTGTCGCCCTGGGCCTTGGGGACCCAGATGCGCCCGTCGTTGCGCAGCGACTCGCTCATCAGGGTCAGCTTGGACTGGTGGTCGCCGGTGCGCGGGATGCAGGTGGGGTGGATCTGGGTGAAGCAGGGGTTGGCGAAGTAGGCACCGCGCCGGTGGGCCCGCCACACGGCGGTGGCGTTGGAGTTCATGGCGTTGGTGGACAGGTAGAAGACGTTGCCGTAGCCGCCGGTGGCGAGGACGACGGCGTCCGCGTAGTGGGTGGAGATCCGTCCGGTGATCAGGTCGCGGGCGACGATGCCGCGGGCCCGGCCGTCGACGACGATCAGGTCGAGCATCTCGGTGCGCGGGTGCATCTCGACGTTGCCGGCGGCGATCTGCCGGGACAACGCCTGGTAGGCGCCGAGGAGCAGTTGCTGGCCGGTCTGGCCGCGGGCGTAGAAGGTGCGGGAGACCTGGACGCCGCCGAAGGAGCGGGTGTCGAGGAGACCGCCGTACTCGCGGGCGAAGGGGACGCCCTGGGCGACGCACTGGTCGATGATCTCGACGGAGATCTGGGCGAGCCGGTGCACGTTGGACTCGCGGGCACGGAAGTCGCCGCCCTTGACCGTGTCGTAGAAGAGGCGGTGCACGGAGTCGCCGTCGTTGCGGTAGTTCTTGGCGGCGTTGATGCCGCCCTGGGCGGCGATGGAGTGGGCGCGGCGCGGGGAGTCCTGGTAGCAGAACTGGACGACCTGGTAGCCCTGTTCGGCGAGGGTGGCGCCGGCGGAGCCGCCGGCGAGGCCGGTGCCGACGACGATGACGCGGTGGCCTCGGCGGTTGGCGGGGTTGACCAGTTTCGCCTGGAAGCGGCGGGTGTCCCAGCGCTCGGCGACGGGGCCGGCGGGGGCCTTGTCGTCGGTGAGCGGGGCGCCCACGGTGTAGTCGGCGAGGTTCGTGTCGGACGTGCTCATGGTCAGCTCACCACTCCTGTCATGACGGCGACGGGTACGGAGACGAAGCCCGCGGTCAGGACGAGCGCGAGGGCGTCGGCGAGGATCCTGAGGACGCGTTCGCGGCGGGCGTTGCCGACGCCGAGGGTCTGGGCGGCGCTCCAGAACCCGTGCCGGACGTGGAGTCCGACGGCCAGCATGGCGACGATGTAGATGACGTCGCCGTACCAGGTGGAGAAGGTGTCGACGACGTTCTGGTAGGGCTTGCCGTCCTCGAAGCCGCCGGGGTGGACGGTGCCGGTGGTCAGGTCGAGGACGTGCCAGACGATGAAGAGGGCGAGGATGACACCGCCCCAGCGCATCGTGCGGGTGGCGTAGGACGAGCGCCTGCGGCGGTGCGCGTACGCCGTGGGGCGGGCCCTGAGGTCCCGCCGGCTGAGCTGGTACGCGGAGACGGCGTGCGCGACGACGGCGGTGAGCAGCACGATCCGGGCGAGCCACAGGCCCCAGTGGTGGTGCAGCACGGGGGCGCCCATGACGCGCAGCCAGTGGCCGTAGGCGTTGAACTCCTCGGGTCCGAAGAAGACCTTGAGGTTGCCCGCCACGTGGGCGACGAGGTACGCGAGCATGATCAGGCCGCTCACGGCCATGACCGTCTTCTTGCCGATCGTCGACGCCCAGAAGCCGCGGGTGGGAGCGGCGGGAGGGCGGGGGGTCCGCCGGTCGGTCTTCGTTGCCAAAGCCATGCCAGCGACGGTAGGGCCGAAGGACCCGAGAGGTCCAAGACATGGTTCGGCTCATCTCGATAGGCGAGGGCTATGGGCGGGGATAGGCTGGTGTCATGCAGTTCCAGCAGCTCCTCTACTTCGTGGCCGTCGCCGAGACCCGCCACTTCACCCGGGCCGCCGAGCGCGTCCACGTCTCGCAGCCCTCGCTCTCGCAGCAGATCAAGGCGCTGGAGCAGGAGCTGGGCGCGGAGCTGTTCAGCCGGGCGCGCGGGAACATCACGCTGACCGACGCGGGGGAGGCGCTGCTGCCGCTGGCGCGCCGGATCCTCGCGGACACCGACACGGCGCGGCACGAGGTGCAGGAGCTGGTGCAGCTCCGGCGCGGGCGGGTCCGGCTGGGGGCGACGCCCAGCCTGTGCACGGGGCTGCTGCCGGACGTGCTGCGCGCCTTCCACGACCAGCATCCCGGGATCCAGCTGCTCATCGAGGAGGGCGGCTCCCACGACCTCGTCCGGGAGCTGGCGCGCGGCGCGCTCGACCTGGCGCTGGTGGTGCTGCCGCTGCCGAGCCCGTCACCGGCCCTGACCACGGTGGAGCTGCTGACCGAGGACCTGGTGGTGGTCTCCTCGGCGTCCGCGCCCGCGCCGCGCCGGCCGGTGCGGATCGCGGATCTGCGCGACCAGCCCCTGGTGATGTTCCGGCACGGCTACGACCTGCGGGAGCTGACCGTCGCGGCCTGCCGGGCGGAGGGCTTCGAGCCCTCGTTCACGGTGGAGGGCGGCGAGATGGACGCGGTGCTGGGCTTCGTACGGGCGGGGCTGGGCCTGGCCGTCGTCCCCACGATGGTCGCCGGGCGGGCGGGCCGCGACCTGCGCGTCACGCCCCTCGCGGGGCCGGGCCTGCGCCGCACGATCGCGCTGGCGCACCGCAGCGACGTGGCACCCCCACGAGCGGCCCGCGAACTCCAGAAACTCCTCCTCCAGCGAACCTGAACCCTCCACTTCCCGGACCCGAACCCCTTTGCTTCCCCAGACCATCCGCCCCAGCGGAACGACTGCCCACAACGAGGACTGCGGGCGCCGGGCGCAGCCCACGGCGCGGACAGGGGGCGACGGGCGGAGCCCGGTGGGAGGGTGGGCGCCGCCCGGTCGGGAGGGGAAGGGGCAGGGGAAGGGGCAGGGGAAGGGGCAGAGGTCGGGTCAGGTGGCGTCCGCGAGGACCAGGGCGTGGATGCGGTCCGGGGCGCCCGGACGGGCGTAGTACCAGCCCTGGGCCGTGTCGCAGCCAAGCTCGCGCAGTTGCTGGGCCTGGGCCCCCGTCTCCACGCCCTCGACCGTGACCGCGAGCTCCAGGCTGTGGGCCAGCTGCACGATTCCCTCGACGATCTTGAGGTCGACCGGATCCGCCGGGTGCTGCTGCATGCCCTGGGTGAAGGAACGGTCCAGTTTGAGGACGCTCACCGGCAGGCGGCGCAGGTTGGCCAGGTTGGAGTAGCCGGTGCCGAAGTCGTCGAGGGCGATGTCCACCCCCATCTCGGCGAGCTGCCGCAGCGGCTTCAGCAGGTCGTCGTCGGCGCCGATGAGGGCCGACTCGGTCACCTCCAGGCACAGCGCGCCCGGTTCGAGCCCGGAGCGCTCCAGGACGTCGACCGTCTCGGCGACCAGGCCCGGGTGGTGCAGCTGGGTCGGCGACAGGTTGACGTTGATGCGCAGCGGGCCGGTGGCCTTGCGGCCGCCGGGGGCCTCGTCCTGCCAGAACCGGGCCTGCCGCACGGCCTCCTGGAGCACCCAGCGGCCCAGCGGCACGATGAGGCCGGTGTTCTCGGCGAGCGGGATGAAGCGGTCCGGGCCGAGCACCCCGTGCTGCGGGTGGCACCACCGCACGAGCGCCTCGGCGCCGTGCACGCTGCCGTCGCCGAGGTGGACCAGCGGCTGGTACTCGATGAAGAACTCGCCGCGCTCCAGGGCGGCGGGCAGCGCGGTGGTGAGCCCGTGCCGGGTGATGGCGCGGGCGTCGGCCTCGGCGTCGGCGTACTCGAAGCGGTTGCCGCCCGCCGACTTGGCCCGGTACATGGTGATGTCGGCGCTGCGCAGCACCTCGGCCGCGGTCCGCTCCCCCGCCGGTCCCTCGACCACGCCGACGCTGCCGCGCACGGTCAGCTCGCGCCCGTCGACGCTGATCGGGGCGGCCAGGGCGGCGAGCATCCGGTCGGCGAGCTCGGCGACCTTGCGTTCGGTGCCGGCCCCGGTGGTGAGGGCGACGAACTCGTCGCCGCCGAGCCGGGCGACCATCTCGCCGGGCGCGGTGACACAGCTCTGCAGCCGGTCGGCGACCTCGACGAGGAGCCGGTCGCCGGTGGAGTGGCCGAGGCTGTCGTTGACGACCTTGAAGCCGTCGAGGTCGAGGTAGCACAGGCCGAAGCGGGTGTCCCCGGCCGGGCCGAGGGCCTTCTCCAGGCGTTCGAAGAACAGCGTCCGGTTGGGCAGCCCGGTGAGGGCGTCGTGGGTGGCCTCGTACCGCAGCCGCAGGTTGAGCAGGCGCCGTTCGGTCGTGTCCTCCATCAGCGCCAGCTGGTACTGGGGGGCGCCGGCGGCGTCCCGCAGCAGCGAGACGGTGAGGTTGGTCCACAGGACGGTGCCGTCGCCGCGGTAGTACGGCTTCTCGACCCGGTAGTGCTCGCGCTCGCCGCGTACCAGCTCGTCGTAGAGCCGCCAGACGTGCGGGCCGTCCTCGGGATGCGACCACTCGACGATGTTGCGGCTGAGGACGGTCTGCTCCAGGCCGCCGAACATCCGGGTGAGGGTCTCGTTGACCTCCAGGACGTTGCCGTCGAGGTCGGCGATGCCGATGCCGATCGCGGCGCCGTCGAAGACCGCGCGGAAGCGGCTCTCGGTGGCGTGCAGGGCGAGTTCGGCGGCGCTGCGGGCGGAGAGCGCCGAGTGGGCGATGGACTCCTGCTCGACGAGGGTGCGCTCGCGCAGGGCCTGGGCGAAGCCGGCGGCCATGGCGTGCTGGAGCCGGGCGCAGCGGGCCCGGAGTTCCTCGGTGCCGGTGTCCTGTTCCTCGCCGCAGTACAGCACCAGGTAGGCGTCGACCACCCCCAGGCTGCGGGCGAGCGCGTCGGGGTCGGTGCAGTGGGCGGCCACCAGCGCCTGGCCGACGCGGTGGGCGGGCGCGGTGTCGAAGGGCCGGGCGTGCAGGGCCCGGGACAGCTCCCGGGCGGGCGGCAGCAGGTGCCGCTCGAACTCCTGACGGGTCATCGAGGTGGCGGTGACCGGGAACACGGCCCGGCTCCAGATGGTCACGAACCGCCTGAGTCTGTCCTCGGGCCCGTCCGCGTCGGCCACCGAACCGCTCGGCTGGGAGGGCAGCTTCACGCCTTGCGCCCCACCCCTGCGAACCCGGAGAAGGCGAAGGGATCCTCCTCCTCGTCGGGGCTGTCCGGCCGCCACAGGGGCATCGGTACGAGTCCGGGCTCGACGAGCCCGGTGCCGTCGAAGAAGCGGGTGATCTCCGCGCGGGTGCGCATCACCAGGGGGTTGCGGATGTCGCGGTACACGTCGACGGCGCCGCCCGCCTGTTCCTCGGAGACCGGGATGCCCTCGTAGGAGGCGTGGGTGAGGACGAGGAGGCTGCCGGGGGCGAGCGCGTCGAGGAGTTCGGCGACGGCGGCGAAGGGCTCGTCCTCGTCCTCCATGAAGTGCAGCACCGCGACGAGCAGCAGGACCACCGGGCGGTCGAGGTCGAGCAGTTCGCCGACCTCGTGGCTGTGCAGGATCTCGCGCGGCTTGCGCAGGTCCGCGGTGACCACCGCCGAACGGGTGTCGCCGGCGAGCACGGCCCTGCTGTGGGCGACGGCGACCGGGTCGTGGTCGACGTAGACGACGCGCGCCGCGTCGGTCGCGGCCTGGGCGACCTCGTGGACGTTGCCGAAGGTCGGTATCCCGGAGCCGATGTCGAGGAACTGGGTGACGCCGTGCGCGACGGCGTACCGGACGGCTCGGCGCATGAAGGCACGGTTCGCCTGCATGATCTTGGGGAGCCCCGGCAGGAACTCCATGGCCTTGCGGGCCGCTTCCCGGTCCACTTCGAAATTGTGCGAGCCGCCCAGATAGAAGTCGTACATACGGGACACGCTCGGCACCGAGATATCGATGCCGGGCGGAGCCCAGGCGGGACGCTCCATCAAAGTCTCCATCAAGTCGCCATGGATGCGGCCATGTGTTCGCAGCCTACGTTCGAGCTGAGGCTACTGATCGCCCGCCTGGAGAGCGAGTAGAAACGGAAATTCGCGATCCGTTCTTGGTCACACGCCATTGGCACGTGCGGCCGGAAAGGAAGAGTTCACGCCTTCAGGTCGTGCATATTCACGTGCATATGGAGGAGCCGCCTCCGCAAAGCCCCTCCCGTACAGCCCAGAAGCCCTGAGCGCGGCCCGGAGCCCGGCAAGGGAGGGCGACAACCGGCCAGTTCTCCGCGGGAGCGGTCCGACGGGGGCCGCCGGTCGTGCATTCCACCCGAATCGCCCGCAACGGTAAGGGCGTTGGCGCCGTTGGGTACGCGTGAGACGACAGAACACATCCAAACGTCAAACCGGTGGGGCGCGAGATCCCCACCATCCGGGGAATCCGGGGCCGTTCGGGCCCGCCGGAGCGATCCATATGATCATGCTGCGAGGCGTGTCTCTGTCACCTCTGTACGGATCGCGTCTGGCGCGGCCCCTCGCGGCCGGCGCCCTGGTGTGGCTCCTCACCGCCCCGGCGCCCGCACCCGCGGCCGCCGACGCGTGCGCCTACGCCTCGACCGGTTCCGACGGTTCGAGTGTGTCGATCGCGTCCGCCGGGCGGGGGCCGTGCTTCCCCACCCATCCGCCGCACCCCTCACACCCTCCGCACCCGTCCCATCCACCGCACCCGACGCACCCGCCCCACCCCACGCATCCGCCGAAGCCGACGCCCAGGCCGACTCCCGCGCCCGAGCCGCCGACGACCCGGCCCGCTCCGCCGCCGAAGCCGGCCCCGGCGCCGAGGCCCGTGCGCCCGCGCCCGGCCCCGCGGACGCCCGAGGCGGAGCCGCCGCCGCCACCGCCGCCGTCCCCCTCGCCGTCGGCGCCGCCGACCGTACGGCCGGCCCCGCCGGCCCCGGGCCCGGTCGCCCTGCCGCACTACCGGCGCACGGCCAGGGTCAAGCCGAAGAGCGCCCCGAACGTGCTCACCACGACCCTGCTCATCGCCGCGCCCGCGGTGCTCGCGACGGCGATCCTGCGCCCCCGCTCCCGCTGACGCCCGTCACCGCCGGGCTCTCATGTCCGCCGAGCCCCGCTCGGCCAACGGAGGAAACCTTGTCCGAATGGCTTGTCCTGTCCCTCGCGATGGCCGCCGCGTGCGCCGTCGTGCTGACCATCGTCGTCATCAACCACCGCAGACTCCCCGAGGACGACGACCCCAGTGAGACCCCCGACGTCATCGAGTACATGACGATGATGATCGGCGTGGTGTACGCCATCGTCCTCGGCCTCGCCATCGCCGGCGTCTGGGAGGCCCGCAGCGCCGCCCAGGAGACCGTGCGTCAGGAGGCGCAGGCCCTGCACGAGATCTCCGCGCGCGCCCAGGTCTACCCGCCGGCCGTACGCGACAGGATCCGGGCCGACGTCGACGCGTACGTGACCTACGTCGTCCACGACGAGTTCCCGTACATGTCGAACCACAGCGCGCTCAGCGACACCGGGACGGAGCTCCTGGAGAAGGTCCGCCGCAGCGTGACCGACTACCAGCCCGCCAACGACTTCGAGGGCCAGGCCTACCAGCCGCTCGTGGACCAGGTGGCGGTCGCCGACGACGCCCGTGGCGCGCGCGGACAGAACGCGGGCGCGACGATGCCGGGCGTGGTGTGGTTCGGGCTCATCATCGGCGCCCTGGTGACGGTGGGCCTCATCTTCACCCTGCAGATCCGGCGCACCGGCCGGGAGGTACTGCTGGCCGGCCTGTTCAGCGCGCTCATCGCCTTCCTGCTCTTCCTCATCTGGGACTTCGACGCGCCGTTCGGCCGGGGCATCGCGGCGACGGCCGCGCCGTTCACCGACCTGTTCCCGCAGCTCGTGGGCTGACCCGGGGACACCGATGGGCCGGGCGGGGGACCTCGGTGCCCCATTCGCGCGTCTGGGATCGCGGTTGTGATAAAGGGCCCCTAGCGTTGCCGGCATCGAGGCGCATCTCATGCCAAATGTGGAAAAACCTTCCGCAGCTGCTCCTCGGGGACCCGGAGGATTCACCATGCACGCGATACGTGCCGCGTCCACCGCTCTGCTGGGGGCGGCCACCCTCGCCCTGGCCGCCCCCCTGGCCGTCGCCGCCGACGGCGCCCCGGCGCCGGTCCCGCGGGCGCCCGTCGCGAAGCAAGTGGGCGATTTCGTCGTCTCCCCCGCCTTCGTCGCCCCGGGCGGCCGGATCACCCTCAGCGCCCCGGGCTGCGCCAGCACGGCGACGGCCTCGGCCGGCATCTTCGACACCGTCACGATCGCACCGGGCTCCGCGGCCACCGCCACGGTCGACACCGACGCCAAGCGCGGCGCCGTCTACACGGTCTCCTTCAACTGCACGGGCGGCATCCAGGGCAACGTCGACCTGACCATCACCGGCGGCGCGACCGCGACCGCCACCTCGCTCTCGACGCTCCGCCCGGCGACGCCGCGCGGGGTCGCCGGCGGTCTGGGCGGCTCGGTCGACGCGACGAACGGCTGGACGATGGCGGCCGGCGGCGCCATGGTGCTCGTCGCGGCGGGCGGTCTGGTCTACGTGATCCGCCGCAGGTCGGCCGCAGGCCGGCGGCACTGACGGCGCGGGCGGTGCCTCCCGGCCCGCACCACGCCCGCCGCCGCGTCGACGCCCGCCGGGTCCGGCAGGCCCGACGGGTTCGACGAGCCCGACGACGAAACCGTTCCGCGACGCCCGTCGACCCCGAACCCTCAAAGGGTCCGGGGGCGACGGGTGTTGCGGGTCCACCGGGGCCGGGAGGTTCGACCGGTCAGATCCCCGCGCGGGCCGTCCGGCGACGACGGATGATGAACATGCCCCCGCCGAGCGCGGCGGCGGCGACGAGGGAGCCGCCGACGGCCATCTCCACGGAGCTCGGCGCGAGCGAGCCGCCGAGACCGCCCTGCGCGCCCTGGCCGGGCAGCACGCGGAAGGACTGGGTGAGCGTCCGGCCGTTGTTGCACTGGACGGTCAGCTGGTACTGGCCGGGCGTGGCGTTGTTGAAGATGCGGGCGGTGGCCGTGGACACGCCGTTGACGGCGGCGGAGAGGGTGGTGGTCGCGAAGGCGCTGGAGGTGACCGTGCCCCCCGCGCACCCCCTGACGGTGATCGTGAGGATCGACCCCTGGTGGACCGCGAACGGGGAGACGGTGACGCCGTTGGAGTTGTCGCCACCCCCGGGGGCCCGGAAGGAGTCGGCGGTCACGCTGCTGGGCCCAGAGGTGGCGGTGGCGAGGGGGGCCGCGAGCCCGAGCGCCGCGAACGCGGTCGCCGTCACCGCCAGAGTGCGTACAGCACGCATGGTTGAACCTCCACTGAAGGCGCCCCAAAGCGGTGCTCCGGGAGAATCGACGAGTACGCCTTCCATGACGAACCATCACAAGCGCTGACGAAGCGCGCATTTCGGCACTGAGCCACACCGGTGAGCCCCGCCCTCGGCCGAACGGGGGTGAGCACCTGACGGAACCGCAGGTCACACGACGTCGGGGCGATGATCTGACGATTACTCGGACGGGTCATCACCCGGTCGCCCGGGCGCACCCTCCGCCGGCACCGCTCGGGCGCCGCCGCACGGGTCCCCTCGCCGGCCCGGACGCGGGCCGCTCGGACGGCCGCCACCCGTTCGCCCCGCTCCGCGCGCCGGTTTCCGCGCGCGCCCTTACCGTTCCCGTGACGCACCAAGGGAGAACCATGAGCCCGGGAGAACGATGAGCCCCAAGGACTTCAGCTTCCTCGAAGCCGCCAGGAGACGCCAGCCCTGGGGCGCCCTGGCCCTCGTCATGCTCTCCGGGGTGGCCATAATGCGCAACGGGGTCGGCTTCGAGTCCGGCCCGCCCCAGCCCACCGCGGCGGCCCGCCCGGTCGCCCGCCCGGTCGCCCCGGCCCCCACGAGCTTCGGCCTGGAGCCGCTGCCCTTCGCCCCGGCCTCGCGGATCAAGATCCCGGCCCTCCGGGTGGCGGCCCCCGTCATCGACGTCGGTCTGGACGACAACGGCTGGATCGCCGCTCCGCCGCCCCAGGAGGCCAACCTCGCCGGCTGGTACCAGAACGGCATCGCCCCGGGCATGCGCGGCACCTCGGTCGTCGTTGGCCACGTCGACAACCTGGCGGGGCCCGCGGTGTTCTACGGCCTGGGCTCCCTGCAGCGCGGTCAGCACATCGAGGTGGAGCGCTACGACGGCCGGGTGGCCGTCTTCGAGATCTACGGGGTCGACGTCTACGCGAAGAACGACTTCCCGGTGCAGGTCTACGCGGACACCGGCGAGCCCGAGCTGCGGGTGATCACCTGCGGCGGCGGCTACTCGCGGGCGCACGGGTACGACGGCAACGTGGTCGTCTACGCCCGGATGGTGGGCTCGCGCTAGCCCGACGGAGCGGGAACGGAGAGAAAACGAAGAACCGGACACCGCACGGCCCGGAGCCCCGGCGCTCACCAGCGCCGGGGCTCCGGGCCTTCGGGGCTCGGCCGGGCCCCGCTCAGCGCCGCGGGACGGTGATGCTGTAGCCCGAGTCGAGGAGTTCGGGCAGGTAGCGCTTGAGCGCGGCGACGCTGTGCGAGCGGTTGCCGCCCGCGTCGTGGTTGAGGACGACGACCCCGGGTCCGGCGCCGTTCAGGACGCGGCGGACGATGCTGTCGGTGGGCGGCACCTGCCAGTCGAGGGTGTCGACGGTCCAGGCGAGCGGCTCCATGCCGAGCTCGGCGCCGATCTCGAAGGAGAGCTTGTTCCAGGCCCCGTAGGGCGCCCGGTACCACAGCGGCGGGGCGCCGAGGGCGTGTTCGATGACGTCGCTCGTGGTGCCGAGCTCCTGGCGGATGCGGGAGGGGCGCAGTTTGGGGATGAGCGGATGGGACCAGGAGTGGTTGCCGACGACGTGCCCGTCCTCGGCCATCTCCTTGAGCAGGTCCTGGTTGTCGACCGCCATCTCGCCGCACACGAAGAACATCGCGCGGCAGTCGTAGCGCCGCAGGATGGCGAGGATCTCCGGGGTGTAGCGCGGGTCGGGCCCGTCGTCGAAGGTGAGCACCATCGAGCGTCCGACACCGGTCAGATGGAGGAAGGGCCGGGTCCTGACCGGGGGCATCGCCTTGCGGAAGGCGGGCGGCGCGTAGCCGGTCATCGGCTGGAGCCGGTACGCGGCCGGGCGCAGCCGGGCGGCCCGGGCCTGCGGCCCCGTCGTGCCGGGGGCGGGCGGCGCCTGCGGCGGGGCGGGGGGCGCCGCGCCGGGGGCGGCCTCCGGGGCGGGGGCGTCGGGGCCGGTGAGGCGGTCCGTGGCGAAGACGCCGACGGCGGCGGTGGCACCGAGGGCGGCGGCGAGGCGGAGCAGCGACCGGCGCCCTGTGGTCGTCTCATCCTTTTTCATGACCAATGGTTCGTACGGACGACGTCACCCTCGACGCAGCGACACCACCCACCCCCGCGAAAACACCTGATAAGCCGAACCCGCCCTGGACGACCGTCGGCGCGACGGAACCGGCAACTCGATCGACGCCGGCGGACGGGTGGTCAGTCGGCCATGGTCAGACCCTCCTGGGCGGCGCCCCGGCTGAGGACGACGTCGCGGATGGCGTCGCGCGGTTCGGTGTACCGGAGCTCGCCCTTCCCGATCGCCTCGTTGAGGTTCACCACCCGCCCGCGCGCGGTGTCGAAGTACTGCGGGACGAACTCGGCCTTGGTCACCTGCCAGCGGCCGCCGCCTGCGGCAGGCGGGGTGAAGGTGAAGCGGGCGAGGGTGCCCTCGTTGCCGCGACGGTCGTGGGCGCCCTCGTAATTGATCATGTCGCCGGCGATCTGGTCGCCCATGCCGTAGACGATCCACGTGCCGTTGACCTTCTCGTAGGCCTGCGGCACATGGGCGTGCGTGCCGATGACCAGGTCGATGTCGGGACGGTCGCCGGTACGGGAGGCGGTGAGCGTGCGGCCGAGGGTGAGCTGGCGCTTGTCCGGGGCGGACTGCCACTCGGTGCCCCAGTGGACGGAGACGACCACGACGTCGGCGCCGGCCTTCCGCGCGGCCCGGGCGTCGGAGAGGATCTTCTGCTCGTCGATCAGGTTGACGGCCCAGGGCTGCCCCTCGGGCAGCGGATAGCCGTTGGTGTCGTACGTGTAGGCCAGCTGGGCGACGGTCGCGCCGCCGGCCCTGAGCAGGGTGGGCCGGGCGGCTTCCTCGGCGGTACGCGCCGAGCCGGCGTGCCGCACGCCCGCCTTGTCGAGCGCGTCGAGCGTGCGGCGCAGACCGCCGGCGCCGTCGTCGAGGGTGTGGTTGGAGGCGGTGGAGCAGGAGTCGTAGCCGGTCTCCTTGAGCGCGACGGCGATCTCGGGCGGCGACTTGAAGGCGGGGTAGCCGGTGTAGGGCCCGCCCTGCTCGCCGTAGACGGTCTCCATGTGACAGATCGCCAGATCGGCGCTCGAGACGACGGACCTGACGCCGGAGAACATGGGGCGGAAGTCGTAGCCGGCGCCGCCCGCGTCGACGGCGGCCTGCCGGATGATCGAGTCGTGCGGCAGGACGTCGCCGGAGGCGACGAGGGTGAAGGGGGCCGGCGCGGACGCCGCCCCGGGGGCCACGGGGTGCTCCGGGGGCCGACCCTGCCCCGCGGTGGAGCGGTCGGCGGCGGCGCAGCCGGTGGCCGTGGTGAGCAGGACGACGGCGAGGGCCGCCGCGCCGGGTCTGGTGCGTGGGGTCATCTGCCAGGCTCCGCCGATTCGTAGGACAAACATCTGGTCCTGCGAATTCACAGGGGAGACAAGCCCCAGTCAAGGGTCAATGCCGCGACTCAGGGGAAACCCCGCTGAATCGGACGCACCGCTTCCGCCCGCCCGTTCGCCCTACCATTCACCGCTCGGTGCGACCGTTCGTCGCATACCGCTGTCCGTTCCCTGTCCCTCGGCGAGCGGATGCGTTCGGATACGGCGGTATGACGAGGGCACTGACGGCAACGACGGCATCAAGGGCGACCACCGACGAGCGGGCACTGAAGGAGCTCCAGCGCGAGCACGGGCAGGCACTGCTCGCCTTTCTCCTCGGGCTCACCCACGGCGACCGGCAGCGGGCCGAGGACCTGGCGCAGGAGACGCTGGTCCGCGCCTGGCTCCATCCCGAGGCCTTCGACTCGTCCTACGAGTCGATGCGGCCGTGGCTGTTCACGGTGGCCCGGCGGCTCGCCATCGACGCCCGCCGCTCCCGGCTGTCGCGGCCCACCGAGATCGGCGACGGCCTGCTCGCCGTCACCGCCGACCCGGCCGACGCCACCGAGTCCGCCGACGCGGTGCTCGACGTCCGGGCGGCGGTCCGGGGGCTCAGCCCGGAGCACCGCGCGGTCCTCGTCCGGCTCTATTTCCACGGCCTGACGGTCAACGAGGCCGCCGCCGACCTCGGCATCCCGGCCGGCACCGTCAAGTCCCGCTCGCACTACGCCCTGCGCCAGCTCGGCCACAGGCTGCCCGGCTACCGGCCCCGCCACCGCACGGGCGTTGCCCGGCCCCCGGCCGTCGCCCCACAATGACGCTCGTGACGCTGACTCTCACCGCTGCCGAAAAGGTCCTCGCCGACAACTTCGCCCCCTGGGTGCTCGACCTGGGGCTCACCGTCGCCTCCGTCGACGGGCACGAGGCCGTTCTCCGGCTCCCCTGGTCCGACCGGCTCGCCCGGGAGGGCGGCGGCCTCTCCGGCCAGGCGCTGATGGCCGCCGCCGACACGGCGACCGTGATCGCGGTCGCCGCCGCCCGTGGCGGCTTCGTCCCGATGACCACCGTCCAGCAGTCGATCAGCTTCCAGCGCGCCGTGCTCGGCACCGACGTCCTCGTGCGGGCACGGCTGACCAAGACCGGCAAGCGGATGGCCTTCGCGGACATCACGATGACCGCCGAGGGCACGGAGGAGACCGCCGCCCACGCGACGGCGGTCTACGCCCTCCTCGGCTGAGGCTCCACACCTCCGCCGCCTCGGACTTCACCCCCGTCACACGGCTCTCACCTGCACCGATGTGGCGGGGACCGTGTCCGAAACCACTCGGGCGAGTTGAGCGAATGCGCCCCGCGCGCGCTCTTCTCGGAGGAGGCTCGTCACCGGGGGCCTCGTCTGGGACGTCCGGGAGAAGGTGGAAACGGTGCTGCCCGAGAGCACGAACGGCGCCGGCGGGGGCGGGCTCGCCGTCCCCATGGACTGGCTGTGCGCCGAGTACGTCGCCGACGACGTGTTGCGGACCAGCGGGCTCGTCGCCCCCGGTTCGCTGGAGTTCCGGGCCGGGGTGCGGACCCTGGCCCTCACCATCCTGCTGTCCGGCGCCGGTACGGACGCCTGGCTGCGCCGCACCGCCCACGACCACCCCTGGTCCGCCTGGGTGGACGAGCGGCTCGACGCCCCGGCCGCGGGGACCCCGGGGCCGGACCTCGCCCTCGCCCGGGACACCTGGCGGCGGCTGCGGGCCACCGAGCTGCGCGCCGCGGACCTGGCCGGGCTCGCCGGCCTCACCGGTGTGGACGAGAACCGCCAGGTGTGGCTGCCCGCCTGGCAGGTGGGCGTGGCCCTGAGCCATCTCGCGCTGCACCTGTGCTGAGCGCGGGAGGCCCCGTCAGGCCGTCGGGTGCACGCCCGCACGGTACTTGGGGATCCGTACCGTCACCTTCATCCCCGCGCCGACGCCCGTCTCGATGACGAGGCCGTGCTCCGCCCCGTACACCTGGCGGAGCCGCTCGTCGACGTTGCACAGGCCGAGGCCCGAGTCCGAGGGGCGCTCGCCGCGCAGGACCGCGCGGAGCAGCTCGGGGTCCATGCCGACGCCGTCGTCCTCGATGGTGACGACGGCCTCGGCGCCCGCGTCACGGGCCGCGATCACGATCCGGCAGCCGTGGGCGGAGTCCTCCAGGCCGTGCTTGACCGCGTTCTCCACCAGCGGCTGCAGGCAGAGGAAGGGCAGGGTCACCGGCAGCACCTCGGGCGCGATCCGCAGGGTGACCGTGAGCCGGTCGCCGAAGCGTGCCCCGGCGAGCGCCAAGTACTGCTCGATGGCTCGCAGTTCGTCGGCGAGCTGGGCGAACTCGCCGTGCCGCCGGAAGGAGTAGCGGGTGAAGTCGGCGAACTCCAGGAGCAGTTCGCGGGCCCGCTCCGGGTCGGTGCGGACGAACGAGGCGATGGCGGCCAGGGAGTTGAAGATGAAGTGCGGGGAGATCTGGGCGCGCAGGGCCCTGATCTCGGCCTCGACGATCCGGGTTCGGGACCGGTCCAGCTCGGCCAGCTCCAGCTGGACGGACACCCAGCGGGCCACCTCCGTCGCGGCCCGCACCAGGACCGCCGACTCCCGCGAGCCGTAGGCGACGAGCGCGCCGAGCACCCCGTCCTCGCCGGTCAGCGGGGCGACCACGGCCCAGCGCAGCGGGCATTCGGCCTCGGCGCAGTCGCCGGCGCGGCCGGTGTGCGCGGAGCGGCTGCGGCCCGAGGCGAGGGTCTCCGCGACCAGTTCCATCACGGCCTCGCGGTGATGCCCGTCCCCGGGGCCGTCCCAGGCGAGGACGGCGGTCCGGTCGGTGAGGCACAGCGCCTCGGTGCCGAGCAGGGAGCGCAGCCGGCCGGCCGCCTTGCCGGCCGTCTCCTCGGTGAGCCCCGCGCGCAGCGGGGGCGCGGCGAGCGAGGCGGTGTGCAGGGTGTGGAAGGTGGCCCGTTCGACGGGGGTCCCGAGGTCGAGGTCGGCCGCTCGCCGCCCCCGCCGCGCGGTGATCCGGCCGAGCGCGAACCCGGCCGCGAGCAGCACGGCGCCGACGACGGCCGCCGCGGCCGACGCGCCGCCGCTCACCGCTCGATCCCCCGCACCGGGACCTCCGGGCGCCCGCTGAACTCCTCCGGCAGGTGCAGCCGGGCCAGGATGCCGGGCGTCCCGGCCGGGATGCTGCGCGGGGTCGCGAGGGACACCAGGATCATGCCGAGGAAGCCGAGCGGCACCGACCAGACGGCGGGCCAGGCCATCAGGGTGTGCGGCCAGCCCTCGGGCGGCAGCCCGGCCCGGGTGGCCATCACGGCCGTGAGCGCGCAGCCGCCGCCGAGCAGCAGCCCGGCGACCGCGCCCGGCGGGGTGAGCCGCCGCCACCAGATGCCGAGCACCAGCAGCGGGCAGAAGGAGGAGGCGGAGACCGCGAAGGCCAGCCCGACCGCGTCGGCGACCGGTACCTTCGAGGCGAGGATCCCCGCGGTCAGCGGTACGGCGGTGGCGAGCAGGGTCGCGAGCCGGAAGTGCCGGACGCCCCGGGAGGGCAGCACGTCCTGGGTGAGGACCCCGGCGACCGACATGGTGAGCCCGGAGGCGGTCGACAGGAAGGCGGCGAAGGCGCCGCCCGCGAGGAGCGCGCCGAGCAGGTCGCCGAGGACCCCGCCGAGCAGCCGTTCCGGCAGGACGAGCACGGCGGCGTCGGCCGCCCCGGTCAGGGCCAGTTCGGGCGCGTAGATCCGGCCCAGCGCCCCGTACAGCGGCGGCAGCAGGTAGAAGACGCCGACCAGGCCGAGGACGACCAGCGTGGTGCGGCGGGCGGCGCGGCCGTGCGGACTGGTGTAGAAGCGGACGGCGACGTGCGGCAGGCCCATGGTGCCGAGGAAGGTGGCGAGGATCAGCCCGTACGTGGCGTACAGCTGATGCCCGTCCCGCCCGCCCGCGAGGGGCTGGGACCAGCCGAGGGGGTCGGCGCCCTCGGCGGCGCGGGCGGGGACGGGCGCCCCGGCGGGGAAGGCCAGTCGCGTGCCCCGCTCGACCCGGTGGGTGCCGGGGCGCAGGGTGACCGTGGCCCGCTCGTACGCCCGGTCGTCCACGCTGCCGGTGACCGTGAGCGTCAGCGGGGCGTCGACCTCGATCCGTACCGTGTCGTCGACCCGGACGGCCGTGTGCACGCGGAAGACGGCGGGGGCGTCGAACCGGGCGCGCGGGGTGCCGTCCCCGTACCAGGCGGCGACGAGGAAGAACACCGGGACCAGCAGGGCGGTGAGCTTGAGCCAGTACTGGAAGGCCTGCACGAAGGTGATGCTGCGCATCCCGCCCGCGGCGACGATGCCGGTGACGACCAGCGCGACGACGAGTCCGCCGAGCCAGTCCGGGGCGCCGGTGAGGATCTCCAGGGTGAGCCCGGCACCCTGGAGTTGGGGCAGCAGGTAGAGCCAGCCGATGCCGACGACGAAGAGGCTGGCGAGCCGGCGGACCTGCGGGGACTCCAGCCGGGCCTCGGCGAAGTCGGAGAGGGTGTACGCGCCGGAGCGGCGCAGCGGGGCCGCGACCAGGAGCAGCAGCACGAGGTAGCCGGTGGTGTAGCCGACCGGGTACCAGAGCATGTCGGGGCCCTGGACGAGAACGAGCCCGGCGATGCCGAGGAAGGAGGCGGCGGACAGGTACTCGCCGCTGATGGCGGCCGCGTTGAGGCGCGGGCCGACCGTGCGGGAGGCCACGTAGAAGTCGGACGTGGTGCGGGAGATCCGCAGGCCGAGGCCGCCGATGAGGACGGTGGCGAGGACGACGACGGTGACGGCGGCGACGGCGTAACTGTGGTTCATGCGCCCGGCGTCACCGCTCGACGAGGCCGGTGAAGTCGCGCTCGTTCCGCTCGGCGCGCCGGACGTACCAGTGGGCGACGGCCCAGACGACCGGGTGGACGCCGACGCCGAGCACCGCCCACACGACGGCCTCGGGGGCGGGCAGCGCGAGCAGCAGCGGCAGCGAGCCGACGAGCAGGACGAGCGCGCCGAGTCCGGTGAGGGCGGCGCGCAGCTGGCTGCGCATCAGGGAGCGCACGTAGGTGTGGCCGAGGGTGGTCTGCTCGCTGATCTCGGAGCGGGCGGGCGCGTGATGGGGACGGGGCCGGGGCAGCGCCGCGCCGCCCACGGCCGAGGCGTGGGTGACGGTCTCGCGCCGGGGCCGGCGATGCGGGTCCCCCCGGCCGGAGGCCGGGGCAGGGTGGTGCTCGGACATCGGCGTCCGCTCCCTCACGGTCGGGTGGGCCCGTGGAGTGTAAGCGGAAGGGACCGGGGGCGGGTAGGGGTGCCCCGGGGCGCCGCCCGGCCTCAGCCGCCGGCGCGGCGCATGAGGAGCTCGCGCAGGTCGCGGGCGTGCCGGCGGGAGACGGCGAGCTCGGCGTCGCCGACGCGCACCGAGGTCGCGCCGCCGTCGAGGCGGAGCTCGTCGATGCGGCCGAGGGCCACGAGATGGCTGCGGTGGATGCGGACGAAACCGCGGGCGGCCCACCGCTCCTCCAGGGTGGACAGCGGGATGCGGACGAGGTGGCTGCCGTGCGCGGTGTGCAGGCGGGCGTAGTCGCCGTGCGCCTCCACGTACGCGATGTCGTCGACGGACACGAAGCGGGTGACGCCGCCGAGTTCGACGGGGATCTGCTCGGGCGCGGGCGTCTGCGCGGTGGCGTGCACGAGTTCGTGCACGCGACGGACGGCCTCGGCGAGGCGTTCGCGGCGGACGGGCTTGAGGACGTAGTCGACGGCCTCCAGGTCGAAGGCCTGGACGGCGAAGCCCTCGTGGGCGGTGACGAAGACGACGAGCGGCGGGCGGACGGGGCCGCCGCCGGCCTCGGGTCGAGTTGAGCCTCCGCCGGCCTCCGGACGAGCCGATCCTCCGCCGGCTTCCTGACGGGCCGCGCCTCCGCCGGCCTCTCGTCGAGCCGAACCTCCGCCCGACTCCGGATGGGCCGGGCCTCCCCCGGCGTCTCGTCGAGCCGAACCTCCGCCCGACTGCGGATGGGCGTGACCTCCGCCGCCCTCCGGTCGAGCCGAGCCTCCCCCGGCCTCCGACCGAGCCGAGTCCCCGCCGCCCTCCGGACGGGCGGCGCCTCCACCGTCCTCCGCCCGAGCGCGGTCTGCCTCCGCTTCCGGGCGGGCGGAGGCCGACTCCGCCTCCGGCCGGGGGGACCCCCACATCCGCGCCAGGTCGAGTCCGCTCAGGCCGGGCATGTGGATGTCGAGGAAGACGACGTCGATGCCGTCCTCCCCCTCGGGCCCGCTCTCCAGGGCGCGCCCGATCCGGCGCAGCGCCTCGGTGGCGTCGCCCGCGCCCTCGGCGGTACGCACCCGGGGGTCGGCCCGCAGCAGGTAGAGGAGCTCCCCGAGGGCCGGCGCCTCGTCGTCGACGGCCAGTACGCGCAGCATGCGCGGGAGTCTATTTCAGGAGTTTCGACATGCGGCGGTCGGCGAGCGGTTTGCCGCCGGTCTGGCAGGTGGGGCAGTACTGGAGGGAGGAGTCGGCGAAGGAGACCTCCCGGACGGTGTCCCCGCAGACCGGGCAGGCCTCGCCGGTGCGGCCGTGGACCCGGAGCCCGCTCTTCTTCTCGGCCTTGAGCTTGCCGGCGGCGAGTCCGTGGGAGCGTTCGACGGCCTCGGAGAGCGTGGTGCGCATCGCCGTGTACAGGGCGGCGGTCTCCTCGGGGCCGAGGTTCTGGGTGGGCTTGAACGGGGACATCTTGGCGGCGTGCAGGATCTCGTCGCTGTAGGCGTTGCCGATGCCCGCGATGAGGCTCTGGTCGCGCAGGGCGCCCTTGATCTGGCGCCGTTCGCCCGCGAGCAGGGCACCGAAGGCGGCGAGGTCGAAGTCCGGGGCGAGCGGGTCGGGCCCGAGGCGGGCCACGCCGGGCACTTCGGCGGGGTCGCGGACGAGGTGTACGGCGAGGCGTTTGGTGGTGCCGGCCTCGGTGAGGTCGAATCCGTCGCCTTCGGTGAGCGCGGTCCTGAGCGCCAGCGGCCCCTTGCCGGGCTTCGGGAAGCCGGAGGGCAGCGGGTCCTTCCACTGCAGCCAGCCGGCCCGGGCGAGGTGAGTGACCAGGTGCAGTTCCCCGGCCGGGCCCTCGGTGGCGATGTCGAGGAACTTGCCGCGCCGGGCGACGCCCGTCACGCGGGCGCCTTCGAGGGCGCTCAGCGGCGGGTCGTACGTCTTGAGCACACTGATCGCGACCGGCAGCACACGGGCGATCTCCTTGCCCACGAGGTGGCTGTCGAGGAACTCGCGGAGGGCTTCGACCTCGGGCAGTTCGGGCATGCCCCCACCCTGCCGCACGGGCGCGGCGAACGCCCGTCGGAACGCGCGGCGGCGGGCACGAGGAGCACGCGACGGAACGCGCGGCGGCGGGCCGGGCGGGCGCCTGTCGGGCCGAGCGGGCGGGCGCCTGTCGGGCCGAGCAGCGGGGCCCTCCCCGGTCAGTGCTCCGGTTCCTCCGTGACGAACTCGCACCAGACGCACTTGCCGCTGCCGCGCGGCTCCACGCCCCACAGATCGGAGATGCGGTCCACGAGCAGCAGGCCGCGGCCCGAGACGCCCGAGTCGCCGGCCTCGCGGCGGCGCGGGAGGGCGCTGGAGCGGTCCTCGACCTCGACGCGGAGACGGCGGTCGGGGCCGGCGAGCATCCGCAGGGTCACGATGGCGCCGCCGTCGGTGTGCATCAGGGCGTTGGTCACCAGCTCGTCGGCGACGAGCTCTATCTCGTCGGAGCGGCCGGCCGCGCCCCAGGCCCGTACGGCGGCCCGGATCATGTGGCGGGCGGAGCTGAGCGCCTCGGGGTCGTTCTGGCCGACGTGCTGCTGGAGACGGCCGCCGGCCTGCGGCGCGTGAAGGCCTTCACGGCGCAGCAGCAGGACCGCCACGTCGTCCTCGCCCCCACGCTCGTCGACGACGTCGCAGAGGTGGTCCGCGAGCTGGGCGAGGTCGCGCGGGCCGCGCTTGACCAGCGAGGAGAGCCACTGGAGCCCTTCGTCGAGGTCGGCGCCCGGCTTCTCGACCAGCCCGTCGGTGTACAGGAGCAAGGTCTGGCCCGGGTCGAGCTCGGCGGTCGTGACGGGGTAGTCGAGCCGCCCGAACTCGGCGGAGAGCCCGAGCGGCAGACCGCCCTCGACGGGGAGCCGGTGGGCGCTGCCGTCGGATTCCTGGACGAGCGGGTCGACATGGCCGGCGCGGACGATCTGGACGAGTCCGGTGCCGGGGTCGGCCTCGGCGTACGTGCAGGTGGCGAAGCGGTCGGTGTCGAGCTCGTGCAGGAAGACGGAGGCCCGGGCCATCACGGTGGCGGGGGTGTGGCCCTCGGCCGCGTACGCGCGCAGCACGATCCGCAGCTGGCCCATGACGGCGGAGGCGTGGGTGTCGTGGCCCTGGACGTCGCCGATGACGGCGCCGACCCGGCCGCCGGGCAGCGGGATGATGTCGTACCAGTCGCCGCCGATGTCCCGCCCGAACCGGGCGGAGCGGTAGCGGACGGCTATCTGGGTGCCGGGGACGTCGGGGATGCGGCGGGGCAGCATCGCCTGCTGGAGGCCCTCGGCGAGGTCGTGCTCCTGCTCGTAGAGCATGGCGCGCTGGAGGCTCTGGGCGATGGAGCTGCCGAGCGCGACGAGCAGATTGCGCTCGTCGGCGCTGAATCCGGTGCGGTCGCTGTAGAGCAGGCCGAGGGCGCCGATGGGGCGTGCCTGGGCGATCAGCGGGAGGTAGGCGGCGGAGGTGATGCCGAGGCCGCTGATGTGCGGCCACAGGACCGGGTAGGAGGCGGCGAAGTCCTCGGGCGACTCGATGAACCGGGGCCGCAGCGTGCGGACGACCTCGCTCATGGGGTACGGCTCGTCCACCCGGGTGAACCGGGTGCCGGGCACGAACGCGCCGGCGGGCCCCTCGGCCACCAGGTGGATGCGTCCGGCCTCCAGGAGGCCCATGACGAGGCTGGCCGCCCCGAACTGCTCCAGTCCCTGGGAGTCGTTGAGCAGGTCGATGATGTCCTGGACGGTGCGGGCGTGGGCGAGGGCGGCGGTCATGCCCTCCACGACGCTGGTGCGCTGCCGCCGGCCCTCGTCGAGGCCGAGCCGTGCGGCGGACTCGGTGAGCTCCTCGGAGGCGTCCCGGACGATGCCGACGATACGGAAGGGACGCCCGGTCTCGTCACGCCGGACGAGACCCTGGGTGTGCGTCCAGCGCTGGACGCCGGCGCGGGTGCGGATGCGGAAGTAGGCGCCGTAGCGCTCGCTGCCGTCCTTGAGGGCCTGGGCGACCAGGGCGTCGAGGCGGCGGCCCTCGTCGGACAGGACGCGCGAGCCGAGGGACGCGGGGTCGCCGTCGTACTCACCGGGGTCCACGTCGAACACGCGCAGGGCACCCTCGTCCATGGTCATCCGGCCGGTGAGCAGGTCCCAGTCGAAGCTGCCCATCCGGAACTCCAGGCCGAACTCCTGAAGGAAGCAACAGGTCGGCCCCGCCGAACCCGCCTCGCAGCGGCACCGATCGTCCGCCTCCCCGCCCCGTCTGCCCGCGTTCATGGGGGCCACGCTAGGCGCAGGCCCGCCCGCGCGCACGGCGAAGATCGGAACAGGTTCGCAACAACGTGCGAGCGGGGGCGCGGGAGGGGCGGGCGAGGCGGGCAGTCCGGGTGGACCGGGCATTCCGGTCGCGCCTGCCGCGCCGGTCGCACCGGCCGTCTCACCACCACACCGACCGCAACAGGCGCACCAGTCACTGTCCACAGTGATCACACCGGTCGCCGAGGGGGGCCGAGGGGGGGCCGAGGGGGGCCGAGGGGGGCCGAGGGGGGCTACAGAGCCGACGGGCCGACCGCCCGTCGGCTTCTCAGGACCTCAGCCCTCGAAGGTCTCGGGCTGCTGCGGCGCGGTCTCGACCGGGAACAGGTCCTCGAAGGAAGGCGGCGGCTCGGGGGTGGGGTGCTCGCCGGGTCCGTCCGGTCCGACCGGCGCGTCGGGCAGGGGAACGGGCGTCCCGCCGTCGGGAGTGCCGGGGCCTGACGGGTCGGGGAGGGGACCGTCGGGGAGGGGCGTGTCGGGGAGGGGCGTGTCGGGGGCGGGTACGGCGGTGAAGTCGTCCGGCGGGGGCGCGACCGGGTCCGGCCTCGTGGGCGGCGCGACGGGGTTCCTGGGCGTCGTCGGCTGCTGCGGAGCGGGGTGGTCCGGCACCGGCGGGGGCGGGGCGGTGAGGACGTCGCAGGCGGCGGGATCGCAGGGCGGCAGGACGTCGGGCCTGCGGTCCTGGTCGCCGACCGTGCCGGTCTTCCGCTCCAGCCAGGTGTTGTCCGCGTTGTTCACGATGACGAGGCTGCTGACGACCGCGGTGGTCGGGGTGATGGCGACGACCCGGTCCGGGCGGTAGCCGGCCCAGGGCCGGCCGGCGTGCGCGGCGCCGGGGGCGGCGGCCGGGGCACGCAGCGGGTTTCCGCAGGCGCAGCGGACGCGCGGGGTGCCGTACTGGTCGACGAGGACGGCGGTGCCGGCCTGGAGGACGGACTGGAAGGCGGTCGCGTGTCCTTCGCTGAAGCCGTGACTCGTGACGCGTACGTCGGTGCGCAGCAGCACGGGGGTGAGGCCGCGCAGCCAGCCGCCGATGTTGCTCTCCGGGATGCCGGCGGACTCGGCGAAGGCGTCGGCCCTGGCCTGGTCGGCCGTGAGGAAGGCGACCTGCTGCTCGATGTTGCAGCTGGCGACGGAGCGGGTGCCGCCGTAGAGCCCGGGGGTGGCGCCGGTGAGCGCCCGGCCGGGAGGCGCGGGGTCGTCGACGCCGGCGGCGGGTGGCGCGCTCGGGGTGCTCGGGGGGCCTTCCTGTGCGGTGGAGGCGGTGAAGGGGGCGGGGCCCTGGGCGCCGGCGGGCTGGAGCAGCACCTCGCGGACGGGGGCCGCGGCGGCGGTCTGCTCCGACCCGGGTTCGCCGGGTCGGGCGCCGGCGCAGCCCGCGAGCAGCACGGCGGAGGCCAGCGCGGCGAGGGAGAGCGCGGTGGCCCGTGCGGACGGGGGGCGCCCGAAGCGTCGTCGCGTGGGCCGGGGTGGTCCGGCCGGCTGTCGTCTGGTCGCTTCGCGCACTGCGTCTCCCACGTGTTCGCCCCGGGTCGTTCCTTCATGTCTGCCGCAGGGTCCGGGGGGTCGCAATCGGGGCGCGTCCATCCGGCGCCGGGGCATTCACCACCCCACCCTTGAACACGTTCAAGGGTGGGGTCTACGCTCACCCCCGAGAGCTTGAACATGTTCAAGAGGGGGGTTCCGTACCGTGTCCGTACTCGTCGGGCTGATCGTGATGCTGGGGATGCTGGTCGTCGTCCCGGCCGGGCTCCGGCTCGTCGACGGCCCTCAGCCGGCCACCCTGCGCCTGCTGCGCCGTGCCTGGCCGCTGCTCGCCGCCCCGGGGGCCGTCTCGCTCTGGCTGCCCCGCTCACCCCTGGCCGCGGCCCTGGCCGGGGTGTACGCCCTCGCCACGCTGGCGCTCGCCCTGCACGCGCCGGCCCGCCTGGCCCTGACCCGGAAGCCGGCCCCCGCGGAGATCGCGGTGCTCACGGCACTCGCGACGCCGTCCGTGGCGGGACTCGCCCTGGTCGCGGAGCGTGCCGGGTACGAGCTGTTCGGCTTTGAACTCGACATCCTCGCGCTGACCGTGCCGCACTTCCACTTCGCCGGCTTCACCGCCGCCCTGGTCGCGGGACTCGTGTGCCGTACGGCCGAGGGCCGCGCGACCCGGTTCGCGGCGGTCAGCGTCCCGCTCGGCACCCTGCTCGTCCTGCTCGGCTACTTCGTGGACGACTGGGCCGAACTCGCCGGAGCGCTCGTGCTCACCGCCGGCATGTGGGCCGTCGCCCTCACCACCTGGCGCGAGCTGCGCGCCACGGCACCCGACCCGGTCACCCGCGCCCTGCTCGGCGTCTCGGCCGCTGTCCTCGTCGCCACCATGCTGCTCGCGCTCAGCTGGGCGCTCGGCGAGGCCACCGGTCTTCCGCACCCGAGCCTGACCTGGATGGCCGCGACCCACGGCCTCGGCAACGCCCTCGGCTTCGCGCTCTGCTCGCTGCTCGCCTGGCGCCGGCTACGGCCGGCCCCGGCGGGCTCCCACCCGGCGGAGGGCCGGCCGACCCCGACGCCGGTCCCCCGCCCCGCCACCGCCACCGCCACCGCACCCACGCCCACCACCCTCGCCACCTCCCCCGCCACCGCTCACCGAACGGAGCTCCCGGCATGACCCGTCTCATCCGCAGCCTCTCGGACGCCCCCGCCCCGCTCCCCGGCGGGCCGAACTACCCCGAGGTCGGCGCCACCCGCACCGGGCCGCTCCCGGCCGGCTACCACCACCTCCACCACACCGTCCGGGTCGGCCGGGGCGAGGCCGCCTACGAGGCCGCCGGCGCCGCCGTGACCACCTGGGCGATGCACCGGGCCACGGGCGCCCGGGTGGACAGCGTCGCCGAGCGCGCCGAGCCGGGCGTCACCCTGGAGGTGTCGCTGGGCCTCGGCCCGGTCCGCTTCACGGCGCCCTGCCAGGTGATCTGGACCGCGTACACCGACCGCAGCACCGGCTTCGCGTACGGCACCCTCGCGGGGCACCCCGAGCGCGGCGAGGAGTCCTTCGTCGTCGACCTGCACGAGGACGGCACGGTCTGGTTCACGGTCACCGCCTTCAGCCGCGCCGCCGCCTGGTACACGCGGCTCGGCGGGCCGGTCGTGCGGGCGCTCCAGCTCGCGTACGCCCGCCGGCTCGGCCGCGCGCTGGCGGCTCTCGCCGCGGGCCGATGAGAGTTACGCTCCTTCTGTACTCACTCGTGCTCCCGTGAAGGAGGCGGCCATGAGCAGCCCGTACGACGAGTACACGAACCCCTCCCAGGCCGAGGGCGAGCGCCTCGACGAGGACATGGACACGCAGCAGAAGTCGCACGTCCACCCGCAGGTCATGCGGACCACCCCCTCCCAGGCGGAGGGCGAGCGGTCGGCGGACGAGGAAGAGGAGAAGCGCTGACCACCCCGGCCGACGACGGTCACCGCTGACAGCGGCCGCCGAGACCCGCTGCTGAGCTCCGGTGCTCGACGCGATGGAGTGGTTCACCGCCCCTGACTACTGGCTGAGCCGGATCCTGTTCCAACGGGGGCTCGCCGGGCTCTACCTCGTCGCGTTCCTTTCCGCCGCCCTCCAGTTCCGCGCGCTCATCGGCGAGCGGGGCATGCTGCCGGTGCCGGAGTACGTCCGCCTCGTGCCCGCCCGGCGGGCGCCCAGCCTCTTCCAGTGGCGCTATTCCGACCGGCTCTTCGCGACGGTCGCGTGGGGCGGCGCCGGCCTCGCCCTCGCGATGGCGGCCGGCGCGGGCGACGCGGTGCCGCTGCCGGTGTCGATGCTGCTGTGGCTGCTGCTGTGGGGGCTGTACCTGTCGATCGTGAACGTGGGGCAGACCTGGTACTCCTTCGGCTGGGAGTCGCTGCTCCTGGAGACCGGCTTCCTCGCCGTCCTGCTCGGCAACGACGACACCGGGCCGCCCGTCCTCGTCCTCTTCCTGCTGCGCTGGCTGCTCTTCCGGGTCGAGTTCGGCGCCGGGCTCATCAAGATCCGCGGCGATCAGTGCTGGCGGGACCTGACCTGCCTCTACCACCATCACGAGACCCAGCCGATGCCCGGCCCGCTCAGCTGGTTCTTCCACCATCTGCCGAAGCCGCTGCACAAGGTCGAGTGCGCCGCCAACCACGTCGTCCAGCTCGGTGTCCCGGTCCTGCTCTTCACCCCGCAGCCGATCGCGACGGTCGCGGCGGGGCTGATGATCGTCACCCAGCTGTGGCTGGTGCTCTCCGGCAACTTCGCCTGGCTGAACTGGCTGACCATCGTCCTCGCGCTCCCCGCCCTGGACGGTTCGCTCCTGGCCGGCCACCACCCGCAGCCCGAGGCGCCGCTCTGGTACGTGATCGTGGTCTGCGCCGCCACCGCCCTGATCCTGTTCCAGAGCCGGCACCCGGTGCGCAACCTGCTCACGCGGCGGCAGGCGATGAACCGCTCCTTCGACCCGCTCCACCTGGTCAACACCTACGGCGCGTTCGGCACGGTGGGCCGCGTCCGGGACGAGATCGCCGTCGAGGGCACGGACGATCCGGAGCCCGACGGGGACACCGTGTGGCGCGAGTACGGCTTCAAGGGCAAGCCCGGCGACCCGCGCCGGCTGCCGCGCCAGTTCGCGCCGTACCACCTACGGCTCGACTGGCTGATGTGGTTCGCGGCGCTCTCCCCCGGCTACGCCCGGGACTGGTTCGGCCCCTTCGTCGAGCGCCTGCTCGCCGGGGACCGCGACACCCTGCGGCTGCTGCGCCACAACCCGTTCCCCGACGCCCCGCCGACCCACGTACGGGCCCGGCTCTACCGCTACCGCTACACGACCTGGCGCGAGCTGCGCGAGACGGGGGCCTGGTGGCACCGGACGCTGCGGCGGGAGTACATGCCGCCGGTGCGGCTGCGCGAGCCGGTCGAGCGGGACTGAGCGGGCGGCGGGGCGAGCCGGTCGAGCGGGGTTGAGCGGGGCCAGGGGGCGAGCCGGTCGAGCGGGACTGAGCGGGGGCCGGCGCGCCGGGGCCAAGGAGCCTGGCAACGGCCGTCCCCACGGCACGCCCGTGCCCCGGCCGTGGGGTCGGCCGGGGCACGGGGCGAAGCGACGGTCTCGACTCAGTCGATACCGGGCAGGATGTGCGGCTCCGCGAGGTCGTCCTCGTAGCCGGCGAGGCGGATCGGGGCCGAACGCGCCCACACTTCGAGGCTGCCCAGCTCTCCCGACCGGCGCGTCCGCTCGGTCGGTTCGGCGGGGTCCTGCTCCTGCTTGGTCAGTTCTGGTGTCACCGCGCACTCCTCTGTGTCGCGTACCGATGGGGACGGGTGCCGTTCGGTCGCGGTGGCGCCGTTCTCCGGGCGGGGCCGCGGCCTTGGTGGCAGGCCAGTCCCCGGGCGGCCTTGGAGGTTCGGTAAACCCCGGTGGCCGACCACGAGCATCAGACTAACCAGATGAGCGCGTCAGCGCTCTATGGGGCGCCAAAGTGTGACGCGATCGAGTGACAATGGCCCGTTTGCCGAGGTCAACGCCCGATCATCGATCAAAATCACCGGCCCGAGAGGCCTCGTCGCGCCCCTCGCGAATCACCAGTTTCCGGGCGCGTAGTCCTTCATGAAGACGCCGTACAGGTCCTCGCCCTGCTCGCCGCGCACGATCGGGTCGTAGACCCGGGCCGCGCCGTCGACGAGGTCGAGCGGGGCGTGGAAGCCCTCCTCGGCGAGCCGCAGCTTGTCGAAGTGCGGACGCTCGTCGGTGATCCAGCCGGTGTCGACGGAGGTCATGAGGATGCCGTCGGTCTGGAACATCTCCTGGGCGCTGGTCCGCGTCACCATGTTGATCGCGGCCTTGGCGGCGTTGGTGTTCGGGTGCCCGGCGCCCTTGTAACCGCGGCCGAAGACACCCTCCATCGCGGAGACGTTCACGACGTACGCGCGCTTGCTGGCCGCCTTGGCGGCGGCCTCGGCCATCGACGGGCGCAGCTTGCTGATCAGGATGAACGGCGCGGTGTAGTTGCACAGCTGGGTCTCGAGGAGCTCCACCGGCGAGATCTGCTCGATGGTCTGCACCCAGGTGTTGCTCTCGACGACGTCCGGCACCAGGCCGCCCGCGTCGATGGCGGTGCCGGCGTGGTGACGCTCGATGCTGGCGTTGCCCGCGACGAGGGCGAGGTCGGCCACCTGCTGGGCGTCGAGCCCGCTCACGCCGGCCGGCAGCGCGGCGGGACCGCCGAGCTCACCGACGGCGCCGGAGTTGAAGGCGCCGATGACGTGGTGCGCGGGGAGCTCGCCGGCGGGCAGCGGGGCGCTCTCACCCTCGACGAGGGCGGCGTACGCGGTGGGCAGCCGGCGCACGGTCTGCGTCGCGTTGTTCACCAGGATGTCCAGCGGCCCGGCCTCGGCGACCTGGTCGGCGAGGGCCACGGCCTGCGCCGGGTCGCGGAGGTCGATGCCGACGACCTCCAGGCGGTGCATCCAGTCCGCCGAGTCCTCCATCGCCTTGAAACGGCGGATGGCGTCCTTGGGGAAGCGGGTGGTGATGGTGGTGTGCGCGCCGTCGCGGAGCAGCCGCAGCGCGATGTACATGCCGATCTTGGCCCGGCCGCCGGTGAGCAGGGCGCGCTTGCCGGTGAGGTCGGCGCGGGCGTCGCGCTTGGCGCGGTTCTCCGCGGCGCAGTTCTGGCAGAGCTGGTGGTAGAAGTAGTCGACCTCGACGTACCGCTGCTTGCAGACGTAGCAGGAACGGGGGCGCTGGAGTATGCCCGCGATCCGGCCGGCCTCGGTGACCGAGGAGGGCAGGATGCCCTCGGTCTCGTCGTCGATGCGCTGAGCGGAGCCGGTCGCGGTGGCCTCGGTGACCGCCTTGTCGTTGGCGGTCTTGGCCGCGCGGCGCTCCTGGCGGCGGCGCTGCTTCACGGTCCGGTAGATGCCGGCGGTGGCGCGGCGGACGGTGATCGCGTCCGGGTGGTCGACCTCCAGCTTGTCGAGCTCGTCGAGCACGCTCAGGCAGACGGCCAGGCGCTCGGGGTCGATGCCCGGCCCGTACTCCTGGGTCTCTTCAGTCACCGTCATGCCGTCGTCGTTCCTCGATCGCTCGTGCCGTCGCATCCGGATGGCGTGTTCGGCGTTTCCGAAGACGCAACTTTACGGAGCGGAGGGCCGCCGCTCCAAACCCGTACGGGGAGGGTGGTCGAACACACAGTCGCCGCACAGGCCGCCGGAGGGGCAGCGGTAGTAGAGGCAGCAGCTGGTACGGCGCAGGGCGGGGCCGCGGACGGTGCCGGCCAGGTCGGGGTGGTCGAGCAGGCCCTGCACGAGGGCGGTGGCGCGCCGGGCGGCCTCGGGGCGGTCGTGGGCGCGTGCCCAGCGGAGGAGTTCGCGGAGCGCGCCGGCGAGCGCGGAGCCGGCGTTGCCCCAGAGCAGCCGGGGCGAGATCCGGCCGTCCCGGGCGAAGGCGGCGTGCAGCGGGACGAGGTGCCCCTCGTGGACGGCGGCGCGCAGCTCGGTCACGGTGCCCGGGCGGGTAGCGGTGCCGGACCACCACAGGTCGTCGGGGGAGGTGAGCGCGCCGTCCCAGTGGAGGGTGTCGGGCGTCAGGTCGGGGAAGCGGCCGTGCAGGGCGGCGGGCCCGAGGGCGGTGGACCAGAGCCGGGCGGCGAGCCCGAGGTGGGCGACCGACGCGCCGACCCGGCGTTCGGGGGCGCCGAGGCGGGCGGCGACCCGGTCGACGCGCGCGGTGAGCGGGGCGTCGCCGTGCCCGTCGTACAGCTCCGCGAGGGGCCGGTGGGCGCCGGCGTCCGGCGGGAGGGGGCTGGTGCGCAGCGCGAAGAAGCCGCCGACCTGTGCGCTTTCGTCGAGATCCACATCCGCATCTTTCCACCCACCGGAATCGCGGCGATCGCGTTCGGCCACTCTTGATCAAGAACTGGTCAAGTAGGGACCAAGAGACGTCAAAGGGCGAGGGTGAGCACGACGCTCGGCCCATGACTGTGACCCATCACCCGACGAAGGCCGGCCGCCGAGGCGTCCTCGCGCTCGGGCTCGCCGCCCTGACCACCGCCGCCGTGCCGACCGCCGCCGTCCCGGCCGTCGCGGCCGTTCCGGGCCCCCGGCGCCCCGCCGGCCCGCTCTCCCCCGCCGCCGCGCTCGCCGAACTCCGCGCGGGCAACGCCCGCTTCGCCGCGCTCCAGCAGCGATACCCGCACCAGGACGCGGCCCGGCGGGCCGCCGTCGCCGTCTCCCAGCACCCGATGGCCACCGTCATCGGCTGCATAGACTCGCGCGTCCCGCCGGAGCTCGTCTTCGACCAGGGCCTCGGCGACCTGCTCTCCGTGCGCTCCGCGGGACAGGCCCTCGACGAGGCCGTGCTCGGCTCGATCCAGTTCGGTGTCGAGGAACTGCACGTCGGGCTGGTCGTGGTGCTCGGCCACGAGCGGTGCGGAGCGGCGGCCGCCGCCGTCGAGTACGTCCGCACCGGCAACCCCGTCGAGGGGCACCTGGAGCGGGTGGTCGAGGAACTCGCCCCCGCGGCGCGGGCGACCCGGCACCTGCCCGGCGACTGGGTGGAGAACACCGTGCGGGCCAATGTGGACCGGGTCACCCGGCGACTGGCTCGGGATGCGGCCTTTTCGGATGCCCTGATCGTCGGTGCCCGCTTCGACCTGGACACCGGAAAGGTCGCTTTCCACCCGGCCTGACCTGCGAGGGCGTACATCCCAGGAGGTATGCGGCGGCCGCGTACTCCATCCGCGGTACCTCCGATCGCGTTCCCTGGTACGACGACGTGACGGCTCGGAAGAGAGATCGTGGAGGTATGAGCCCCCTCCTGCTGTCCGTGCTCCTCTCTTTGGTCTCCGCGGTCGCCTACGCGGCCGCGGCGATCGTGCAGGAGCGGGTCGCCGCCTCGGCCGCCGGCCCGCGCTACGCGCCGCTGCGCCGACCGGCGTGGTGGGGCGCCGTCGGGCTCAACGGGGCCGGCGCGGCCCTGCACGTCGCGGCGCTCGCCTACGGGCCGCTCAGCCTGGTGCAGCCGCTCGGCGCCCTCACCATCGTGTTCGCCCTGCCCATGGCGGCGCTGTTCGTCGGCCGCCGGGCCGGCCGCGCCGCCTGGTGGGGCGCCGTGATGGCGACCGCGGGACTGGCCGGAATGCTCAGCCTCACCGGCGGCACGAGCGCCCAGTCCCTGGCCGGCGACGAGCGCCGGCTGCTCGCGATCGGGGCCTTCGGCGTCGTCGCGCTGCTCTTCGGGGCGGCCCATGTGGTGGGGCGCTCGGTACTGCGGGCCGTGATCCTGGCCGCCGCGGCCGGCGTCGCCTTCGGCATCGCCTCGGTGTTCACCAAGACGGTGGCGGTCGACTTCACACCGCACGCCCCGCTGGCCCAGTGGCCGAGTCTGCTGGTCCTCTCGGCGCTGGCCGTCACCGGGCTGCTGCTCTCCCAGGCCTCCTACCGGGGCGCGGGGCTCGCGGCCCCGCTGGCCACGGTGACCGTGGTCAACCCGGTGGTCGCCGCGGCCGTCGGACTGACCCTCTTCGGCGAGTCCTTCCGCTACGGCACGGCCGGCACCGTCGCCGCGCTGATCTGCGGCGCGGTGGCGGCGGGCGGCCTGGTCCGGCTCACCCTCGACCGCATGGCGACGGCCGAGGACTCGCCGTCGGTGTCATCGGGGTCATCGGTGTCAGATGGACACACCGCGGGCCCGGAGGTACGCCAGCGGGTCGATGTCGGACCCGTACCCGGGACCCGTGCGCACCTCGAAGTGGAGGTGCGGTCCCGAACTGTTGCCGGTCGATCCTGACCGCGCGATCCGCTGTCCGGCGCCCACCCGCTGCCCCTCCCGCACGGTGAGCGCGGAGAGGTGCGCGTACTGGCTGTAGCGCCCGTCCTCGTGCCGGATGACGACCTGGTACCCGTACGCCCCGCCCCACCCGGCGGACACGACCCGCCCGGCGGCCACGGCCCGCACGGAGGTGCCGGTGGGCACGGGGAAGTCGACGCCGGTGTGGTAGCCACTGGACCAGGAGGACCCGGCGACGCGGTAGCGGGTGCCGATGTCGGTGTCGGCGACGGGCGAGGTGTAGCGGACGGCGGGCCGGGCGGCGGGCTTGGGGGCGGCGGGCTTCGTGGCCGGCCTGGCGGCCGGGGGCCGCGGGGCGGCGGGCCTGGCGGCGGCCACGGGCTTGGTGACGGGCTTGGCGGGCGGCTTCACCGCCGGCCTCGGCTGGACGGGCGGCGCCGGTCGCGCGGACGGCTTCTGCTGCGCGGGCGGCTTGGGCTGCGCCGGCTGCGTGGGCGGCTTCGGCCTCGTGGGCGGCTTCGGCTTGGCGTGCGGGGGCGCGTCGGGCCGTCCGGCCGCGGGCTTCGGGGGCGCCGCGGGGGCGGGGGCGGCCATCCGGAGGGTGAGCCGCTGACCGGGAAGGATCAGGTCGGGGTCGTCGCCGACGACCGCGCGGTTGCGCTCGTAGAGCTTCTGCCAGCCGCCTCTGACGTGCTCGTCGCGGGCGATCTTCGAGAGGGAGTCGCCGGGCGTGACCGTGTACATCTCGCGGACGGTCGGCACGGTGGTCGGGCTCGCGGGCTTCTTCGCCTGGACCGGCCTGGCGGAGTGGGTCCGCTGGGCCGGTAACGCGGCGTCCGCGAGCGGCCGCGCGCCCGCGCTCTGCGGAGCGATGTCGGGGGCCGGGCCGCCCCGTTCGAGCCCGGCGCGCGGTCCGCAGGCGGGCCAGGCGCCGGGACCCTGGCCCTTGAGGACGCGTTCGGCGACGGCGATCTGCTGGTCCTTGGAGGCGAGGTCGGCGCGCGGCGCGAAGTGCGTCCCGCCGTACGCCTCCCAGGTGGACTGGCTGAACTGCAGTCCGCCGAAGTAGCCGTTGCCGGTGTTGATCTGCCAGTGGGACGAGGACTCGCAGGAGGCGAGCTTCTCCCAGACGTCGAGCGAGGCGGCCTGCGCCGAGCCCGCGCCGATCAGCGGCAGGGCCATGCCGGCGCCGCCGGCGGTGACGGTGAGCGAGGCACGGTTGATCCGGCTCGGCTGGGACCGACGGTGTTTCCCGCGTACGGCCATGAGCCCCCCTTGAACGCATCGGCAGTCGCCCACGGTAAGGGCGGGCAACCGTGCGTGACAAGGCCTTCGGGGCGATCCCGCGCCTCTTCCGTCACATCCCCGCGGGCCCCGGCTGCGGCTGGGGCTCGGGCTCCGGCACGGGAACGGGGCTGGGGTCGGGAGGCGGAACCGGGCCGGGCGGCGGAACGGGCGGGGGCACCGGCGGCGGGGCCGGCGGCGGCAACGGGTCCGGGATCGGGGGCTGGGTCATGGCGACTCCCATGTGCGCGCGGACAGGTCGGGGGACCAGCGTCCCCCCGTCCGTCTGCCCCCGCGCGCGGGACCCATTCTTCCGGGTGGGTGTCCGGCCCGCTGTCAGGGCGGACACCCCTCGCTCACCGGAGCCCCGGCGTGGCTTGCGCGGTGGCTCAGACCTGCGCGGGTACGGCGTGCGGCGCGCGGACCGTGTCGCTCCCCGGCACCGGCGCGGAGGCGTCGCCGCCGAGCTCCACGATGCGGTTGTCCGCGTCGACGTGCACGACGCTCGGCACGAACGCACGGGCCTCCGCGTCCGTCACCTGGGCATAGCTGATGAGGATCACGAGATCGCCGGGGTGCACGAGGTGGGCGGCGGCCCCGTTGATCCCGATCACGCCCGAGCCGCGCTCGCCCTCGATGACGTAGGTCTCCAAGCGGGCCCCGTTGTCGATGTCGACGATATGGACCAGCTCGCCGGGCAGCAGATCGGCGGCGTCCATCAGGTCGGCGTCGATCGTGACGGAGCCGACGTAGTGGAGGTCGGCCTGGGTCACGGTGGCGCGGTGGATCTTGGACTTGAACATGGTGCGCAGCATGTTGGACTCCTGGAAGACGGCTCCCTGCCTGCTTTGTGCAGGTCAAGGGCGTCCTCGACCTTACACCGGCACCCCCGTCCGATGTTTGTGAGGAACATCGCTCCGGTCGGGCTGGACGGCCTCCCACCTGGGGTTTCGCGCCGCACCGGCGCCTGCCGGGGTGGACCGTCGACTCGCTTCCCCGGAGAACACCTCGGAGTTGCCGCCGGGCAACCGGTCGCCGCAAGCCAGGCCGTACCCCTTGCGTTCCGCATTCCGCCGCGGCCGGTCCACCGCCGGGCATTCAGAACGGCCCGGGTCCCGCGGACGGGACCCGGGCCGGTGGTTCAGCGGTTGGGCTCCTGCATCGTGACGCAGTGGGCGCCTCCGCCGCCGTTGCCGTAGAGGTTGTCGAGGTTGAGCTGGACGACGGGGCGGCCGTAGGCGGCGGCGATGGCCGACTTGGCCGCCGCGTCCTTGGCGGTGTCTCCGAACTGGGTGGTGATGATCGCCTGGTTGGTGACCGTCCAGTTCATGTAGGAGCTGAGGAAGTCGGCCTGCTTGCCCGCCTGGACGCGGGGCAGGGTGTCGGGTCCTTCGATGGTGAGGACCTGGAGCCGGCGGCCCCTGGCGTCGGTCGCGGCGACCAGGGTGTCGCGGATGGCCTGGGCGTTGGCGGTCCAGACGTCGGGGCGTACGGCGCCGGCCAGCTGCACCATGACCACGCCGGGCCTGATGTAGCGGGCGGTGCCGTCGATGTGGCCATCGGTGACGTCCTGACCGGTGACGCCGGGCAGCCAGATCATCTTCGACGCGCCGAACCGGGACAGGAGTTCCGCCTCGATCTGGCTCCGCGTCTTGCCGGGGTTGCGGTTGGCGTTCAGCCAGCAGCTCTCGGTGGCCATCAGGGTGCCGTCGCCGTCGTACTCCACGCCGCCGCCCTCGCCGACCACGGACGCCTTCGCGAACGGGGCGCCGCTGTAGGCGGCGACCTTCGGCGCGACCGTGCGGTCCTTGTCGTAGGCGGAGGCGGGGAGGCCGTAGAAGGTCGTGGCGTTCTCGCCCCAGGCGTTGAAGTTGAGGCCGAAGGCGTCGAGGCCGCCCGCCCCGTCGACGCGGAACAGCGGGCCGGTGTCCCGCATCCAGCAGTCCGAGACCGGAATCGAGCTGATCACGGTGACCGTGGAGCCGCACATGGTCCTGGCCTGCGAGGCGGCGGACGAGCCGTCCGCACACATGACGACCGGCTCGTACTTGGCGACTTCCCTGGCGAGCTTGGCGATGTCGGCCTGGATCTTGGACAGCAGGTTGCCCCAGATCGTGTAGCTGGACGGCCAGGCCATCCAGGTCCGCCTGTGCGACTCGTCCTCACCGGGGACCCTCCAGGACGCGGCCATGGCGGGCTGGATCCCGCCGAGGACGGGTCCGGCCGCCAGGGCGGCCGCGACCGCTCCGGTTCGGGCCAGGAGGCTTCTGCGGCTGATGCCCGGTCGTTCGCCGTCGTGCTCTGTCTTCACGTGGTGCTCCTTCTCTCAAAGGTTCTGTACGTGCGGGCGCGGGTTGCTCTGCGGGTTGCTCAGTGGAGTGGGTCCAGCAGTCCCTCCTCTCGGACCATCCGGCGTTCGGTGGCCAGGTCGAGGCTTCGGGCGAAGGCCCAGTAGAGACCTCCGGCCACCGGCAGGCCGACGAGGACCGAGCAGTCGACGCCGCCGAGGCGCTCCGCGACGGGCCCGACGAAGAGGCCGGTGATGACCATGAACGGGGCCATGCAGACCAGTCCGATCAGGTAGGCGAGGTTCCCTCGCCAGCCCCACCGGCCGTAGATCCCGTGCGGGTTGAAGATCTCCTTGACGACGTACTGCCCGCGCCGGACGAAGAAGAAGTCGACCAGGTTGATGGCCGTCCACGGGATGAACAGGTACGTCAGGACCACCACCACGTTGGCGAAGAACCAGTTGAACTGGTCGATGCCGACGAGGGTGGAGACCGTCCCGACGGCGGCGAGCATGATCCCGATCGTCGCGACGCGGATGGTCCGGGTCGGCGTGACCGGCCGGAACGAGTCGACGATGGAGATCATCGTGAGGCTGCCGCCGTACTGGTTGATCGCCATGATGGAGAGCAGCCCGACCAGCAGCACGACGACCGCGACCGTGCCAAACCCGTCGAACAGCCGGTCGGCCGACAGCTTCAGGGCGGTGACCGGGTCCGTGCCCTCGGGGGCGCCGGCCGAGACCACGGCGCCGAGGGCGAAGACCCAGATCCCGGAGACCGCGCTGGGCAGGTAGGTCCACCAGAAAGTGCTGCGCACGGGGACGTCGGGTCTGAGGTAGCGCGAGTAGTCCGAGACGTACGGTGCCCAGCCCAGCTGGAAGCCGGCGACGAAGACGAACACGAGCATGAACGGAGCGAGTTCGAACGGCCCCGCGTTCCAGACGCCGTCCGGCAGCCCTCCGCCGAACAGGGCGGCCGCGGTGACGGCCGCGGTGATCACGACGAAGGGCCAGGTGAGCCACTTGTTGAGCTTGTGGATCCAGTCATATCCGAAGAGGGCGATCACGGTCGCCACCGCGGCGGCGAGGATATAGCCGAGGGTGTTGGGCACTCCGGTGAGGAGGTTCATGGCCTGGCCGGACAGCAGGGCGTCGGACGTGTTGAAGGCCACGTAGTTGACCAGGGCGAACACCCACACGGTGAGCGCGGCCCCCAGGTAGCCGAACTGCGGCCGTGACTGTACGAGTTGGGGCAGCCCCAGCTGAGGTCCCTGGGCCGAGTGGAACGCCATGAAGAAGGTGCCGAAGAGCGAGCCGAGAACGGTGGCGATCACCGTCCACACGAGGGAGGCCCCCATGGACAGCGTCACGACGCCGGTCGCCAGACCGGTGAGGTTGAGGCTGCCGACGAACCAGATGGCCCCGACGCTCGACGGTTTGCCATGCCGTTCCGAGAGGGGCACCCAGTCGATCGAGTGCTGCTCGATTCCCGCGACGGGGGCGGGATCGTACGTCGGAGAGTCAACTGGCCCCATGTGGGCTCCTGTTCACGGGTGCTTCCACGAATCCGCCGACGCCCGGGAAGCCGTGGTGCCGTGCGGTGCGCTCACCGTAGAGATTGACTTAAATTTCAGTCAATGACTTGGACAGGTGATTGACGAAAATTTCAGCCAGGACGGCGAGCTGCTCCGGACAGTCGTCGCAGAGCCAGGGCATCGCAGTCGCCCCGGGGGCGGTGGCCCTTCCGTCGTCATGCGGCGGTGGTGCACGGCGCGCGCCTTCCGGATCGATGACAGCAGGGCGCTTCAACGATGCTGACGGGACAGGGGATGTTCGGTCTGCCGCCCCGGGTCGACCTGCTGTGTCGACGGGCCCTCCCCCTCGCCCACCCCGGCACGCGAAGCAGCACCGGGGTGGGCGCACGGGTGCGTGCGCCCATCGCAGGCGACATGGGCCCGTACGGGGTTGTCAGAGCGCCCGGCGGGCGGCGGCGATCGCTTCGGGGTCCCAGCCCGGTCGGGGTACGGATTCCAGCAGCAGCCGGGTGTAGGGGTGTCGGGGTGCGGCGAGCACCTCGGCCGTGGGGCCTGCCTCGACGACACGGCCCTTGCGCATGACGATGACGTCGTCGGTGACGCAGCGGACCACGCCGAGGTCGTGGGTGATGAACAGGTAGCCGATCCGGGTCTCCTCGCGGATGTCGGCGAGCAGGTTGAGGATCTGCGCCTGTACGGAGACGTCGAGGGCGGCGACCGCCTCGTCCAGGACGAGGACGGCCGGTTCGACGGCGAGGGCGCGGGCGATGGCGACGCGTTGGCGTTGGCCACCGGAGAGCTGCTTCGGCCGGGCGTCGGCGGCTCGGGTGCCCAGGCCGACCTGGTCGAGGAGCTCCCGGACGCGCCGGTCGTGGTCGGTGCCGGGGAAGTGCAGGCGCAGGGTCTCGCGCAGGACCTGTTCGACGCTGGTCCTCGGGTCGAGGGAGAGGTACGGGTCCTGGAAGACCATCTGGACCTCGCGCGCCCGCGCCAGGCGCCGGGCCCGGCCGCGACTCCGCGTGCCGCGGGTCCGGCCGCGTACCCGGATCTCTCCGGCGTCGGCCTGTTCGAGACCGACGACGATCCGGGCCGTGGTGGTCTTGCCGGAGCCGGACTCGCCCACGATGCCCAGGGACCCGCCCTCGGGGAGTGCGAAGGACACGTCGTCGACGGCGCGAACGCTCCCGAAGGTGCGATGGAGGCCGACGGCCTCCAGGACGTTATCGGGCATCGGCGGGGCTCTCCGTGAGACGGTCGCTGTGGTGGCACGCGGCCTGGTGCGTCGGCAGGTCCGGTGCGGTGGTCGGCTCGGGCGCCCGTTGCTCGCAGACCTCCGTGGCGAAGGAGCAGCGGGCGGCGAACGGGCAGCCGGGCAGTTCGTGGCGCAGGTCGGGGGGCTGCCCGTCGATGGCGGCGAGCCGCCCCTGCGGGGCTTCGAGGCGGGGGGTGGAGGCGAGCAGTGCCGCGGTGTACGGGTGCCGGGGCCGGGCGAAGAGGGCTTCGGCGGGGCCGCTCTCGGCGATCCGGCCGGCGTACATCACGTAGACGCGGTCGCTGATGGCGGCGGCGAGGTCGAGGTCGTGGGTGACGAAGAGCAGCCCGGTGCGGAAGCGTGCGCGCAGTTCGGCCAGGAGCGCGATCACCTCGGCCTGCGTGGTGACGTCGAGCGCCGTGGTGGGCTCGTCCGCGAGGAGGAGTTCGGGGTCTCCCATGAGCGCGGCGGCGATCACGACCCGTTGGAGCATGCCGCCGGAGACCTGGCCGGGGTATTTGTGCAGGGCGGAGTCGTCCAGGCCGACCGCCCGGAGGAGTTCGGCGGCGCGGGCTTCGGCGTCCGCCCGGGACATTCGGCCGGTCAGGGTGACGCTCTCGGTGAGGAAGTCGCCGATGCGGCGCAGGGGGTTGAGGGCGGCGCGGGGGTCCTGGAAGATCATGGCGACGGTGTCGGTGCGCAGGGCGCGCAGCTGCTCGCCCCGCATGGCGAGCACGTCGTGTCCGAGCACGCGGACCCGGCCCTCGACGACGGCTCCGGGAGGCAGCAGGCCGAGCGCGCTGCGCGAGGTGAGGGTCTTCCCGGATCCGGACTCGCCGACGAGGGCGACGGTCTCGCCGGCGGCGACGTGGAGGTCGACGCCGTCGAGGACGGGGCGGGCCGTGCCGGGCAGGGTGATCCGCAGCCCTTGGACGTCGAGTGTGTACGGGGAAGTCATCGGTCTCTCCTGGCGACGCGGTCGGCCCAGCGCTCTCCGACGACGTTGAAGGCGACGACGGTGAGCACGATGAACACGCTGGGCAGGACCGCGGAGAGCGGGTAGCCCTGCTGGATGGCGGTCTGGCCGTCGAAGACCATGCGGCCCCAGTCGGGGGTGAGCGCGGGTACGCCGAGGCCGAGGAAGGACAGGCCGGCGAGGTCCATCAGTGCGTAGCCGAAGTTGATGGTGGACTGGGCGAGGACGACGGGGGCGATGTTGGGCAGGATGTGGCGCAGGCTGATCTGGAGGGCCGAGTGCCCCTGGACCTGGTAGGCGCTGACGTAGGGACGTTTGCGTTCGGCCAGGACGAGGGAGCGGGTGAGCCGGCTGACGTACGGCAGGTAGGCGATGGAGAGCGCGATGACCGGGGCGAGGAGCCCCTCGCCGTAGATCGAGATGACGAGGATCGCGAGCAGCATGCCGGGGAACGCGAAGACGAGCTCGGTGCTGCGCGAGAGGACGGAGTCGAGCCAGCCGCCCCGCCAGCCCGCGGCCGTGCCGACCGCGATTCCGGCGAGGGTGGAGAAGACGACGACGCCGAGCGGACCGAGCAGCGAGGTGCGGGCGCCGAGGAGCAGCCGGGAGAAGGTGTCGCGCCCGGCGGCGTCGACCCCGAGCAGATGCTCCGGGGAGGGCCCGGCCAGCGCGTTGCCGAGGTCGACGGCGTTGGGGTCGTACGGCACGAGCCACGGCGCGAGGAGCGCGGCGGCCGTGACGAGGGCGACGAGGCCGAGGCAGGCCAGGTACAGCGGGGACCGGGCGGTGCGGATCTTCGCGAGGCCGGGCCTGCGGGTCAGGACGGCGGTCATACGGAGGAACTCCTCGCTCCGAGGGTGATCCGCGGGTCGACCAGCGGCAACAGGAGGTCGACGATGAGGTTCACGATCATGAACAGGGCGACGATGATCAGGGAGATGGCCTGGACCGTCGGGAAGTCCTTGGTCGAGGTGGACAGTTCGAGGAGCTGGCCGATGCCGCCGATGCTGAAGGCGGTCTCCACGAGGATCGTGCAGACCAGCAGCGTCGAGACGATCAGGCCGCCGGTGGTCAGGACGGTTCCCAGCGAGTTCCGGAAGACGTGCCGGCGGATGACCTGGCGCTCGGGGACGCCGCGGCTGCGGGCCACCGTGACGTGCTCGCTGTCGAGGGCTTCCAGCATGGCCGAGCGGGTGACCCGCGCGAGCATGCCGATCAGGTACAGGGCGAGCGCGATCGCGGGCAGGGTGAGGTGCCATACCCGGTCGAGGAAGCCGTCGCCGGAGCCGCTGCTGGGGAACCAGCCGAGGTGGACGGCGAAGAGTCCCTGGAGCAGGACGGCCGCGACGAAGGAGGGGGTGCCGACGGCGATCGTGGTGCCGACGAGGATGGCCGAGTCGGTGCCGCCGCCGCGTACGGCGGCGACCCGTCCCAGGACGAGGCCGATCACGACGACCACGGCCAGTGCCATCACCACGAGGAGCAGCGTGGTGGGCAGGCGGTCGGCGAGGAGCCGGGAGACGTCCGTGCGGTAGGTGATGGACCGGCCGAAGTCTCCGTGGACGATGTCGCCGAGCCAGCGGAGGTAGCGGACGAGGAAGGGGTCGTCGAGGTGGTACTGGGCGTTGATCGCGGCGAGGGCCTCCGGTGAGGCCGAGCGGCCCGAGAGTAGGAAGCTCGCGGGGTTGCCCGGCGCCAGGTACATGGCGCCGAAGACCACGAACGACGCGCACAGCAGGGTGGCGGCCATCTCCGCCACCCGGCGTACGGCGAATCTCGCGAAGTTCACCGCGTGGCCCCCGCGTCCGCCGCACCGACGCCGGCGGCCCACGGGTGGTACATGTACGAGATGGTGGTGGGTGCGCCGGTGATCCTCTTGTTGAGGAAGACCGCGGTGGGCCACTCGGCGACCGGGATCCAGGGCAGCTGCTCGGCCACCCGCTTCTGCATCTCCGTCTCGATCCTCATCCGCCGCTCCGGCTCGTAGACGCCGGTGGCCTGGTCGACGAGCGCGTCGTAGCCCTTGTCGCTGAAGTCCGCGAAGTTCATGTAGGCGCCGGTCTTGAAGTTCTGCAGCAGGTCCAGCGGGTCGGTGATCGAGTTGTAGTAGGTGAGCGGGAACATGTCGATTCCCTCGCGCGCCTTCGGGTCGGTGAACAACGCCGTGAAGGCGTTGGGGGCGATCGTCCTGAGGTTGATCCTCAGCCCGATCTGCGTGCCGGCGGCCTGGATCGCGGTGGCGAGGAGCGAGACGTCCTGGCCGATGGAGCTGGTGGCGACGGTCAGGGTCTTGCCCGTGGCGCCGGCCTCCTTGATCAGCGCCTTGGCCTTCTCGATGTCCTGGGAGGCCGGCGGCAGTCCGTCGAAGGCGGCCTCGCGGGTCTGCTCCGAGGCTCCGGCCCAGGCGGCTCGGGTGGTGAGCGAGGCGGTGACGGTGCCGGCGCCGCCGAGTCCGGCCTTGACGAAGCCGGACCGGTCCAGGGCCAGGGAGAGCGCCTTGCGGACCCGGAGGTCGCCGAGCGGGCCCGTCATGTTGGTGATGTTGACGTTGACCGTGCTGAGGCCCTCGCCGAACCAGAGGGTGCCGACGCCGCTGTTCCTGAGGCGGTCGTAGCTCTCGGTGGGGATCAGGTAGCCACCGTCGATCTCACCGCTGAGCATGGCGTTGGTGCGGGCCGAGGGGTCGGTCAGGATCCGGAAGACGGCTTTCTTCGCCTTGGCCTTCGTGCCCCAGTAGCCGTCGAAGCGCTCCAGCTCGATCGACTGGCCCTTGCTCCACGTGCCAAGCTTGAACGGGCCGGTGCAGGCGAGGTCTCCGGTGGTGCCGTAGTCCTTGCCCGCCGCCTCGACGCCTCCCCTGGATGCGACGACGCCCGCGGCGGTCGCCATGTACTGGGGGAACTGCGAGTCGGTCTTCTTGAGTTTGACGGTGACCTGGAGGGGGCCGGTCTTCGTCACGGAGGTGACGTTCTGGAAGACCTGGGCCCAGGCGGCGGCGTTCTTCGGGTCCCGCTGTCGGCCGAGGCTGTAGACCACGTCGTCGGCGGTCATCACCTTGCCGTCGTGGAAGCGGACGCCCGCGCGCAGGTCGTAGACCCAGGTGTTGGGGTCGGGGTTCGAGGCCTTCCGGGCCAGGCCGGGCTGCAAGGTGAGCCCCGGCGTCCAGCGCATCAGGCTCTCGCACACGTTGGACAGGATCGTGTTCTGCGGGTAGTCGAACGCGACCGTGTAGTCGAGGGTGGGCGGCTCGGCGTAGACGGCCCAGGTGAAGGAGTCGATCTCGCCGCGGGCCGGAGGCGTCGAGGCGGAGAGCTTCACTTCTGCGCCGGTACTGCCCGTGCCGCTCTTGGGCGGACCGGAACAGGCCGCGAGCAGGGCGAACGAGGCCAGGGCCGCGGTCGCGGCGGCGATCCGGCCGCGACGGCGGGAGGGCCGTCTGAGGCCCTGGACGGGGGAGGTCGTCATCGGCGCGCTGTCTTTCCGTGAGGGGTGCGGAGGGGGGTGACGGGCCGCGGGGCCGGCCCGTCAGGAGCGGCGGGACCGCTCTACGCGGCGGAGGGACGTGCGGCGGGGACCTGCTGGGTGATGCAGTGCACGCCGCCCCCGCCGAACGCGATCGCGATCGCCTGCACCGGCACGACCTTGCGGCCCGGGTACGCCGAGGCGATCACGGCGAGCGCGGCCTCGTCCTGGGGCACGCCTGCCACCGGAACGACGACGCCGCCGTTGGCCACGTAGTAGTTCAGGTACGACACCTCGACCGCTCCGTCCGGCATCTCGACGAACGCGGTCTGGGGAACGTCGATGATCTCCAGTCGGCGGCCGCGGGCGTCCCGGGTCGATTCGAGAACCGCGCGGTTGGCCCGCATCCGGGCGTAGTCCGGGTGCCCGGGGTCGTCGGGCAGGGAGACCACCACGGTGCCCGGGGCGGCGAAGGCGCAGACACCGTCGACGTGCCCGTCGGTCTCCGTGTCCAGCAGGCCGCCGTACGGCAGCCATACAACCTTGCTGACTCCGAGCTGGGATTTCAGCTCGGCCTCGATCTCGTCCCGGTTCATGCCGGGGTTCCTGTTGGGGTGCAGGAGACACTGTTCGGTCGTGATCAGCGTTCCCTCGCCGTCGACCGTGATCGCCCCGCCCTCCAGAATCATGTCGGAGGGGATGCGCTCGACGCCCAGGTGCTCCAGGAGGAGGCCGCTGACCCGGTCGTCGGAGTCGTACGGGCTGTGCTTGCGGCCCCAGGCGTTGAAGCGGAAGTCCACTCCGGCGCGGTTGCCGTCACCGTCGAGCACGAACAGCGGGGCGGAGTCCCGGAACCACGAGTCGTCCTGGGCCAGCTCCACCACGGTGATCTCCCGACCGCACCTGCTCCTGGCCTCCTCACCGTGGCCGGGCGGCGCGACCATGGTCACGGGCTCGAACTCGGCGATCGCACGCGCGACGTTCGCGTACTCCTCCTTGACGTCGTCCAGCACGCTGCCCCACAGGTCCTCACGGACGGGCCAGGCCATCAGGCACCCCTCGTGCTCGGACCACTCGGCAGGCATACGGAATGCAGTCATCACGGGTCTCTCTTCGTTTCGCCAGAAGTACCCGTCGGCGGCGGCCGGCTGGGCCGGGCGGAGGCGCGGGAACGGGTACGCGGTGTGAACAGCATCCTCCATTCGACTGAAATTTCAGTCAAGAGTGGAGGCATGCCTTTCTCGGTTCATTCAGGGGGAGGGATCAGAGGAAGTACAGGCGGCTCAACGACACCTGCTCCGCCGGCTCGGAGCGCATCGGATCGCCGTCCAGGGTCACGAGACCGCTGCGCGGGTCCACGTCCACCTGTCCGAGGCGGGCGTTGCGCACCATGTCGGCCGGCCCGATGCCCCGGGTCCCCCGTACGGCCACACGCCTGCGCCGCGTGCCCAGCCTGTCGTACGGCGAGCCGAACGATCCCGACTCGGCGGCGGCGCGGCTGACGAAGGCGACGGACAACTCGGCCGGAGCGGCGCCGTGAGCTCCGAACAGCGGTCCGAGGACGAGCGGTTCGCAGGTGTCGGTGGCCGCGTTCGGATCGCCGGTCACCCCGTAGGCGGGGAAGCCGTTCTTGATGACCATCTGCGGCTTGGCACCGAAGAAGGGCGGGCGCCACAGGACGATGTCGGCCATCTTCCCGACCTCGATCGAGCCGATCTCGTGGGCGAGGCCGTGGGCGATCGCCGGGTTGATGGTGAGCTTGGCCATGTAGCGCAGCACGCGCGCGTTGTCGTCGTGCGCGCCGTCGCCCTCCAGCGGGCCCAGCTCGGCCTTCATCTTCCCGGCCATCGCGAACGTACGCCGGATCGTCTCCCCCGCCCGTCCCATCCCCTGCGCGTCGGAGGAGGTGATCCCGATCGCGCCGAGGTCGTGCAGGACGTCCTCCGCGCCCATCGTCCCGGCCCTGATCCGGTCGCGCGCCATCGCCGCGTCGCCGGGCAAATCCGTCTTGAGCGCGTGGACGGAGACGATCATCCCGTAGTGCTCGGCGATGGCGTCCCGCCCGAAGGGGAGCGTGGGGTTGGTGGAGGAGCCGATGACGTTCGGCACGCCCGCCATCTTCAGCACGTTGGGGACGTGCCCGCCGCCGCAGCCCTCGATGTGGAAGGCGTGGATCGTCCGGCCCTCCAGCACCTTGAGGGTGTCCTCCACCGACAGGCACTCGTTCAGGCCGTCGGAGTGCAGCGCGACCTGGACGTCGTGCTCCTCGGCGACCCGCAGCGCGGTGTCCAGGGCCCGGGTGTGGGCGCCCATGTCCTCGTGCACCTTAAAGCCGCAGGCACCGCCCTCGGCCAACGCCTCGACCAGGGGGGCTTCGTCGGACGCGGAACCCCGGGCGAGGAAGCCGATGTTGACCGGCCACGCGTCGAAGGCGTTGAACCCGAGCTTCAGGGCCCAGGGGGAGTTGACGCCGACGCCCCAACTCGGCCCGATCTCCTGGCCGATGACGGTGGTGACGCCGGAGGCGAGGGACGCCTCCATGATCCGGGGAGAGAGCAGATGGACGTGGGTGTCGATCGCACCGGCGGTGGCGATGAGCCCCTCCCCCGGGATCATCGTGGTGCCGGTGCCGACGACGACGTCGACCCCGTCGAGGGTGTCGGGGTTGCCGGCCCGCCCGATGGCGTGGATCCGGCCCTCGCGGATGCCGATCGACACCTTGCGGATGCCCTGCACGGCGTCGATGACCAGGACATTGGTGATGACGACGTCACAGGTCTCGCGGACGGCCGCTGCCTTCAGATGCATGCCGTCGCGGGCGGTCTTGCCGAAGCCGGCCAGGAACTCGTCGCCGTACGCCTGCGAGTCCGCCTCCACCCGTACGACGAGCCCCGAGTCACCGAGCCGGACCCGGTCCCCCGCGCGGGGCCCGTGCACGGTGGCGTACTCGTGCGGGTCGATGTGCCGACTGCTGCCGGGCGCGCAGTGGTCACTGTGTCTGGTGGGCCTGCTCATCGCTCTGCCCCTTCCGCTCCGAGGTAGCCGCAGGCGGCGGCGCGTTTGAGGGCCTCGGCCTTCGTGCCGGGCGCGTCGAGCGGGCCGTCGACCAGGCCCGCGAAACCGATGGCGATCCTGTCGCCCCCCATCGGTACGAGTCCGACCTCCACGACGGCGCCGGGGTCGAACCGGGTGGAAGAGCCGGCCTGGGCCGCCAGCCGCATCCCGTAGGCGGCGGCCCGGTCGAAGTCCAGCCGCGGGTTCGCTTCGAAGAAGTGGAAGTGCGAGGTCACGCTGACCGGGACCGCGGCCGTGTTGCGCACTCGCAGAGTGACCGCCGGTTCCGGCTCCGGCAGGGTGTCCGTGTGGGGCAGGACGGCCCCGGGCGCACCGTCGTCGTGCTCCACCTCGCCGAACGGAGCGCTGATGACGGCCAGCCGGGTGCCGTCGTCGAACACCGCCTCGACCTGGATCTCCGTCACGACGTCGGTGACGCCGGGGAGCACGTCGTCCGGGCCGAGGACCCCGCGTCCGCGGTCGAGCGCCTCGGCCAGACGGAGGCCGTCACGCGCGGCCTCGCACACCGTGTCGGCGATGAGCGCGGTCGCCTCCGGCACGTTGAGCCGCAGGCCGCGCTCCAGGCGGGTCCGGGCGAGCTGGGCGGCGGTGAAGAGGAGGAGCCGGTCGCGCTCGGTGGGGGTCAGGGGCATGTCGTCGCCTGCCTGAAAGGCCTGGCCGCACGTCTGAAGGGCCTGGTCACACGCAAGGTCGTCCCTTCCTTTCCGCGAAACGTCAGGGGTGGGTGGAGGAACTTCACTGTCGCACTGACTGAAATATCAGTCAAGACTGTGAGTCCGGCCCTCCCCGGAGAACCCGGCCACCTGCCCTGGCCGCACACAGGACGTCCGTGTGCGTTCAGCCGGAACGAGGCGGGCCCTGCCTGAGCCTTCAGGCAGGGCCCGGTCTGATACCCCGACGGGAGCCGCCCCTGACGCCATCAGCACGTGGTGGCACCCGGTCAGGTCCTGGTGGATGCCTCGATGAGGCAGTGGCGCATGATCTGCTCGATCGCACCGAAGGCGAGCCGGTCCACGGTCGGCGGCGGCGCGCACCGGACGACCGGGGTGCCACGGCCGTCGGCACGGCGCGCCCGACTCGGCACGCCGTGTCTTGGGAGGAGCCCGGTCAGGGGCGGTCCAGCCGGTCGATCTCGGCGTCGATGGCCTCGCCCATCAGGGTCCGGGCGTGGGCGATCTGGAGCGTACCGCTGAGCCAGCGCATGCTCAGACCCTCCAGGAGGGCGGTGAGTCGCTCGGCGGCGGCCTCGAGGGCGGCTGCCGAGGCCATCGGCCGGACCTGGCCCAACAGGGCCGCCACCTCCTGCACCCAGACCCGGGTGGCTCGTGTCAGGTCTTCGCGCAGCAGCTCGTCGAAGACGGCGCTGGCCCGCAACTCCCCCCAGGCGGTGCTGTTCTCCCTGACCTCGGTCGAGTCCTGGAGTTCGAGGAGGAGCGTCTGCTCCAGCTCCTCGCGCGGGCTGAGCGGTTCGGCGTCCGGGTCGCGGTGGGTCGTGTAGCGCTCGGCGCGGTCGCTGATGAACTCCAGCGTCTTGCGCAGGATCCCGGCGCGGTCCTTGAAGTGGTAGTAGATCAGCGCGGTGGACACGCCCGCCTCGGCGGCGAGCTCCTCCACGCGCAGGCCTCGGACCCCGCGCCGGGCGATCACCCGGGCGGCGGCTTCGAGGAGCTGAGTGCTGCGAGACGCCATGGCCCAAACCTTACCGGCCCGTCCGATGGACAGGATCACGGCCCTGCCGAGGGGACGAACGGGGTCGGAAACGGTGCACGGACAACTTTCGTTGCCCTCCGCGGGCCGATCGTCACTACTGGGAGCCGGCGCCCTGACCAAGGCTTTCCCCATGCATGACCTGCAGAAGTACGAAGAGAGTCCGGAGAACGGGGAGCGGGCGGCGGGCGCCCGCCGCGGTGGGCGCGGGAAGGTGCCCGTGGTCGTGAAGGTGCTGGCCGCCGTGGCCTGTCTGAGCTTCCTGCTGCTGGGGGTGCTCGGCTCCCCCGACAGACCTCTGAGCCGGTCGCCCGAGGTCATCGGCGAACGGGAGATGGTGCGCATCAGCGGACCGACGGGGCGGAGTTCCGAGGTCCTCGCTCTGATCGACACCGGTGCGTCGGCGTCGTCGGTGGACACGGCGTTGGCGAAGGAGCTCGGTTTCGACCTCGACGCGGCGCCGAGGATCACCGTGGGGTCGGCGCTCGGTCGTGAGAAGCGCCCTGTGGTCGACGCCACGGTGCGGCTGGCCGGCCGCTCCTTCGTCGCCAAGCTCAGCGTCAACAACCGCTCCAAGCGTGAGACTCCCGTCCTGCTCGGACGACAGGAGGTCCGGGGACTTCACGTGGCCGTGGGCAAGCGGCTGCTCACCCAGCCCGACTCCGTCGCCGCGCCGTCGGCCCTGCGCATCCTGTTCGCCAAGGCACCGGCGATCGACCCCGTGTCGATGATGGCGCTGCTGCCCCTGGCGGCCCTGCTGATCGTGGTGCTCCGGGTGGTCGTCGGACTGAACACCCTGGGCACGTTCAGCCCGGTGCTGCTGGCCCTGGCGTACGCGCAAGCTGGCCTTCCCCTCGGCGTACCGCTGACGCTCGTGATGTTCGCGCTCGGGTTCGTCATGCAGCCCCTGCTGCGCCGCCTGCACCTTCCACGGGTCGCCCGGCTCGGCGTACTGATCGCGGTCGTCACCTCGGGCCTGATCACCGCCCAGCTCGCCCTGGGCGGTTTCGGGCTCTCGGACTCGTGGGGGATGTCGCTGCCGGTCGTCGTCACGGCCATCGTCACCGAGCGACTGTGGGAGGCGTGGGACCTCGACGGCGTGAGGGCCGCCGCGACGGGAGCCGCCCTGACCATGGGCACGGCCGTCCTGGTGGCGCTGCTCCTCCTGACGCCGTACGTGCGCGAGGTCGCGGAGGCGGTGCCCCTCCAGCTCGCGATCGTGTGCGCCGTGTGGACGTCGATCGCGGGAACGTACCGCGGGCTTCGCCTGAGCGAGCTCTTCCGCTTCGCGCCCGCGGCCAAGAGGCAGGAGGTGAAGGCGTGATGTGGCTTCGCGGCTGGGACCCGGTCATGGGCATGAACCTGCGCAACGCCCGGATAGCCCGGCACAACTCGTCGGCCGCCATCCGGCTCGTCAACGACAAACACGCCACCAAGGAGGCCCTGGCCGAGGTCGGCGCCCCCACCTCCCCCACCCTGGCCCTGCTGCGCTCGCGCCGGGAGATCGCCTCGCTGGACTGGGACGGCCTGCCCGACCGCTGGGCCCTCAAGCCGAACCAGAGCCTGGGGGGCAACGGCATCCTGCTGTCCTTCGGCCGGCGTCACCGGAGCTGGACGTCCTCCTCCGGTAAACGGATCACCAGGGAAAGGGTCGCCGACCAGCTGCGGCGCATCCTGGACGGGGACTTCTCTCCGCGCCCCACCGACTGGGCCATGTTCGAACCGCTGATCCGGGCCCACCCCGACCTGGCCCGGCTGTCCCATCAGGGGCTGCCGGACATCCGGGTGATCTGCGATCACGACAGGCCCCGCCTCGCGATGCTACGGCTGCCCACCCGCTTCAGCGGCGGGCGGGCCAACCTGCACCAGAAGGCCATCGGCGCCGCCGTCGACCTGGCCACCGGCCGGATCACCCACGCCCTGGTCGGGAGGGAGCCGACCGAGACCCACCCGGACACCGGCGCGCGGCTGATCGGCGCGACCGTTCCGCACTGGCCGGAGGTGCTCGACGCGGCAAGCCGCTGCGCGGCGGCGACCGGCCTCCACTACCTGGGCGCGGATGTCGTCGTCGACGCCGATCGGGGGCCGCTGGTCCTGGAGGTCAACGCGCGACCCGGACTGCAGATCCAGAACGTCACCGGTCACGGCCTGGTGACCGCGACCACCCGCCCATGGAGCCCGTGATGCGCCGTACCGCGCTCGTGTCCAAGTTCTTCGTCGCCGGCTTGGCCGGTGCCTTCCTCGCGGTCAGCGCCTCGGGCGCGCAACCGGCGCGGCAGGCTTCCGACGCGGACCCCGGCAGAGAGGCGCCGGCGGACGAACGGACGACCGCACCCGGTCCGGGGCCGGACGGGCGATCCACCGCTCCCGTTCCGGTTCCTTCACCGACGGCCGGTCACCTCTCGCCCTGAAGGAGCCGTGCGTCGTGGGCCAGGATGGCCGCCTGGACGCGGTTGGCGCAGCGCAGTTTCGTCAGCATGCGGCTCACGTAGGCCTTGACGGTGCCCTCCCCCAGGTGCAGCCGCTTGCCGATCTCCGCGTTGGAGGCGCCGGTGCCCACCATCGCGAGAACCTGGCGCTCGCGGCTGGTGAGATCGGCGATCCGGTCCAGGCGCGGATCGGCCGGCTCCTCGCCGCTGTCGAGGTACCGGTCGATGAGGTGGCGGGTGATCTGCGGGGACACGACCGGCGCGCCGGAGGCGACCCTGCGGACGGCCTGGATGAGTTCCTGCGGGGTGCTGTCCTTGAGGAGGAATCCCGTCACCCCCGCCTTCAGCGCGCGCTCCACGTAGGCGTGTTCGCCGAAGGTGGTGAGCATGACCACACGGACCGACGGCGTCCGCTCCGCCATCCGTTCCGCCGCGCGGAGTCCGTCGGCGCCCTGCATCTGGATGTCGAGCATCGCGACGTCCACGTCGTGCCGGGCGGCGAGCTCCGACGCCTCGTGGCCGTCCGACGCCTCTGCCACCACCTCGATGTCGTTGGCGTGCTTGAGCACCAGTCTGATTCCGGCACGGACGAGTTCTTGGTCGTCGGCGAGGAGAACGCGGATCACGGGGAACCTCATGTCGTGGGGTGTCGGAAGGTCATGGAGACGGCGACCCCGTCCGTGTCGGAGGTCCCGTCCGCCTCGGGGTAGGGGACGAAGGCGAGGGTGACGAACTGCAGGACGACGACGCCCACCACGCCGAGGGCCATGGCAGCGGCGCTCACGAGCCGGTGCGGCCACGTTCGCGCCGTCGCCACGACGTGCCGTCCGGCCGGGGCGGGCGCGCTCGCCGCAGCGGGGCCGGCGCCCAGGGGGATGCGCGCGTCGACCGCGTAACCACCGTCGTTCGCGGGTGCGGCCCGCAGGGTGCCGCCGAGCAGACGGATCCGCTCGTGGAGGCCGACAAGGCCGAGGTCGCCCCCCGGCAGCCTGGCCGGCCGTGCGGCCCGGCTCTCGGGTCCGTTGTGCACCTCGACCCACACCTGCCGGGCTTCTCTGCGAACGACGACCCGCACGTCCGCCGCGGCCGCGTGCTTGTGCACATTGGTCAGGGCCTCGCGGATCACCCTGTCCACGGCACGCCGCGCGGTGGGGCTCTCCCCCGTCAGGTCCTCGCCGGTCCACTCAAGGCGTACGGCGATCCCGGCGGTACGGGACTGGGCGACCAGCGCGGCGACCTCGGCGCGGGTACCCGTATACGCGGTCAGCGGTTCCGACGTGCCCGACGGCAGATCCCCCGCCCGCAGGACCCCCAAGACGTCCCGTAGCTCGGCCATCGCCTGACGCACCGTGCTGTGCACCAGGCACGCACTGTGGCGCACCTCGGGATCGCCCGTCTCGCTGGCCATCTCAAGGCCGCCGGAGTGCAGGGCGATGAGACTCAGCCGGTGACCGAGCAGATCGTGCATCTCGCCCGCGATCCGTGAGCGTTCGCGGGCTCTGGCCTGTTCCTCCGCCGAACGGTGGGCCCGCTCCAGGAAGGCGTTGCGTTCTTCCAGGGCCTGGACAAGCCGCTCGCGCTGCCCCGCCAGCGCCCCGGCGAGGCCGGGCAGAACCCCGCACACGATGGCCGTGACGAGAACGACCATCACGTCGTACTCGAGGATCGGCGCCGGCTCCGCGGCCGAGTTGGCCGCCGTGACCGCCACCGGCACCGTCACGGACACGGTCAGGAGGAGGACGCGGTGGCGGAGGCGGGCCCAGCTCAGGCCGGCCGTGTAGGCCACGGCGGTCAGAGCTCCACCGGTCAGCGGCTCGAATGCCACGATCACGGCAGCGGTGACCAGCGCCGTCGCGGTCCACCGGCGGCGGACGAGCACCGTCGCTGCCGCCCCCGCTGCCGCGGTGAGCTGGCCCGCTGTTCCGAGGAGTGCGCTCTGCTCGGAGCTCCAGCTGTCCCAGTCCAACAGGGCCGCGACCGTCGCCGCGGTCACGGCGATCAGCGCGAGGTCGGCGATCAACGGAAACACCCGGTCCCGCATGGCACTCTCCAAGAGGGCCGGTCGCCGCCGGTGGGCGGCGACCGGCGGTTCGTCCGGTCTCGCCCGGTCAGACGGCCGGAGGGACGACGGGCTGCGACTGGGTGGCGCAGTGGATGCCGCCACCGCCGGTCGCGATGTTGTCGATGTCGAGCTGGACGATGTTCCGGCCGGGGTAGGCGGCCGCGAGGATGTTGTACGCCACGCCGTCGGCGTAGCTGTCGCCGAACTGGGGCATGAGGACGGCGCCGTTGGCGGTGTAGTAATTGGTGTAGCTGGAAAGGAAGGCGCTGCCCCTGTCCTTGCCGCGGATGCGGCTGCGGTCCGGGCCGGGGAGCTCGGTGACGGTCAGGCGGCGGCCCTGCGCGTCGGTCGCGCCGAGCAGGATCTGCTTGGTCTCGTTGTAGACGGCGACCCACTTGGGGTCGGTGCCGGGGCCCGGCTGGTCGAGGATGACCTGTCCGGGTGCGACGAAGCGGGCCAGGCAGTCGATGTGACAGTCGGTGATGTCCTGGCCTGCGAGTCCTGGTACCCAGATCACCTTGTCGATGCCGAGCGCCGACTTCATCGCCTGCTCGACCTGGTCCTGGGTCATGCCCGGGTTGCGGTTGGCGTTGACGAGCGAGCTGACCGTGGCGAGCAGGGTGCCCTGGCCGTCGGTCTCCAGCGAGCCGCCCTCGCCGACGAATCCGGCCTGCACGCGCGGGACGCCGTACCGGCCGAGGAGGGTCGCGGCCGCGGCGGCGTCGTTGGCGTAGGGCTGGTAGTAGCTCGTGCCGGTCTTGCCCCAGCCGTTGAAGTTGGTGTCCACGCCCGCGACGGCGCCGGGGGCGACGACGAAGGTGGGGCCGAAGTCCCGGATCCACAGGTCGTCATTGGGTATCTCGACGACCTCGATGCCGTAGTAGGCACCGGCTCCGCACTGGTACCGGGCGTCGGCCGCCTGGTCGGAACGGGCGAGCACCACGACGGGCTCGTAGCGGGAGATCGCGTCGGCCACGCGCGCGATGTCACGGCGGACGCCGGGGAGGTACGTGGACCAGACCGAGGACAGTGCGGGCCAGGCCATGAAGGTCCGTACGTGGCGGTCGTGCTCCGCGGGCATCCGCAGCGTGGCGCCGGAAGGGCTGGTGGCGGCGTGTGCGGCCGCGGGCAGCGCCGATCCGAGGGCCGCGAGCGGCAGAGCCGCCGCGCCGAGCTGGAGCAGTCGGCGTCGGGACGTCATGGACGTGTCCATGGAACTCCTACCTGAGGGGAGGGGCGGGTGTTGCACGCATGGTTCCGCAGACTGAAAATTCAGTCAATGATCACTTCGAGACCATGTCCCCTACCGATCACTGTGATCACCGATCACCGATCACCGATCACTGCGATAACGCTCGATCGCCGCCGTGACCGGCCCGTCACCGGCTTGGGCCCCTATCAGCCGCACGACGACGATGTCCTTCCCGTCGGAGCTACGGACGCAGAAGGGCCGCTCGTCGACCAGGTCCGCGAAGGCGATCCGGGTGACCGGCTCCGTGTCGATGCCCCGCACGCAGCCGGCGGGGTCGAGCTCCTCCGTCGCGGAGACGAAGGCGTCGCTGTCCTCGGGGAGGACGAACTCCGACCGGTCGCGCGCCAGGTACCAGGTGGCCGTGTCCGCGGGAACGACCTTCCCGGACTTCAGGTCGAATTCATAGGAGGCGTCGGGGGAGGTCAGCTCCACCTCCTTGCCGACGGACGCATAGGAGTCGGCCGAGGGGTACGACGGGCCGGACCCGGCGGCGTCGCCCTCGGCACGCACATCGAGAAGGTGGACGGCACCACCGGCCGTCACGAGGATCGCGAGCACGGCGAGGACCACCGTCAGGCGGCGCCCCTTCCTCGCCCGACGGCGCGAGGAGGGCTCGGCCGGGGCATCGCCTCCGGGCCGCGGAGGCAGGGGCGCCGGGGCCGGGGTCGGGGGCGGAGCCGGGGCTGGGGTCGGGGCCGCGAGAGTGGGCTGAGCGTGGACGGGCGCCGGGCGTGCCGCCCGCCCCGCCACCTCGCTGCTGATCGACTGGGGCAGCCAGCCCTCGGCGAACTCCGGGCGGGGTCCGACCAGGGGATGGGCGTGGACGGCGGCGATCAGGTCCGCCGTCGTGGGGCGGTCCTCCGGTCGTTTGGCCAGACACCAGGCCAGCAGATCGCGCAGGTCGTGCGGCACACGGGCGAGGTCGGGCTGCTCGTGGACCACCCGGTACAGGGCGGCCGACTCCGGCCCCGCCCCGAAGGGAGCCTCGCCGCTCGCCACGTACGCGATGAGCGCGCCGAGCGCGAACACGTCGGTGGCCGCGGACACCGGTCGCCCCAGCGCCTGCTCGGGGGCCATGAACGCCGCCGTGCCGATGCTCAGGCCGGTCCCGGTCAACGCGACGGCGTCGGCCGCGCGCGCGATGCCGAAGTCGATGACGCGAGGCCCGTCCTCCGCGATCAGTACGTTGGCGGGCTTGAGGTCGCGATGGACGACGCCGGCACGGTGGATCGCCTGAAGGGCCTCGGCGACGCCCGCCATGAGCATCAGCACCGTTCGCACCGGGAGCGGGCCGTGGCGCTGGACCACCTGATGCAGGGACGGGCCGGGAATGTAGGCGGTGGCGAGCCACGGGGTCGGGGCGTCCACGCCCGAGGCGACCACCTGCGCGGTGAACAGCCCGTGGATGCGCTCGGCGCTGGCCACCTCCTGGGCGAAGCGCAGGCGGAACTCGGGATCCCCCGCGAACTCCTCCCTCACCGCCTTCAACGCGATCGGACGGCCGCCGGGGGTGTGCGCCAGGTACACCACGCCCATGCCGCCCGCTCCCAGCCGGGCCTGGAGGCGGTAGCCGCCGATCTCTCGCGGGTCGTCGGCCGTCAGCGCCGCGTGAGCAGGCTGTGCACCAGGAAGCTGAGCGGACATGCGGTGGCTCTTTCGACGATGTGGAACGAACGACGTGTCGGCTGATGCGACTGACGCATACTGGCTCTAACTAAAGATTCAGTCAATATGCGACACTGCTGGTTCAGACCACCGAGGAGGAGATCACGTGGCGACGGATCGCCGAGGGGCCATCTTGGAAGGTGCCGCCCGAGTCATAGCGCGGCGGGGAGTGCGCGGGCTGCGCATGGAGGAACTGGCGACCGAGGCCGGGGTATCCACCGCGCTGATCTACTACCACTTCAAGGACCGGGCCGGCGTCCTCCGCCACACCCTGGAGTTCATCAGCGACCGGGCCGACCGGTACACGTCCGACGAGGACGGCGCCACCGGACCGTACGACGCCCGGCAGGAACTGGAGCAGTCCCTGCTGCTGGAGTTCCAGAACCTCCCGGAGGTCCGCGAGAACAGCACGGCCTGGGGGGAGCTGCGCGCTAGCGCGATCTTCGAGCACGAGTTGCGCGGAGATCTCGCCAGGGCCACGCTGACCTGGATCCACGATGTCGCGGATCTGCTGGGCCGCATCCGGCCGTCGGCTCCCGCGCCGGCCCTCACGGCGGCCGCGGAGAGGCTCACCGGCCTCCTGGAGGGTCTCAGCACCCGCTGGCTCAGCGGCGCACTTCCTCTGGACCACGCTCGCGAACTGGTGAAGGAGGCGGTCTCCATCGAGGTCGAACGGCTGGACCGCTGACAGCGGACGCACGGGGAGGGTCCCACAGAGGGGCGGCCCGCCACGCGGGACACCCATCCAAGCTTGACTGAATTTTCAGTCAATGCCAGAGTGGGGGCACACTGTATCCGGCCAGGCGTCACCGACCGCCCAGAGGGCCGCGCTCGCCACCTGCGGACGGGTGGCGGGTCCGCTGTCCACGCCCTCGCCTCCCATGGCGCCCGCCGTCGACCCCCGGCCCCGCGTGCCTTTCACGATCGGAGACCCCGATGTCAGACCTCCGCCCCTCCCGCCGCTCCGCTCTGCGCCTGCTCGCCGGAATCGGCGCGCTCACCCTCGGCGCCTCGGCCTGCGGCCCCGGCGACCCGGGCCCGTCGGGAGCCACGGGCACGACCGGCCCGGGCGTGGGGGCCGACGGGGAGCGGCGCCTGGGCGCCGAGTGGGAGAGCCACGCCCGCACCTTCATGGCATGGCCCGCGCTGGAGTCCGTCTGGGAGGACGACCTCCCTTACGTGCGTCAGGACATCGCACGCATCGCCCGCGCCGTCTCGGAGTACGAGTACGTCGTGATGATGGCCCGACCGGACCAGCTGGCCGCCGCTCAGAAGGCCTGCGGCAAGGGGGTCGAGGTCATCCCCCTCGCCGTCGACGACCTGTGGGCCCGTGACACCGTGCCCGTCTTCGTCGAGGAGGGCGGCGAGGTCGCCGGCGTCGACTTCAACTTCAGCGGCTGGGGCAACAAGCAGGTCCACGACAACGACGCCCAGGTCGGACGGAAGCTGCTGTCGAAGTACGGGATTCCCCGCATCCAGACGTCGATCGTCGCCGAGGGAGGCTCCTTCGAGACGGACGGCGAGGGCACGCTCCTGATCACCGAGAGCTCGATCGTCAACGACAACCGCAACCCGGGCAAGTCCCGTGCCCAGATCGAGGCCGAACTCAAGGAACTCCTCGGCATGGAGAAGGTGATCTGGCTGAAGGGCGTACGCGGCGAGGACATCACCGACGCCCACGTCGACAGCCTCGTCCGCTTCACCGCACCCGGGGTGATCCTCCTGGACCGCGCCTTCCCGGGCATGCCGGCCGACTCCTGGTCACGCTCCTCCGACCAGGCCAAGTCCGTGCTCGGCGAGGCGACCGACGCGCAGGGCCGGAGCTTCGAGGTCATCGACCTCCCGCAGCCGGACCCCGACCGGATCTCGGGCTACAGCGACGACTTCCTGTCGACCTACGCCAACTTCTACATCGGCAACGACGCGGTGTACATGCCGAAGTTCGGCGACAGGAAGGCCGACGACCGCGCCCGGGGCATCCTCCAGGAGCACTTCCCCAAGCGCGACATCGTGCAGGTGAACATCGACACCATCGCCACCGGAGGCGGCGGGATCCACTGCTCCACCCACGACCAGCCCGGCAAGCCGGTCGAGTGACCACGGTTCACGGGAGCGTCCATGTCCACCACCCGACGTCACGAGCCGAGCCGCGGCGGACTCTTCCCCGCCGTGGCGGCCTGCCTCCTGATCGCGGCGGCCGTCGCCCTGGGCGCATGGCTCCAGTTCGGCGAACGACAGGCCCTGGACCGGGTGTACGACGCGGGCGGTTCGGCCCCTGACCGCGTGGACGTCGAGGCCTCGATCCAACGCGTCGACGCCGCCGGACGGGAACTGACCCTGCGGGTGAACGTCACCCCGCGCGGAGAACTGGCCGAGGCCGGCGGCGTCTCGCCCACCGAGGACCTGACGCTCCAGACGTCGGCCTCCACCCGGGGCGATCTGTCCTTCAAGGCGCACGGCCGCATCGCGACCACGGACCTGCCCGTCACCCTGACGGGCGGTTCGATCACGGACTACCCCTTCGACGCCTACGACGCCTCGATCGAGTTCACCGCCGTCCAAGGCGGCCAGAAGGTCCCCGTCCACATGACGCTGTCCAACGGCGACGCACTCTTCTCGGCGACGGTGGACGACGCTTCGGACGACGGGACCGCGGCCTTCGACGTCGGCCTGGGACGCTCCAACAGCGTGCTCGTCTTCACCGCCTTCATGATGGCCGCCATGTGGGGCCTCGCCCTCTCGGTGCTCACCGGGGCGTGGTTCCTCGTCACCCGGCGAAAGGGCCTCACCTGGCCCGCTCTCGGCTGGATGGCCGCCACGCTCTTCGCCCTGGCGGCCTTCCGCAACACTGCCCCGGGCACGCCGCCGATCGGCTGCCTCATGGACTACATCGCCTTCCTCTGGGCCGAGACCGTCATCGCCTTCTGTCTCGTCACCGTGGTCGTCACGGGTTTCGGCGCCGAACGCCGGACGTCGGACGTCGAGTAGTCCCCGGCAGGCCCACCGTCCGACCGGACCTGCCGGCCGTGCCGATGGTCGGGGTGCGGTGGAGCGGGTGGCGACGCCCCTGCCCGACACCGGCCTCGCCGTCGCCCATGGCGTCCGATCGGTTCATGATCGACGGCCTGGCACATCGGACCGTACGCCCCTTCCCGCGGACCGACCCGCCGGGCCCCGACTGCGGCAGCGTTCCGACCTTCATACGCCAACCACCTTATTTAGCCCAAGAGTTGACTCTACGAGATTGAGGACGTGCCGATCTCGTCAGAGACGACCGAGCACGCACCCCGATGATCGGGAACCGTTCGCCCCTCCCCTGCCCGGCGATTCGACTCCTGCGCCGAACCGGCGGAACAAGACACACAAGAGCACCTCGGACAGTCTTGACTGAATTTTCAGTCGGGGCCAGGATGGGCGCCACAACCTCGCCCCCCCTCACCAAAGGACCCCCATGGCCACGCCCCTCACCTCCCGACGCCGGCTCCTCCAACTCGGCGCGACCGCCGTGCCCCTCGCCGCCCTCGGGTCCGCACTGCCCACGACCGCCGTCGCGGCCACCGCCGGATCGGGTGCCACGCTGCGGATGCCCGCGGAGACCGACCCCCACGTCCGTACCTTCATGGCCTGGCCGGCGCTTTCGTCGGTCTGGTCCACGCAGCTCGACGGCGTCCGCAACGACATCGCCCGCGTGGCCTACGCCATCTCCCGGTTCGAGCCAGTCGTCGTCCTGGCGCGTCCCTCGCAGGCCGCCGATGCCCGTTACATCTGCGGTCCCGGTGCGTACCACGGCATCGAGGTCGTCGAGATAGCCAACGACGACCTGTGGATCCGGGACTTCGGCCCCACCTTCGTGGTCGCGCCCGGTGCCATCGCCGGTGTGGACACCAACTTCAACGGCTGGGGCAAGACCGGCACGAGCTACTACCAGCCCTATGCCAACGACGCCGCCGCGGCCACGACATTGCTGGGCCGGTACGGGGTCAACAGGATCCAGGCTCCGTTCGTCGGCGAGGGCGGTTCTCTGGAGACCGACGGCCAGGGCACCCTGATGGCGACGGTCAGCTCCCTGGTGAACAGCAACCGGAACCCGGGCATGACCCAGGATCAGGTGGAGCAGTCGATGAAGTGGGCCCTCGGTGCCGACAAGGTGATCTGGGTCCCCGGTCTGGCCGGGCAGGACATCACGGACTGCCACATCGACTGCCTCGCGCGCTTCGTCGCGCCCGGCAAGGTGATCCTCGACCAGCCCGGCCCCGGCACCAGCAGCAAGTGGGTCGCCGTCTACAACGAGACCAAGAAAGTCCTGCAGAGCGCCACCGACGCCCAGGGACGCCGACTGGACATCACCGAACTCCCCGGACCCGACCGGCGGTACATCCGGGGAAGGGGAACGGACTTCCTGTCCAGCTACACCAACTACTACACCGCCAACGGCGCCGTTCTCGTCCCCCAGTTCGGCGACAGCTACGCCGACGGTGTGGCCTACGACATCCTGCGGGCCTCGTACCCCGGCCGGACCGTCGTCCAGGTCAAGATCGACAACATCGCCGGCGGCGGTGGCGGCATCCACTGCGCCACCCAGTCCCAGCCCGTCGTACCGGCAACGGCCTGACCCACGGCCACGGGGCGCTGACCGGCCCGGCATCGCGCTGTTCGGGCCAGCACTCCGCCGTCCTTCTCCTCGCCGACGCGGCCGCGTCACCGGCGAGAGCGCAGAGACAGGTCACGGCGGGACCGCACCCGAGGCCGAACAGCCCCGAACGCGTCGCCCCCGACGTGACGGCGCCCAAGCCGGGACCGTTTGCGGGCCGTCGCATTTCGAGAAGACTCAAAGCCCACCTGTTCCACTGGTGAAGTGCAGTGCGAAGTAGTGCCGGAAGCCGTACATCCCCACCCCCTCCTCCGGCGGCAGGTCCGCGAAGAGCTTCCTCACCCGGCGCCGCTCCATGCCCTCGGTGAAGTCGGGGCGTCGGGGACGGCGTCCAGGCGGCGGGACTTGCCGTACAAGACGACGGCCTTCGTGCGCTCGGCGAGCGCGCTGCCGTTCTCAGACGGGGTTGGACGGTTCGGCCTTCTCGGCAGCCCGGCGGTACTGCTCGTTGAGGCGCTGTGCTTCTTCGAGCTGGTCCTCGAGGACGATGATGCGACAGGCGGCCTCGAGGGCGGTGCCCTGGTCGACGAGTTCGCGGGCGCGGGCGGCGATGCGCAGCTGGTAGCGGGAGTAGCGGCGGTGGCCGCCTTCGGAGCGCAGCGGGGTGATCAGGCGGTGTTCGCCCAGGGCACGCAGGAAGGCGGGGGTGGTGCCGATCATTTCGGCGGCCCGGCCCATCGTGTAGGCGGGGTAGTCGTCGTCGTCGAGTCGGTCGTAGGAGTCGTCTGCTGTCATCGGCACCTCTCTCTGGGACATGTCGAGGGGCCCTGGTGCCGTACGGCACCAGGGCCCCGAAGGAACTACTACACCATCTGCCGGCCCTGATACTGCGCCGGCCTTCTGTGTCCGCCGCCCCGACACGGCTGCTGTCGGGGGTGCGGGGATCGCGGTTGCCTGACCGGAGACCACCTCACTATCGATGTCCTGCGGTACCCGGACTGAGAATTTCCGTCCGGGCGATCCTGATGGCGCTTCGCTCCTCCGTTCTTTCCTCGGTGATCATTTACTTACCACTGGGGGTACTGCCACTGACTTCACTGCTGGGTACTGCACTCGCGGGTGCCGCATCCGCCATGACCGCGGTCCCGCCGCGGCGGCCCCTGATCACTGCGGGCCGCCCGGTCCGGCCGTCAGTTCCGTCGCCGTCCTGCAATCACCCTGGCTTCGAAACTCCACCGCCGTACCGTCCTGCAACTACGTGTACTGCTTGCCGGCAGTTCCTCTCTGCCAGGCCCAACCGTCTCTCTGTGCTACGAGAGAAAATATAGCTACGACATCCAGCGATGTCTACAGCAGCGAGTACAGATTTCCATGTTCCCACCCATGAGGTAATTGACCTCGAGCAGAGCAGAGCGGAGACGCATGCAGGGAGCACGGCAGCCGTGCCAGGGTCAGGCCGTGTGAGAAACCGCCGGAGGCACGCACCGAAGAGGACGGCTGGCCGCCGGCGAGTGTCGAGGGCCTGTGGGCTGTCGACCTCGGGCAGGCAACCGGATGATGGTGGTGTTCTTGGGGCCGGAGAAACGCTGCGGCCTTCGCAGAACTGCACCATCCGGCTCAACGTGCTGAAGGACCCCGGCTCAGCGGCGGTGCGGATCCTCGACCTGACGCGCATCGAGAAGGACGGAGACGCAACGTGTCCGCGACGAAGCCTTCCGCCGTCGGCAGCCAGGCGCCGTCATGGACCGCGCTGCCCAGCACAAGCGCGTCGCCCGGCAAGGGCCCCTGTCCCTCGGAGGGCGCGCGCAGCTCCCGGGTCTCCACAGGGTGCCTTCTCCGGCGCAACCGCTCACCGATCCGGTCGGCGATCTCCTGCGTGGAGCGATGCTCGGACGCGTAGAGGACCCGGACGGAGACCATGGCAACTCACCGCTCCGCGCCAGGAGGCCGGTACCGGACGCGCCCCGCTCTGCCCAGGGCATCCAGGGTGTCATCGACGGTCAGGAGAACGGTCGTCTCGAAAGAGCTGAGCGCGCCGCCCCCACTGATCGCCAACGCGACCGCGGCCATGGACACGTCGTCCGGGGCTTCCCACAGGTTGTAGCCGTCATGCGTACCGAAGGCGTACCAGAAGCCGTGGAGCCTCCCACCGACGGACTCGATGTACGACCGAGCGGCCTCCGAGCGGTCCTCGGGGTTCCCGATCAGCCTCGCCCAGGTCTCCGGCGTGTAGCTGAACCTCGACAGATAAAGCGGCATCGGGTCTCTCCTTCGTTTCTCCCACGGATGCCCTCGCGGGGATGGAGAGTCGCCGGACAGGCCGGCAGATCCCCCGAACAGCGGGCACGACGACCGGTACAGCCCACGGTTGACGGCGAGTGTGCGGCCTGCGTCGGCGCGTCCCTCCCGAGCGCCCTCGGGCCGGCCCTCGACAGCATGTGGCTGCCGGCGACCCGGGAACCCGCCGCGCCCCGGTCGGCGACGCCCTGCGGAGCCCGACGGCCGGACCCGGCACCTGAGCCCGCTCGGCAAGGGCTTGCGAAGGGGCATGGGGCCGGACCCGGCCTGCGTGAAAGGCCGGGTCCGATCTCGTGCCAAGGGTCAGCGGTCTCCGGCCATGGGGCGCCGGCCCATGCGGGAGCCGCGCCGGGTGTCGGTGCGGTCACGTGCCGCGGAGGCCGCTGCGAGAGCCAGGAGCGTGGCGATGGCTCCCGTGATGAGGTTGCTGGTGATGGAGCGGGTGTGGGCGACATCGCCCGCGACGACCCACGGGGCGACGCAGGTCCAGATGCCGATGACGGCCGCGGCCCAGGCCATGGAGTGGGTGCGTTCGTACGAGGTGCCGAGGCCGCCGAGGAGCAGCATGTAGGCGAGCCCGGCGATGAGGTTGGTGACGGCCAGCGTGGTGAAGCCGTTGAAGCCCACGATCCAGGGGGACGCGGCCAGGAAGAGGCCGGTGATCAGGGCGAGGGCCTCGATCATCTGCGCTCGTGGGGTGGCGGCGGCCCTGTCGTGCCGGGCGCGCAGTTCCATCAGGTCGGGGTGTTCTTCGATCGGTGCGCGATGAGTTGACGCCATGATGACCTCCGAAAGACGTTCCCCCACCCCTTACCCATAAATTCCACATAAATGGACCATACGGGTGAATATTGCATTGCGATGCGCGGTCGCCTCGTGGTGGTCCGGGGGTGACGGTCGAGCCTCCCGCCGGCCGCCTGCCAGCAGCCGGCACGACCCACCGGACTCGACGCCTCCTCAAGGGGCGCGGCGGACGCGGGCGAGGACCAGGACCGCGTCGTCGGCCGGCTGGGCGGGCAGCAGGCTCGCGAGGATGCGGTCCGCCATCGCTTCCAGCGGGCCCGTCGCCCTGCCCAGTTCGGCGCGCAAGGCCTTCAGGCCGGCCTCGAGGTCCGCGCCACGTGTCTCGATGAGGCCGTCGGTGTACAGGGCGAGACTCGCGTTCCCGGGGAGTTCGATCTCGATCGTCCGGAAAGGACAGCCGCCGACGCCGAGAGGGACTCCCAGGACGTCGTCGATGGTCTCCACCGTGCCGTCCGGCCGGAGTACCAGGGGCGGGGGGTGGCCGGCGCTGGCGATGCGGGCGCCTCCGCTCCTCGGGTCGTAGACGATGTACAGGCACGTCGCCAGCTCGATGCCGGCCTCCTGGGCGCATGCGTCGAGCTCGGTGAGGAGGTCGTCAGGCTCACTGTCGTGCCTGGCCAGGGCCTTGGCGGTGATACGAAGGCGGCCCATGGCGGCGGCGGCCGACACACCGTGCCCCATCACGTCGCCCACCACCAGCGCGACCCGGCCGTCGGGCAGGCTGATCACGTCGTACCAGTCGCCGCCGACCTCGGTGATCCGACTGCCGGGTACGTACCGGTGGGCCACGTCCACGTACGGGCTGGTCGCCAACGCGCTGGGCAACAACGCCCGCTGCAGGGTGAGGGCGATGTCCTGGACGCGGCTGTACAGACGGGCGTTGTCCAGGCAGATCGCAGCCCGTGAGGCGAGCTCGCCGGCCAGGCTGACATCGTCCCGGGTGAAGGCCGGCCGGCCCGTGGACCGGCCGAACATGGCGATTCCCTGGACCGTACCCCTGGCGATGAGCGGGGCGACGAGGACACAGGCCAACCCGCTCTCGGCGAAGAGCCGTGCGCGTGACTCGATGTGGACGGTCCGTGCCAGGAACTCCTCGTTCACCACGGCGGAGATGGCGCGACCGGACCTCAGCATGTCGTGGATGACGGAGCCGGGCGGATACCGCACCTTCTCCACCCCGCTCACGAGCTCGGTGGCCGGAGGGGGCAGGATCGTGCCGGAGGCGATTCTGCGGGTGAACAGCGGTCGCGCCGGGTCGAAGTCCTCCGCCTCGTCCATCCACTCCACGACTTCGACCACGGCGCCGTCGCAGAAGTCCGGCATCGAGGCGTCGACCAGCTCCTGGGCGGTGACGTTCACGTCCAGGGTGGTCCCGATGCGGGTGGAGGCCCCGTCCAGCAGGGCCAGCCGTCGACGGCTGGCGGTGGCTTCCAGGATGGCCTGTTCCCGGTCGGTCACGTCCAGCATCAGCCCGCCCACTCCCGGGCGCGAGCCGACCGCCTGGCTCAGGGGGAAGAAACTCACCGACCGCACCTGATCACGGTCCGGATGCCCCCGGGGACGCATGCCGACCAGGGTGCCCACGACCGGCGCTCCGCCCAGGGCGACGCCGCGGAGCATGCGCTGGTACTCGCCACCGTCGGACATGAGCATGATTTCGTCCACGCGCCGCCCGAGGTGGGCCTCGATCGGCAGACCGTCCATGTCGGCGAGCGCCTGGTTGAGGTGGACGTACCGGAGGTCCTGGTCGAGCATGACCAGACCGATGGGGCACGTCTCGAAGAGGGCGTCGAGGAAGGCGAGATTGGTCTTGACCCGATCGAGCTCGTCACTGCGGCTCGCCAGGACCATCACCACCGAAGGACCGCCGGATCCGGTCACGGAGAAGGCACGGAAACCGCAGTCGAAGACGGTGCGGTCACGGTGCCGGGCCGGCAGCCGCCCCCTCCAGTAACCCTGGGTCCGGCCTCGCTCGGTCAGCCGGGAGCACGGATCGGGGGCGCCCGGGGGTCCGTCGGCGAAGAGAACGGCGCCGGGCTTCGACAGGACGGCGGTGGCGTCATATCCGAAGAGGTCCCGCGCGCCGGGCCCCCAGTAACAGACGCGGTCCCCGTCATCGAGGCCGAAGACGGCCACGGGCACGTGCTCGAGCAGCGTCCCCGGCTCGGACCAGAACGGGCCGTGGGTCTCCTCGCCCCCCGGCCGAGCCGATGGCACGAGATGTCCCCTTCCACTCGCCGTTCCATCCATTATCCGGACACCACGGGCATTCCGCGGCGCGAAGTGCGCCGTGGCGAGGACCGAGCCGAGAGAAACGCCCCCGGCCGCCGGTGACCGGCTCGGCGCGGCAGGACGCGCCCCCGCGCGCCGCGCCTCACCACATCCTCGCTCTGCGGAGGGGGGCCGATCGCCGGTCGGCGACCGGTCGCTCCCCGCTGCCGACGGCTCCCAGAGGTTAGAAAATGGAGTATGAGCGTCCTGCTTGGACACGTCCGACGTCGGCTGCTCGGCTGGACCGCGAGCTCTTCCCCTCCCCCTCGGCGTCCCCGCTCAGGAAGCCACCAGGAGCGTCAGGAGCACGCCCGGTCCCCCAAGGAAGGGGCGCGGCGGCCGCAGCGTCTGTCCTCCCTTCTGAGCGTGCGCAGCGTGGCCGGCGAGGTGTTCCTCCTGCAGCTGGCCGTGGTGGTGCTGCTCGTCGCCGCCGCGGTGGTGGCGCTCGTGGTGCAAGCCGGGAGCGCCGGCATGGCGGACGCCCGGCACCGTACGCTCGCCGCCGCCGGAACGTTCGCGAAATCTCCGGGAATCGTCGCGGCCCTGCGCAGCCCCCATCCGAGCGCGGTGCTCCAGCCGAGCGCCGAGGCGGCCCGGAAGATCGCCGGGGTCGACGGCATCAACGTGTACACGCTCTCCGGGGTCACCCTCGCCCACAGCGACCCGCGGCAGATCGGGAAGCACGTCGTCGGCCCCTTCTCCGAGGCGGCGGCCGGCAAGTCGTTCACCGAGACGTTCGAAGGGTCCCTGGGGCAGTCCGTGGTCTCGGTGGTCCCCGTCAAGGACCGCGACGGCCGCGTCATCGCCGTCGTCTCCTCCCCGGTCACGGTCCAGAACGTCCGGAGCATGGTGAACCGGCAGCTGCCGGTCGTCCTCGGCAGTGCGGCCGCGGTGCTCGCCCTGTCCGCGGGCGGAACCGCTCTGGTGAGCCGTCGGCTGCTGCGCCGGACCCATGGCCTGGGACCGGCCGAGATGACGAGGATGTACGAGCACCACGACGCGGTGCTGCACGCGGTGCGGGAGGGCGTGCTGATCGTCGGCGGCGGCGGACGGCTGCTGCTGGCCAATGACGAGGCGCGGCGGCTGCTGCGGCTGCCCGTGGACGCGGAAGGCCTCCCCGTCACGGACCTGGGTCTGGAGGAGGGGATCGCCGAGCCGATCGCCTCGGGCCGTGCCGCGACCGACGAGCTGCACATGGCAGCCGATCGGCTGCTGTCGGTGAACATCCGTCCCACCGCCCCCTACGGGCAGGCCGGGACCGTCGTCACGCTGCGGGACACCACCGAGCTGCGGGCACTCTCCGGCAGGGCCGAGGTGGCCCGCGAGCGGCTGAAGCTGCTCTACGACGCCGGGGTGCGGGTGGGAACGACGCTGAACGTGGAGCGCACCGCGGAGGAACTGGCGGAGGTGGCGGCCCCACGGTTCGCCGACGTGGTCACGGTCGACCTCCTGGACCCGGTGCTGCGCGGCGAGGAGCCGGCCGAAGCGAGCACCGAGATGCGCCGCACCGCCGCCGTCGGCCTCCAGGGCGACCACCCGCTCTACCCCGTCGGCAAGCTCATCCGGTTCGTTCCCACCAGCCCCATGGCGGCCGGGCTGGCCCAAGGCCGGGCGGTCCTGGAGGCGGACCTGCGCACCACCCACGGCTGGCGGACCCAGGACCCGGCCAACGCCCTGCGGATCCTGGACCGCGGCATCCACTCCTTGATCACCGTGCCCCTGCGGGCCCGGGGCGTGGTGCTGGGAATGGCCGGCTACTGGCGGGGGCAGGACTCCCCGCCGTTCGACGAGGAGGACGTGTCCTTCGCCGAGGAACTGACCGCCCGGGCGGCACTGGCGGTCGACAATGCCCGCCGCTACACGCGCGAGCACACCATGGCCGTCACCCTGCAACGCAGCCTGCTGCCCCGGGGCGTACCGGAGCAGTCCGCCGTCGAGGTCGCGCACCGCTATCTGGCTGCCCAGGCCGGTGTGGGGGGTGACTGGTTCGACGTGATCCCGCTGCCCGGCGCCCGGGTGGCCCTGGTGGTCGGCGACGTGGTCGGCCACGGTCTCCACGCAGCCGCCACCATGGGCCGCCTGCGCACCGCCGTGTACAACTTCTCCACCCTCGACCTGCCCCCGGACGAACTCCTGAGCCACCTCGACGAGCTGGTCGCCCACATCGACACCGACGAGCAGGAGTGGCAGGGGATCACCGGAGCCACCTGCCTGTGCGCCGTCTACGATCCCGTCTCGGGGCAGGTGACGGCCGCCACCGCCGGGCATCCGGGCCCCGCCCTGGTCCGCCCCGACGGAACCGTGTCCTTCCCCGAGGTGCCGATCTCCCCGCCGCTGGGCCTGGGCGAGGGCCTGCCCATGGAGACCATGACGGTCACCCTGCCCGAGGGCTCCCGGCTGGCACTCTTCACCGACGGGCTGATCGAGAGCCGCGACCGCGATACGGACGCGGGCCTGGCAGCGCTGAGCGCCGCCCTGGCCGGGCCCGCCCGCACCCCGGAGAAGACCTGCACCGCGGTGATCGACGCGATGCTGCCCACCCGGCCCAGCGACGACGTCGCGCTGCTGGTGGCCCGCACCCGCCGGCTGGACCCCGCGCGGATCGCCGAGTGGGACGTGCGGCCCGACCCCGCGGCGGTGTCCCCGGTGCGCAACGCCTGCGCCCGCCGACTGGCGGACTGGGGCCTGGAGGAGATCGCCTTCACCACGGAGCTCATCCTCAGCGAGCTGCTGACCAACGCCATCCGCTACGGCACCGAGCCCATCCGGGTGAGGCTGCTGTACGACCGCAGACTGATCTGCGAGGTCTCCGACGGCTCCAGCACCTCCCCGCACCTGCGCCGGGCCGAGGCCACCGACGAGGGCGGCCGCGGCCTGTTCCTCGTCGCGCAGTTCGCCGAACGCTGGGGCACCCGCTACACCGCCCGCGGCAAGATCATCTGGAGCGAGCAGGCCCTCCACGACGGGGCCGCACCGCACGCCATGGGTCTCGGGGAGGCGCTCCTGGCCGGGTGGGACGACGAGGGGTTCTGAGAACGCGCCGGTACGGCAGCCGCAGGGAAGACAGCGGACACCACCGTCTGGGACTGCGCTGCCGAGGCCGCCGAACGTACGCTGGCCTCGATCAGTACGCGACCGCCCGTTATGGAGCCTTTGTGCCCACACGTCGTCTCCCGACAGCCTTCGTCGCCGCCTGCCTGGTCCTCGCGGCGCCCCTCGGCGCCTGCGGAGACAAGCCCGCCACCGCGCCCAGGGCACCCGCGGTGGCCACCTCCGCCGCGGACGCCGGCGGCATGGCGGCACTGACCACAGCGGCGAGGAAAGAGGGCTCGCTCCACACGATCGCGCTTCCGAGCGACTGGGCCAACTACGGCGCGCTGATCGACGGCTTCGAGAAGAAGTACGGGATCAGGGTCACGGTGGAGACCCCGGAAGGCACCAGCCAGGACGAGATCAACGCCCTCAAGGAGCACAGGGGCAAAGGCCGCGCCCCCGATGTGATCGACGTGGGGGACTCGTTCGCGCAGTCCGCGGCACGTCAGGGCCTGCTCGCCCCGTACAAGGTCGCCGCGTACGACGAGATCCCCAAGGAACAGAAGGACGACGGGGCCCGCTGGAGCAACAACTACGGCGGTTACATCTCGATCGGCTGTGACGCCAAACGCGTCACGACCTGCCCAGCGACCTTCGCCGACCTGCGCAAGCCCGAGTACAAAGGCAAGGTCGCGCTCAACGGCGACCCCACCAGGTCCGGCTCCGCCTTCGCCGGGGTCTACGCGGCGGCCCTGGCGAACGGGGGTTCCTTCGACGACGTCCAGCCCGGCATCGACTTCTTCGCCGAGCTCAGCAGGAACGGCAACTTCATCCCGGTCGAATCCACCCCGGCCACGATCGCGAAGGGCCAGACCCCGATCAGCATCGACTGGGACTTCCTCAACCTCGGATACGCCGACGCATTCCGCGAGAAGGGCACGGACGTCGACTGGCAGACCGCCATCCCCTTCGACGGCAGCTTCGCCCAGTACTACGCGAACGGGGTGAACAAAGACGCTCCGCACCCCGCCGCGGCACGTCTGTGGCAGGAGTACGTCTTCAGCCCGGAGGGCCAGAACCTCCGGCTCGGCGCCTACGCACGCCCCGTCCTCATGGACGCCATGGAGAAGGACGGCACCCTCGACAAGGCCGCCGCCGAGAAACTGCCGACGGTCGAGGGCACGCCGACGTTTCCGACGGAGGCGCAGAGGGAGAAGGCGAGAGAGACCGTCAACCGGGGCTGGGCCGAGGCCGTCTCGAGCTGAGGACCAAGGGCACTCCTGACCGGGCGTGCACCCGCCGCCCTTACCGGACCCCGGTACGCCGCGACGCTGCGTCGACGCCATGTTCGGTGAGCTGTCCGCAGGTGTTGCAGCACTCACGCCGACCGGCTGCTGCCTTTTCCTGGGAGCCATCGGGGCCGTCGGGGGCCGACCTGAGAAGCGGCTTCCCGACGGCTCCCCCTGCCTCCACGATCTGCCGCAAGTAACTGACCCGGGGCGGACCCGCGCATAGGCTCGGGACGGTCGGCGTGGGAGCGCGGATCATGGATTGGTCAGGGGGACAACGTGGATCATCTCTTCACCGTCGACGAGGGCTCCGCTACGCCCGTCTCACCGACCGCGCTGGCGGCGGAAGGCCTCCTCGAGCGACAGCACCTCCAAGAGTGGGTGATCGCCAACCCTCAGGTCCTCGGCGAGTCGGTGCTCGTGATCACCTCGGAATTCGACCGGTGGGCCGACACGGACGGGGTGCCGGCGCGGGACCGGCTGGACGTCCTGGGGCTGGACGCCACCGGGCGGCTCGTGGTCGTCGAACTGAAGCGCGGATCTGCCGACCGAGACGTGCACCTCCAGGCGATCACCTACGCTGCCTTGGTGTCCAGGTTCGACCTGGACACGCTGGCGCAGGCCCACCGCGACTTCCGGAAGGGCAGGGGCGAGGTTCTCGAACTCGACGAGTGCCGGAAGCGCCTCCTGGACCACGTGGATGGCGAATGGAGCCCCGAACTCCTCCAGCGTCCCAGGCAGGTGATCATCGCCGCCGACTTCCCCAAGCAGGTCACCCACACCGTGGTCTGGCTGTCGGAGATGAACCTCGACATCGACCTCATCCAGGTAGGGCTGTGGAAGGTGAAGGAGCAGCTCGTCGCCGGCTTCACCAAGGTCTATCCCACCCCGGAGGTGGAGGCGTTCACTCTCGCGCCGGCCCGGATCGAGGCCAAGGCAGCAGCCCAGAAGCTGGAGGAACGCTCGCGGGCCCGGAACGCCGTGCACGTCGTCGTCGGGGCTGGACTGCTCCCGGACGGCGCCTTCCTCACCCTGACACCAAGACACGGCGTGACCGATGGCATCCGCGAGAACATTCTCGCCTGGGTGCGTGAGGACGACAGCCGAGCAAGTGTCACGTGGAGCAACAACACCGCCAAGCCACTGACATGGCAGGCCGACGGCAGGCCCTACACCCCGACCGGACTGGCCAACCACATCTTCACGAGCGTGACCGGCCGCAAGGCCGACGGCATACAGGGAACCACCTGGTGGGACGTCGACACCGCACACGTCCCGGACACCGTCGACCCGGACGAGTGGCGAACCCTGGCCGGCACCAGCCTCGCCAGCCTGGCCAAGCAGCTCAGCGGTACCGGCAAGGACTGGACGAACCTGCACGCGCTCCTGGCGGCCGTTCCTCCGGGCCGGTGGACGACATACGGAGACGTGGCCACCGTGATCGGCAGCCACGCCGTCCCGGTCGGCACCCACCTGGCCACGTGTCGCCAGTGCCCCAACGCCTGGCGGGTCCTCAACACGGCGGGCCGTGTCAGCCCTGGCTTCCGCTGGACCGACCCCACCCGCACGGACTCTCCCGCCGACGTCCTGTCGGCCGAGGGCATCCGCTTCGACGGAGGCGTCGCCACCCGGGAGGCGCGTCTCACCTTGGACGAACTTCGAGGCACGGTGGGCAACTGAGCATGATGCGCGCCCCGGTGTCCACCTGGCGCCATGCCCGAACACACGAAGTCGCCCGTTCCTCGACGGCTGGCACCCGCATCGTCCCGACCGCAGACGGTTCCTCCCCGCGGCCGCGCCGACCGCAGGAGCCGCCGCCCTGCCCGGCGGCCTGCGGAGCGTCCACACCGCACTCGACGGTCTGCCCAGCACCTGATCTTCACCACGCGCGCCCCCGTCACAGGCGGTTCGCCTGCCTCAAGCTGCGCGGCACCTACCCCGCGGGGCAGGGCGCCTTCGGCTATGAGGGCGGACGCCGGCTCACTCATGGCACGGGGCGGTCAGGACGTCGGGCGGGCGGAGAGGAGGTGTGACGCAGGCCACAAGGAAAGGGTGACAGGGTGTTGTCGCGAGCAGATGCGACGGTCGGCGCATGACGATCACAGATGAGGACTGCCTCGCCGAGACACTGGCATTCAACGCCCGGTTCGAGGCTGCTGCCGCGAGCCGTCCGCCGCGTGGGCCGGCGCCGGGCGCAGAGGTGCTGGCGCTTCTGCGGCGCAACCGGCTGGGTGGCGACGTGCCCCCGGTGAGACTGCCGCAGGGACAGGACCGCGTCGTCGGGGGTGGGGTGAGGTTCCGGGCGTTCGTGCCGGACCACGTCGACGGCGTGTACCTGCACATACACGGCGGTGGCTGGGCGTTCGGCTCTGCGGACGGGCAGGACGAGAGGCTGTGGCGGCTGGCCGTGGAAGCCCGGCTGGCCGTGATGAGCGTGGACTACCGCCTGGCACCCGAGCACCCGTTCCCCGCCGGCCCCGACGACTGCGAAGCGGCAGCGCGGTGGCTGGTGGACCACGCCGAGGCCGAGTTCGGCACTCGGCGACTGCTGATCGGTGGCGAGTCGGCCGGTGCCCACCTGAGCGTCCTGACCCTGCTGCGGCTTCGCGACCGGCAGGGCGTCACCGGCAGGTTCCGCGCGGCCCACCTGGCCTTCGGCCCGTACGACCTGTCGATGACACCGAGCCAGCGGCTGTTCGGCTCTCGGCCGTTGCTGAGCAACTCCGACTCGCTCCGCGCAAGTTACGAGCTCTTCACGCCGGACATGGGTGCGGAGGAGCGCCGCGATCCCGAGATCTCGCCGCTGTACGCCGATCTGACCGGCATGCCGTCCGCCCGGATCGTCGTCGGCGCTCAGGATCCGCTGCTGGACGACTCGCTCTTCCTGGCCCAGCGATGGCAGGCGGCCGGGTCGCCCGTACAACTCGGCGTCGTCGCGGGAGCGATGCACGGCTTCACTCTGTTCCCGACCACCGTCACCGCTCGCGAGCAGCAGCGGGAACGGGACTTTCTGGCCGGCGCGTGACGGTAGCGTCGGCCCCATGAACCGCACTCCTCGGCTCTACGCGCTGGTGGAAGAGTTGCGCGCGGCGACGCCGCGACCGTTGACGGTCGCCGCACTCGCCGCGCGGTTCGAGGTGAGCACCCGCACGGTGCAGCGCGATCTCCAGGCGCTGATGGAAGCGGGCGTCCCGGTCCGCACCACAACCGGGCGGGGCGGCGGTTGGTCGATCGACCCGGCGATGACCCTCCCCCCGATCGGCTTCACCGCCGAAGAGGCCGCGGCGCTGGTCGCCGCGCTCGCCGCCGCCGACGCCTCCGCTCCCTACGCCGGCGCGGTCCGTACGGCGTCCCAGAAGATCGCGGCCTCGATGACCGGCCCCGCCTCGGTGGCGGCCCGACGACTCGCCGCCCGGATCGTCGCGCTGCCGACGCGTACCGTGCAGTCGGTCCGGACCGCAGTGGAGCAGGCTCTCACCGACGGCACCGTGCTGCGACTGTCCTACGTCGACGCGGCCGGGCAGGAGAGCGACCGCACCGTCGAACCGGCCGGACTGCTCACCGCCGACGGCAAGTGGTACCTCATCGCCTGGTGCCGCATGAGACAGGCCGGCCGAGGCTTCCGGCTCGACCGCATCACGGCGGCGGTTCCGACCGGCGAGCAGGCCCGAACCCATCATCTGACCGACCTCCTGCTCGGCTCCGCCGCCGCCGACGCCGGACAGCCCGCCGCCCTGGCTTCACTCGTCTCCCCGCCGTGACCGTCGGAACTACTCGTCCGGGCGCGCGACATCTGGCTGCGACGCGACCGGGTCGGCCCCCGGCACGAGTCCGATCACCTTTCAGGCGCCGGAGCCCGCGCCGGAGCCCGCGCCGGACATGACCGCGGTCAGCGGCCGGCCCGTCGTCGTGCTGTCGGGTCCTGCAGGCCCGGCGGCACGTACCCCGCATCCCGCGCCGAGAGGGTGGTACCCGGCGGGACGATCTTGTCGATTTCGTCCAGCACGTCCGACGGCAGCGGAACGGCCGCCGCCCCGAGCTGTTCCTCCAGCTGGGACAGCGTGCGCGGACCGATGATCGGCGCGGTGACCGCCGGGTGGGAGAGCACGAAGCCGAGGGCGAGCTCGATCAGGGTGATCCCGGCCTGCTCGGCCAGGACAGCGAGCGCCTCGACGGCCTCCAACTTGGCCGCGTTCTCCGTGCTGTCGACGTCGAAGCGCCCCGGCTGGCGGGCCGCTCGGCTGGACTCCGGCTGCGGCCCGCCGGCTCGGTAGCGCCCCGTCAGCCAGCCGCCGGCGAGCGGGCTCCACGGGATCACCGCCAGTCCGTACCGCTGCGCCACCGGGAGTACCTCGGCCTCCACGCCGCGGGCCAGGATCGAGTAGGGCGGCTGCTCGGACACCACCCGCTCGCGGCCCCGCTTCTCCGCGGTCCACTGCCCCTCGACGATCCGGGACGGCGGGAACGTGGAGGTGCCGAGGTAGCGGACCTTGCCCTGGTGGACGAGGTCGGAGAGCGCACCCAGGGTCTCGTCGAAATCGGTGTCCTCCTCCGGACGGTGCACCTGGTAGAGGTCGATGTGGTCGGTCCGCAGCCGTCGAAGGCTGTCCTCGACCGCGCGCGCGATCCACCGTCGCGAGTTGCCGAACCGGTTGACGTCCTCCCCCATGCGGCCGTGGAACTTGGTGGCCAGGAAGACGTCGTCCCGGCGGCCCGCGAGCGCCTCGCCGACGATCTCCTCCGACTCGCCCTGCGAGTAGACGTCCGCCGTGTCGATGATGTTGATCCCGGCGTCGAGGGCGCGGTGGATGATGCGCACCCCGTCCTCGTGGCTCGGGTTGCCCCGGGCGCCGAAGTTCATCGCGCCGAGTGCGAGCGCGCTCACCTGCACGCCTGTGCGGCCGAAGGGCCGGTACGGGATGGTCATGACGTTCCTTCCGTGGGAGTGGACAGCCGTCCGGGCGCTGCCCCGGATTCGGCGAGTCGGTCGACGCTCGCTGCGGTGCCGGCGGCGCGGAACGCGTCCCAGAGCCGGCGGTACGGGCCGTGTGCCGCGAGGAGTTGCTGATGGGTGCCGACCTCGGCGACCTCGCCGTCCCGCAGGACGATCACCTGGTCCGCGCGGGCGGCGGTGGTGAGCCGGTGGGCCACGACGAGGGTGGTGCGCCGCCGGGTGAGCGCGGCCGTCGCGGCGGCCACCCGGCGTTCACCGGCCAGGTCGAGAGACGCGGTGGCCTCGTCCAGCAGCAGGATGTCCGGGTCGACGAGCTCGGCCCGTGCCAGCGCGAGCAGTTGCCGCTGGCCGGCGGAGAGGCCCCGGCCGCGTTCTCCGACCTCGGTCAGATAGCCGGACGGCAGCCCGGCCACCATCTCGTGCGCGCCGACCGCCCGCGCCGCGGCCTCCACCTCCGCGTCGGTGGCGTCCGGGCGGCCGTACGCGATCACGTCCCGCACCGTCCCGCCCAGCAGGTGGGTCTCCTGCGGGACGACTCCCAGCCGACGCCGGTACCCGTCCGGATCCAGTGCGCGCAGGTCGGTGCCGTCGATCCGTACGGTCCCGGTCGTCGGGTCGTGGAAACGGGCGACGAGTTTGACGATCGTCGACTTGCCCGCGCCGGTCGTACCGACGAGGGCCACCGTCTGCCCGGCGGCGACGCGCAGGGTCACCTCGTGGAGCACCTCGCGTTCGCCGTCCCGGTAGGCGAAGGACACCCGGTCGAACTCGATCTCACCGCGCAGCTCACGCACGGGCACGGGGCGCGCGGCGGCGGGCGTGCCGACCGGTTCGCGCATCAGGGTGCGCAGCCTGCCGAGTCCCACGACCGCCTGCTGGTAGCCGTCGAACGCCTGGGACAACTGCTGGATCGGCGAGAAGAACAGCTCGACGTAGAGCAGGAACGCGATCAGGGTTCCGGCGGTGAGCCGGCCGTCGCGCACCTGCCCGGCGCCGATCACCAGCACGGCCGCGGTCGCGGCCGTGCTCAGGAACTCGACGAACGGGAAGAACGTCGCCATGAGCCGCTGGGCCCGCAGCCGGGCGTCGCGGAACGCCCGGGCCAGCTCGGCGAAGTCCCGTGCGTTGTGCGCCTGACGGTCGAACGCCTGGGTGACCCGGATCAGGGTCACGTTCTCCTGGAGGTACGCGTTGACCGCGCTGACCCGCTCCCGCGCTTCGAGGTACGCGGGCAACGACCGTGAGCGGAACAGTGCCGTGGCGGCGGCCAGGACCGGCAGGACGAGGAGCAGGGTGACGGCGAGTCCGGCGTCGATCACGAGGAGGGCGACGAGCACACCGAGGATCGTCAGCGCGGAGACCACGAAGGTCACCAGACCGGTCTGCAGGAACGCCGACAGCGCGTCCACGTCCGTGGTCATCCGGGTCATGATCCGGCCGGCCTGCTCACGCTCGTAGTAGTCGAGGCCGAGCCGCTGCAACTGGGCGTAGGTACGTACCCGCAGGGTGTGGAGCAGGCGCTCGCCCGTGCGGCCGGTCACCCGTACCTGGGCGACGTTGACCAGCCAGCCGAGCAGCACCACCACCGTCGCGACGGCGGCGATCAGCAGCAGCGCCGCGGGCGCGGACCGGGTGACGCCGCTGTCGACCCCGTGCCGGACGAGCACCGGGACGGCGATCTGCGCGAGCGCGTCCGCGCCGACGAGCGCGAGACCGGCGAGCAGGGGCAGCCGGAACGGGCGTACCAGCGGCCGCAGCCCGAAGTCCGGGTCCCAGGCGCGTGCCTGCTCGGGCGTGACCTTCGGGTCGGTGTCCACGAGCGGCAAGGCGGCCAGCCGGTCCCGGAGTTCCCGGCTCGGCGGGGCGCCGCCAAGCAGACCCGCCCCGTGCCCCGTCCGGCCCGGCCCGGACGTCGCGGCGGCCTGCGCGTAGGCGGCGGCGACCCGCGCGCCGACGTCCCGGCCGTTCGTGGGCGTGTCCGGGCCGCCGCGCCAGAGCTCTTCGGTCACGCCGCGCGGGCGCGGAGCCTCCGCTGCGGACGCCTCGTCCACGCCGAGTTCGCCGGGTTGCTCGTCGGGGGACAGCAGCGACCGGTAGAGCGGACTGCGCGCCTGGAGCTCCGCGGCCGTTCCGATGTCGACGACCCGGCCGCGGTCGAGTACGGCGACCCGGTCGGCCAGCTCGAGCGTCGACGCCCGGTGGGCGATGACCAAGGTCGTGCGCTGCCGGACCAGTTGCCGCAGTCCGGTGTGGATGGCCGCCTCGACCTGGGCGTCGATCGCGGAGGTGGCGTCGTCGAGCACCAGTACGGCGGGGTCGTGCAGGATCGCCCGGGCCAGCGCGATCCGCTGGCGCTGCCCGCCGGAGAGCGTGAGGCCCTGCTCGCCGATCACGGTGTCGTAGCCGTCCGGCAGCGCGGTGATGAATCCGTCCGCCTGGGCGAGCCGTGCCGCGTGACGGATCTCCGCGTGCGGGGCCTCCGGGCGACCGTAGGCGATGTTCGCCCCCACGGTGTCGGACAACAGGTGCGGCTCCTCGAAGACGAAGCCGATCCGGGCCCGCAGATCGGCCGCGCGCAGCTCGCGTACGTCGACGTCGCCGACCCGGACCGTCCCGGCGGCCGGGTCGTAGAACCGCGGCAGCAACGATGCCGCGGTGGACTTGCCCGACCCGGCCGCACCGACAAGGGCCAGTGTCTCCCCCGGTTCGACCCGCAGGGTGAACCCGTCCAGGAGCGGGCCGGCCGTCCGGTCGCGGCCGAACACCACACCGTCCCACTCGAGGGCCGGCGGCCCGTCCGGCACGTCGACGGCGTCCGGTGCGTCGGTGGTGTCGGAGGATGCGTCGACGATGTCGAGCACCCGTTCCACTCCGGCGCGCGCCTGCTGCCACACGGTGAGCAGCATGGCCACCTGGCGCACGGGCGTCACGAACGAACCGAGGTACGCGGTGAACGCCACGAATGTGCCGAGGGAGATCCTGCCGTGCAGCGCCAGCCAGCCGCCCAGTGCGAGCACGGCGACCTGCCCGAGTGCCGGGACGGCCTGCAGCGCCGGGTTGTACTTGCTGGTCAGCCGGGCGATGCGGACCCGGGAGGAGAACAGGCTGCGCGACCGCCGCTCCAGCGCGTCCAGTTCGCGCCGCTCCTGGCCGAACCCCTTGACCACGCGGACGCCCGCGACCGCCGCCTCCACGGTCGACGCGACCTCTGCCGCCTCCTGCTGCGCATGCCAGTTGGCGGGGAACAGGTCGTTGCGGCTGCGGAACGCGATCAGCCAGAGCACCGGCCCCACGACGAGGGCGACGAGGGTCAGCAGGGGCGACAGCGACGCCATCACCGCCACCGCCATGGCGAACATCAGTGCGTTGCCGAACATGTTCGGCAGGAACTGCAACAGCATCTGTATGAGCGTCACGTCGGAGATGGCGCGGCTGACGACCTGGCCCGTGTGCAGATCGTCCTGCTGGTGGCCGCCGAGGCGCAGCAGCGCGGCGAAGGCGTCGTTGCGCAGGTCGTACTGCACGCCGAGGGACACCCGTCCGGAGCAGTACCGGCGCAGGAAGCTCGCGCCGAACCGCAGCGCGCCGATGCCGAGCAGCAGCCCGACCCACGGGGCCAGATGTGCCGCGTCCGAGGCCTCCGCCCCGTCCACGACGTGGCGCAGGACGAGCGGCAGCACGGCCGTGGCGACCGCGGCGGTCAGCGCGGCGCCGTACGCCCAGGCCAGGTCGGCGCGGTATGCCAGGCAGTACCGGATCAGCCGACGTACCCATCCCGAAGTGCCCGGTCCGGGGGATGCCTGGGACGTACGGTCCGCGGTCCTACAGGGGGTGACCGTCACGCGGACGCTCCGACGGCCGACGCGGTCGTGAGGGAGTCCGCCGGGCGCGGCAGCCCGTAGTGCTCGCGCAGGGTCGTACCCGTGTAGTCGGTGCGGAACCTCCCGCGTTCCTGAAGGATCGGCACGACTCTGTCCACGAACACGTCGAGTCCGGACGGCAGGACCGGCGGCATGATGTTGAACCCGTCGGCGGCGCCGTTGTCGAACCACTCCTCGATCGCGTCGGCCACCTGGACCGGCGTGCCGGCGAACGTCCGGTGCCCGCGACCGCCGCCGAGCCGGCCGATGAGCTGTCGCACCGTCAGCCTCTCTCGCCTGGCCAGGTCCACGATGAGGGTGTACCGGCTCTTGGAACCCTCGATCTCGTCCTCCGACGGCAGGTTCGCGGGCAGTGTGCCGTCCAGGTCGAGGGCGTCCGGATCGAGCTTGAGCAGCTGGGCGAGTTGCCGCTTGGCGAACTCCGGGCTGATCAGCCGGTCGAGCTCACGGTCCAGGTCCGCCGCCTCGGCCTCGGTGTCGCCGATGACCGGCACGATGCCGGGCAGGATCTTGATTCCGTGCGGATCACGTCCGTGGGCCACGGCTCGCTGCTTCAGGTCGGCGTAGAACGCCTGAGCCTCCTGGAGGGTCTGCTGCGCCGTGAACACCGCCTCCGCCCACCGCGCGGCGAAGGCCTTGCCGTCCTGGGAAGAACCGGCCTGCACCAGCAGGGGGTGGCCCTGCGGTGAGCGGGGGACGTTCAGAGGGCCGTCGACGCGGAAGAACCGCCCGACATGATCGATCCTGCGGACCTTCGCGGTGTCGGCGTGGACGCCGGCGCTCTTGTCGGCCACGATCGCGTCGTCGGCCCAGCTGTCCCAGAGCCTGGTGGAGACTTCGAGGAATTCGTCGGCGCGTTCGTACCGCTCCTTGTGCAGGGGCGTGTCGTCCAGGCCGAAGTTGCGGGCCGCGTCCGCTCCGGCGGTCGTGACGATGTTCCACCCGGCCCGTCCACCGGACACGTGGTCGAGGGAAGCGAACCGGCGGGCCAGGTTGTACGGCTCGTTGTAGGACGTCGAGGCGGTCGCGATCAGGCCGATGCGCTCGGTCACCCCGGCGAGCGCCGTCAGGAGCACCGTCGGCTCGAGCTGTCCGGCCGGCCTGCGCGCCGGGTCGCCGTGCTGGCCCGGACTGTCGGCCAGGAACAGCGAGTCGAGCTTGCCCCGCTCGGCGATGCGGGCGAGGTTCTGGTAGTGCGCGACGTCCCAGCCGGCGTACGGGTCCGACTCCGGCAGCCGCCAGGCGGCCTCGTGGTGGCCGACACCCATCAGGAAGGCGTTGAGGTGGAGTTGTCCGGCTCGCTTGCTCATGGCTGTTCCTTCGTACGGTGGGCGGGCAGGACGCCCAGGGCGCCCAGCAGGGTGGTGCGGTAGTGCTGGAATCGGGGGTCGCCGGGGTCGCGTTCGGCGGGCAGGTCGATGCGCAGGTCCTGGACGAAGTCGCCGTCCTCGAGGACGAGCACCCGGTCGGCGAGGGTCACCGCCTCGTCCACGTCGTGGGTCACGAGCAGCACGGCGGGCCGGTGCGTCTCGTACAGGCGGCGCAGCAGCCGGTGCATACGGATGCGGGTCAGCGCGTCCAGGGAGCCGAAGGGTTCGTCGGCGAGCAACAGCTCCGGTTCACCGACCAGTGACCGGGCCAGGGCCGCCCGCTGCTGCTCGCCGCCGGACAGTTCGTGCGGCCAGGCGGATTCCCGCTTGACCAGGCTGACTTCGTCCAGGGCGGCGCGGCCGCGTGCTCGGGCGTCCTTCCCGGGCAGCCCGAGGACGACGTTGTCGAGGATCTTCAACCACGGCAGCAGCCGGGAGTCCTGGAACACCAGCGAGACCCGCTCCGGCACGAGGACCTCCCCCGAGCCGACCGTGCCGTGGTCGAGACCGGCGACCGCGCGCAGCAGCGTGCTCTTGCCCGATCCACTGCGTCCCAGCAGCGCCGTGAACTCACCGCGGGCGAGCGTCAGGTCGATGCGGTCGAGCACGCGGCGGTCCCCGAAGGACCGGGTCAGGTCGGTGATGCGGACGGCGGCGGAATCCGGGGCTTCGGCCACCGGGGCGCCGTTCAGGCGGTGATCGTACGACGCCACGAGAGCACCCTCCCTTCCACCAGGCGGACGAGGGCGTCGGAGGCGAACCCGAAGGCGCCGTACAGCACCAGGCCGACGAGGATGATCCCGGACTGCGCGTACTGCTGGGCCTGGAACATCATGTAGCCGATGCCCGACGTGGCATTGATCTGCTCGACCACGATCAGGCCGAGCCAGGCCGCGGTCACGGCCAGCCGCAGGCCGGTGAAGAAGCCGGGCAGAGCGGCGGGCAGCACGACCTTGCGCAGGAACTGCCGGCGGGAGAGCCCCTGTGCCTCGGCGAGTTCCACATAGCGCGCGTCGATGGAGACCAGCGCCGCGTGCGTGTTGATGTAGACGCTCACCAGCACACCGAGCGCGATGACGACGACCTTCATCGTCTCGCCGATCCCGAGCCACAGAATCAGCAGGGGCAGCAGAGCGAGGCTGGGGATCGAGCGCTTGACCTGCAGCGTGCCGTCCACGAACGCGTCGCCGATGCGAGAGAGCCCGGACGCGAGTGCCAGCACGACGCCGGCCGCGACCCCGATGAGCAGGCCGAGGAGGGCGCGGCTCAGCGAGGTCTGCACGCTGTCCTGCAACCGCCCGCTGGTCCACAGGTCCTGGCCGGAGTACAGGACCGATGCGGGGGACGACAGCTTTCGCGGATCCAGCCAGCCGGCTGCCGAGGCCGCCCACCAGGCGGCGATGATCAGCAGCGGGCCGAGGAGCCGGCCGAACGGGATCGACCTGCCGCGCCCGAGTCGTCGCCGGCGCGCCGGGACCAGACCGCCGGCTTCCGGGGCCGGCCGGAGCGGCGGTGCGGAGGTCGGAGGGGCCTTCTGCGGCGCGCCGGTGACGGTGGCGGTGCCTCCGCCCGTACGGGCGATGTCAAGGTTCATCGGGGCTCCCGGGATCGAGGGGCGAGCGAGCGGAACGTGCTGGAATGGAAGACGAGGGGATCCACTGCCTCGTCGAGGCGCAGGTCGTGGACGCGGAGCACGGCGATGTCGTGGTCACCGGCGCGGACCTCGTTGTCGAGCGAGCACTCGAGCCAGGCGCCGGCACCGTGCAGCAGCACCGCGCCGTCCGGTGTGGCCTGCCACGCGGCTCCGGCGAACCGCTCGTCACTCGGACCGGCGAGCCGCCGGCAGAGCGCCCCGTGTTCCGCACCGAGCACGCTGATGCCCAGGCGCTCGGCGCGGCGCAGCACCGGCCAGGTGCTGGAGGTGTGCGCCATGCACACGGAGACGAGCGGCGGCGTGAGTGACACCGTCGTGAACGAGCTGGCCGCCAGCCCGACCGGCGTTCCCTCGATCAGGGCGGCGATCGCCGTGACGCCGGTGGGGAACGCGCCGTACACGGCGCGCAGGGATGTGGTGTCGTGCAGCACCGCGGTCATACGGGAGCCTCCGTCGGATGCGCGGCCGGCAGCCGCTGGGTTCTTCCGGCCGGCGGTGACGCATCGGTTCGGCCGGGCTCCTTCAGCAGGGGGAGCAGCCCGTCGCCGACCCGGGCGATCTCCTGCTTGTACGGCGTGTCCGACAGCACGAAATGGGTCACGCCCAGCGCCTGGTACCTCCGCAGCGCGTCGGCGACCTCCTGCGCGGAGCCGACCAGCCACGTCGTACCGGCGCCGCCGCCCCCGTAGCGGCCCGGCGCGGTGTAGAGGCAGCTGTCCAGGACGTCGCCCCGCGCCGCCAGGTCGAGAAGGCGCTGCTGGCCGACTGCCGTGCGGCGCCGGAACGCTTCCTGGGCGTGCGGGCCCTGCCGCGCCATGCGGGCGACCTTCTCCTCCGCCGCGCGCCACGCCTCCTCCGTGGTGTCCCGGACAAGGGTCGTGACGCGCAGCCCGAACTCCAGCGGCCGGTGTCTGCGTCCGACCGTCTCGGAGAGCGCACGCAGCCGGTCGATCCGCCCGGCGATGCCGTCCAGCGGCTCACCCCAGAACAGCTGGACGTCGGCCTCCCGCGCGGCGACCCGCTCGGCGGCCGCGCTCGCGCCGCCGAAGTACAGCCGCGGGTGGAGGCCCTGTTCGGCGCCCCAAGGACGCGGCCGCACCCTGGATTCGTCCACCCGGTAGTGCTCTCCGTGGAACGTCACCTCCTCCTCGCTCCACAGACGGCGGACCAGCTGGAGGAACTCGAGCGTGCGCTCGTAGCGGCGCGACTGGTCGAACTCGCCGTCGCCGTACGACGCGGCGTCGTCCAGTCCGCTGACGATGTTGACCAGGACCCGTCCCTGGCTGAGCCGGTCGAGCGTGGCCGAGGCCGACGCGAAGTTCGCTGGATGCCAGTAGCCGGGCCGGATCGCGATGAGCGGCTTGAACGTCGTCGTACGCGCGGCGAGGGCCGCCGCGACGGTGAAGGTGTCCGGTCGCCCCCAGCCGGTGCCCAGCAGGGCCCCCGCCCAGCCGTGGTGCTCGACCGCCCGCGCCAGCTCCGTGGAGTGGTCGAGCGTGCCCCAGCCGTCGACGGTGTCGTCGCCGCGATGACCGGGCTCGACCGTGTTCGGGATGTACCAGAGGTACTCGCCCATCTCAGGCCTGCCCGCGGTACTCGGCGGGTGCGGCCTGCGCGGCGATGTGCTCGAACCGTCGGTCGAACAGCACGCTGACGTCGAACTTCTTGACGAAGCCCGCGCCGGACATGAGATCGGCGATCGACTGCTCCCAGGCGATGGAGGAGTCCCAGTCCGCCGGGTAGAGCGGCTTCTTGCGTGTCTTGACGATCCGTTCGCCGGCGGCCCTGGTGACGCCCTGGTCCTTGACGTAGTAGGAGTCGATCCATTTCTCGGGGTTCTCCCAGGCCCAGTTGTTGCCCTTGACCCAGACGGGGATGAACGCCTGGATCGCGGCGGCCTTCCGGTCGTCGGCGAGCACCGACGTGGGCGCCCACAGCAGGCTCAGCAGGTCCTGGACGTCGGTGGGCAGTGTCCGCGCGCCGTCCTTTTCGTACTGCTCCAGATACTTCGTCAGCGACGGCTCGGTCAGCGGGGCGAGATCGACCTGCTTGCCCTGGAGAGCGGTCAGGAACTGCGAACTCGGCAAGGGAACCAGGGTCACGTCCTTGTAGGAGATCCCGTTCTCCTTCAGCCATTTCAGGATGGTGACGCCCTGCGCCTGCCCTTGGGAGAAGGCGATCTTCTTGCCGACGACGTCCTTCGCCGTCCTGATGTCGCTGCCCGGCCGGGTGGTCGGGATGTAGGTGACCGCCGTGTTGTGCGAGATGGCGACGATCTTGGCGTCGACGCCGATGTCATGCGCCTGGATCGGCGGCATTCCGGCGTTGGCGGCCAGATCGACCGCCCCCGCTCGGAATCCTTGAATGGTCTCCGGCCCGCCGTTGAGCCGGACCCATGTGGCGGAGAAGGGCAGCGGGCCGAGCGACGGTTCGGCAGCCAGCTGAGCCTGCGTCGTGCTCACCCCGACGCGGAGGGTGGTGCTCTTGTCGGGTGCCACGGTCGGGAGCGCGCCGAGCGTCGCGGAATCAGGCCCGTCGGAGGAGGCGCAGCCCGCCAGCGTCAGCAGCGCACCGCCGCCCAGGGCGAGAAATCCTCGGCGGTTCAACGGTCTTGAGGGGTATGTGGTCATGACGGTAGCGGGGCCCTTTGCGTGTTCGGCGCAACGACGGATGCGCGGTCTGGATGGGTTGCCGCCGGCGCCGGTGGCGGGGGATCCACGTGCGGCGCCGGCGGCCCGTCTTCGGCGGACTCAGGAGGCGACGGCGACCCGGTGGTCGGCGGTGAAGGGGCGTCCGGCGACGAGCTCGGACTCGTGCCCGTCCGGTCCCACGGGGATGTCGCCGATCAGCGTGACCCGGTGCAGCCGACGCTCGACGTCGAGGTGTTCCAGGTCGCGCGGGGCGAGGTGCGCGGTGGCCCGGTTGTCCCAGAACGCCACGTGTCCGGGCTCCCAGCGGAAGCGCACCGTGTACTCCGGCCGGGTGATCTCGGCGTACAGCAGATCCAGGATGCGCCTGCTCTCACCGGCGGTGACGCCGACGATGTGGCTGGTGAAACCGGGGTTGACGAACAGCGCGCGCTCCCCGGTCTCGGGGTGCACCCGCACGACGGGGTGCACGGACACGAGCAGGTTGTCGTTGACGCGGCGGGCGTACTCGGTGTCCTCGCCCACCGGCCGGCTGCCGCCGTACCGGTGTTCGGCGCGGAGTGTGTCCACGAACGCCCGGACGGGGGCGGAAAGTCCCTCGTACGCGGCGACGAGGTTGGTCCACTGCGTGTCGCCGCCGACCTCCGGAACGGTCTCGGCGCGCAGGATGGAACCGGCGGGCGGATTCACCGCTGCGGTGACGTCGGTGTGCCAGCCGTCGAAGTAGCTGTACTGACGCTTGCGGTACTCGTCCCGGAAGTTCTTCCCGTAGCGCTGCTCGAAGCGGCGCGGATCGATGGTGAAGATCTCCGGGTGGTCCTCCGGCGGGGTGTCGTCGTGCGGGTGGGCGTAGGTGAGCTCGCCGAAGTGGCGGGCGAAGGCGATCTGGGAGGAGTGGTCGAGCTGCTGCCCCCGGAAGAAGACGACCTTGTGGCGATGGAGGGCCTGCTTGATCTCTTCGACGGTCTCGGTGGCCAGCGGTCGGGCGAGGTCCACACCGTCGATGTCGGCGCCGATGTGACCGGCGACGGGGCGGACGGAGAGCTTGCTCATGGGCGGTGTCCTTTCGGGTGTTTCGGGCATGTCGAACAGGGCGCCGTGGTGACGCGACGGCGTCGGGGCGCGCGGAATCACCTGACGGGCGCGTACGCGCAGGCGTGGAGGGCACCGGATCGGAGATCGATCCGGAGCCGGGCCGGAGTCCGGGGGAGGAAGTGCGCGGCGCTCAGCGCCGCGGTGCGGACGCGTGGGGGCGCGTCGGCGGAAGGCCGGTCAGCGGGCGGGACAGCCCAGTCCGGCGAAGTGGTGCGCACGGAAGGCGTTCACGGGGTGCCGGCCTGCGGCTGCCCGGATCGTGGCCCTCTGCTGTGCGTCCATGGGAGGAGTCTGCTGCCACGGCGCCGGTACGAGCAATGTTTTGTGGCGGTACGGAAGAAACCCCGCTCGCCCGTGCGCGCTCATCGGGCGCTTCCGGCCGTGCGCAGTCCCAACGGGTCCTGGTAGACGGCCGCGAGCACCGGCGCGGTGGCGGCCACCGCGAGCGTGTCCGTGCCGAAGGAGCCGGTACGCACCTGGTCGCCGTCGCTCTCCAGCTCGCGGATCACCTCGTCCAGCAGCTGCGGGAGATGGATGGTGGCGGACTCGGTCAGCACCAGGGCGTCGGGGCTGATCAGGTCCAGCAGCGGCTGTACCGCGTGCGCGATGAGCCGCAGCCGGGTGCGGCACAGGTCCATCGCGCGGGCGTCGCCGGCCCGAGCGGCGCGTACGAGCAGTTGCAGGTCGGGGTGAGGGATGACGCCCGCCGCGACAGCGCGCTGCGCGACGGCACGGTCGGAGACGGTGGCCTGCAGGCAGCCGGTACGGCCGCACGGGCAGGGCTCCGTCGACCCGGGCACGGGCAGGTGGGCGACGCCTCCGGCGCCGTACTGGCGGCCCTGCAACAGGATGCCGCCGGTGGCGATCGCCGCGTCCACGGCGTTGCCCACGAACAGGTGCACCAGGTCGCCGCCGCGGACGGCGCCGAACAGGAGTTCCGCGTGAGCCAACGCCCGCGCATGACCTTCCACGTGGACCGGCAGTCCCACCGCCCGTTGCAGCATGCGCCGCAGCGGGATGTCACGCCAGCCGAGCGCGGAGTTCTCGACGAGGACCCCGGCGTCCGGGTCGACCCAGCCGCCGGTGACCACGCCCAGTCCGAGCACGGAGCGCCCGCCGGCGTGGCGGCGCAGAAAGCCGGGCAGCCGGCCGGCGACGTCGTGGAGGACCGCGCCGTGCTGCGGCTGCCGGGGCACCCGCTCATGCGCGATGACGCCGCCGCGCAGATCGGTGAGCGAGAAGGTGAGCCGCGGTACGGCGATGTGCACGCCCACCGCGACGTGATGCGAGGTCTCGATGTCCAGCGGGATGCGGGGGCGTCCCGGCCGAGGCCGCCGCGACGGCTCGGACGGTTCCCAGACCAGCCCCATCGCGAGCAGTTCGGCCGCGTGCCGCGACACGGCGGCCGCGCTCAGTCCGGTCTCCCTGATGATCGCGGTGCGCGACATCGGGCCACTGTGCAGTACGGCCCGGAGCACGGCGGTCGCGCCGTCAGGCCGGTCGGCGGCGGGCCTCCCGCTCGGTGTCGCGATGAGCGCTGGTCGCATCGAATTTCCTCGGTCCGGGGGTGGTCACACCGCGGCACGGCGCCCCGCAAACCGAGGGGCTACCGGTGCCGGCGACAGTTCGAGAACCTCATGCCCCGATGCTCGCAAGCGCCGTCGACACCGGTCAACGATCCGGCGTTACGAGGCAATGACGGTTCTGCGAAGCCGACGTCCGGATCCTCGATCCCCCGGACGGGGTGGCTCGTCGCCCGTCGGCACGTACGGAAGCCGGCACGTACGGAAGCCGGCACGTACGGCAGCCGGCGGGTAAGAAGATCGCCCTCCGGGCCCGGGTGGGCTCGGAGGGCGATCGGTTTCACCTCAGGGGGTCAGCGGTCACCAGGTGCCGGGTGACGACTGCCAGCTCTTGAGGGGGTTGTCGAAGCCGCCGTCGGTGCGCGCCTTGAAGGTGTTCGCCGAGGTCGCGCCGGTGGCGTCGTTGTACATGATCGCGATGTCCTCGCGGCCGTCGTGGTCGGTGTCTCCGGAGACCGGGAACGACGCCTCCTGGACGTGCCAGGTGCCCGCGGGGGCCTGCCAGCTGCGGAAGTCGTCGTTGATGCCGCCGTCCGTCCTGCCGGTCAGGGTGAACAGCGAGGAGTTGCCGTAGCCGTAGTCGTACATGATGGCCACGTCCGCGCGGCCGTCGCCGTTGTAGTCACCCGCGGTGATCTTGCTGCGCCACCACTCCCACTGGCCGGGCGTACGGGTCCACGACTTCGGTCCGGCCACGATGCCGCCGTCGGTCTTGCCGAGGAAGGTGAAGGCGGAGACCGAACCGTCGCCGTAGCCGTACACGCCGATGACGTCGTCCCGGCCGTCGCCGTTGAAGTCGCCGGCGACGTACTTGGCGCTGCCCTGGTTCCAGTTGCCGGCACCGGACCACCAGCTGCCGAAGATCGGCTTGAACGTTCCGTCCGCGTTCGACAGGAAGGTGTAGCCACCGGTCGTGCTGTTGCCGTGGTCGTAGATCATCACCACGTCGTCGCGGCCGTCGCCGTTGAAGTCGCCGACGACGAGCTTGCCCTTGGTGGCGTCCCAGTTGCCCGGAGCCGTGTACGCGCTGCGCGCCAACGGGGTGAAGGTCCCGTCGGCCTTGCCCAGGAAGGTGAACATGCCGTTGGAGCCGTCGCCGTAGCCGTACAGGGCGGCCAGGTCGTCTCGGCCGTCACCGTTGAAGTCGCCCGCGACCCACTGGGACTGGGAGACCCGCCAGGTCCAGGCGCCGTTGGTGTGGGCGGCCACGGGGGCGGCGAAGCCGCCGTCCGGCTTGGCCGCGTGCGTGAACAGGGCCATCGCGTCGCTGCCGTAGTCGTAGACGGTGGCCAGGTCGGTGCGGCCGTCGCCGTTGAAGTCGCCCGCCAGTTCCTTGCGGAGGGTGTCGGTGCGGTCGGCCCAGTGGTGCTCGTCCGTGGCGCCGGTCCAGCGGTTGTGGCGGATGTATCCGTTCTGGAAGTCGGTCCGCGGACCGCCCGCCACGTCGTACTCCTCCGACTGCGGGTAGCCGAGCCAGCCCTTGCCGGCGCCCAGCGCGAGCCACTTGTTGCGGATGCTGCCCCACACGCCCCAGGCCTGGCCCGTGGTGGTGGTCCAGTAGATGGAGCGGGAGTCGGAGGTCTCGCCGCGGCGGCGGAAGTTGTTGTACCGGCCGATGCCGTCGTCGACGTTGGTCTCGTCGGTGGTCGGGTAGCCGAAGCCGCCCGGACCGCCGAGCTCCAGGTACTTCTTGTAGATGGTGCCGTGGATGGAGCGGCCGCCGAAGTCCCACGTCCAGTAGATGGCGCCGTTGCCTCCGGAGCCGGTGAAGGTGGTGACCCAGGCGTCGCTCTCGAACGTGGTCGACTCGTCGGACGTCGGGTAGCCGAGGAAGCCCCGCTCGGCGCCCAGCGAGTTCCAGTAGTCGCGGATGCCGTTCTGGACCATCCAGGCGCCCGTGGTCGGGTGCCAGTAGACCGAGGCGTTGTCCCCGTTGGAGCCGTTGGAGCGGAAGTGCGCGTAACGGCCGGTGCCGTCCGCGGGGACCATGACGTCCGTGCTCGGGTAACCGAAGGACGTGCCGCCCTTGGCCAGGTACTTGGCGAGGATCGGGCCGCACAGCGTGTGCGTACCGGTCGCGGCCGAGGTGAAGCTCTGGCACGAGGTCCAGGGCGTGCCGCCGAGCACGAGGCGGCGGCCGGCGCCGAAGACCGTGCCGTTGCTCGGGGTCCGGCCCGGGAACTCCGTGATCTCGCCGCTCGCGTCGCGCGACCACAGGTCGGCGAAGCCGTCGTTCTCGAAGTCGCCGTTGCTCGCCAGGACCGGCTGGGTGGAACCGGGGAAGCCGGTGCCGATCGAGGTGGTGCGGACCGTCGGGTCGCCGTACACCGTGAGGTCGGCGACGGTGGTCGCGGCCGGGTCGGTGGTCTTCCGGCTGGTGTACTGGTGGATCGTGCCCGTCGTCCTGTTCCGGGCCCAGATCTCCGGCAGCGTGTCGCCGTTGAGGTCACCGGGGGCGATGAGGGTCATGTCCTGCCAGTCGGCGTTGCCGAGCAGGATCGGCGCGCGGAACTCACCGCCCGCGATGTCCAGGTAGCCGGTGGTCGTGCCGAGGTAGAGGTACAGCTCGCCGCCGGTCTTGACCAGCAGGTCGGGCTGGTCGTTCCCGTCGACCTTGCCGTCCTTGCTGTCGTCGTCGACGCTGCCGATGACCAGGGCCTGCTCGGCCTGGCCCCAGTGGTCGTTGTCGGGCATCGCCGTCGCCAGCTCGATCCGGTTGGCGTCGACCGGCTGCAGGTCGCCGTCGCCCTTGCCCGGATAGACGTACAGCATCTTGCGGCTGCCGTCGGCGGAGGGCCGCAGCGCGACGAGGTCCTCGTAGTAGTCCTCGTTCCAGCTGCCCCGGTGCGAGAGGGACACGGCGTCGGCGAAGGATCCCCGCTCCAGCTTCTTCGACAGGTCGAAGCTGCCGTCGCCCTTGCCGGGGTGCATCCACAGCTGACCGCTGCCCGGGTCGACGCTCCAGATGTCGACGGTGTCGTCGCCGTTGAGGTCGCCGGGCTTGTCGCGGGTCGGCTTGCGCTTGGCGTAGAAGAGGTACGCCTTCAGGTCGGACCGGTTGCCCGCCGCGTCGAGGCTGCGGACGAACAGGGTCTGCGGGCCGGTCGTGGAAGGGGTGTACTCCACGGTCGCCTCGCCGCCGGCCGTGGCCGCGCCGGCCTCGCGCACCTTCGGGTCGGACTCCGTCCACCACTGGTACTTGACGACGTCGGTCTCGCCGTTGGCGTTGAAGGTGAAGCTGCCCTTCGTACGGGCCTGGGAGGTGTTGTCCGGCTCGTTCTCGGGGAACTGCGCCGAGGTCACCTTCGGCGGGTGACCGGGCCGGGTCGCGTCGATGGAGAACACGCACTGGCCCGCCCAGGGGCCGGCCGCGTAGTCGTCGAGGCCGCGCACGTCCCACCGGTAGGTGCCGGTGGGCAGCTCGGCCGCGGGTATGCGGACCTGGGCGACGTTGCCGTTCGAGACCCAGACCTGGGGCCGCTTGATGGTGCCCCAGTAGTCCTTGTCGTTCCAGTAGTTGAACTCGGCGCGCAGCGCGTTGTCCTCGGCGTCCGAGACACGGGCGCGGAGCACGACCTCGTCGGTGGTGCCGATCATGCCGCCGCCGCAGGACACCGAGGGGTCGGAGCCGCGCTCGCTGATGCCGTTCGGGACGGTGTTGTACTGGGTGGAGATGCGGGCGCTGTCCGGGTTCATCTTGCGCCAGGACACGTCGACGGTGTCGGTGGCCGACTTCAGGCCCATGGTCCAGGCGGGCCAGTGCCAGCGGGCGGCGTCGGCGACCGCCGAGGTCACGTTGAGCTCGACGGTGTCGCCGTCGCCGGGGCAGTTGCGGCCGCCGAAGGACTGGCCGGAGGAGTCCACCAGGCGCTTCCAGGTGGGCTGGTTGTTCCAGGTGGTCCAGGTGCCGATGCCGTCGGTGTCCCAGATCTGGATGTCACCGGAGTTGCAGCCCCAGGAGCCCGCGTACGTCTGCTGGATGCGGAAGGTGGACGACAGGATCTGCTTGTCCCACAGGCTGCCCGTGCCGACCTGGAAGAAGGTCTTGGCGCAGACGACCGCGTAGTTGTTCTTGGCGTCCTTGGCGCAGCCGACGCGCGCTTCCTTGCTGAGCGTGCCGCCGTTCCAGTAGTTGGTGCTCGCCGAGCTGGAGAAGGCGTTGTGCTTGTACGCCAGCGTCCACGCCGACTTCCAGTCGTCGCGCCAGACCGGGTCGATGACGACGGGGTACGTCGTCCCGGGCGCGGTGAGCAGCTTGCGGTCGGGGGTGAGCGTGAGGGTGGTGCCCTTCAGCGCGACGCCCAGGTCCGCCTGGCGGCTGCCGGTGGAGATGCCGTCGACGGCGTCCACGGAGTCGGCCACGCCGGCGGCCGGCCTGGCGGCCGCGGTCTTCGGGGCAGCGGCCTTGGGGGCGGCGGTCTTGGGCGCCGTGGTCTTCGGAGCCTCGGTCTTCGGAGCCGCGGTGTCCGGAGCCGCGGTGTCCGCGGCAGCCGCCTTGGGGGCCGCCGTCTCCGGGACGGTGGCCTCGGTGGCCGCCCGGTCGGCGCCCGAGTCCCACATCTGCGGCTTGGCCGAGCTGAACAGGGCCTTGCCGGACGGGTCGAGCGCCCGCAGCTCGCCGTTGGCCTCCTTGCGCAGGGTCAGGCCCTTGCCCTGGAGGCCGAAGGTGAGGGTGGCGAGGGCCGGGTCGTCGGCGGCCTCGCGGTTCTTGACGATCAGCTGGTGCGAGAAGCCCGTGACGTCGGCGGTGACCCGCAGGTCGACGCCGCGCAGCACCTCGGGATACGTGGCGCTGTCGCCCTCGATCCGCGGGGCGGGCAGGCGCTTGGGCCAGGTCAGGGTGATGTCCCGGCCGTCCTTGCGCATGGTGACGAGCGCGCCGTCGCCGCCGCCGGAGAACGAGAGCCCGACGCGGGTGGCCTTGGGGGCGAGCCGGCCGTCGCTCTGCCGGCTGAGGCCGGTGTCCGCGGGGACGAGCTTCCCGCCGCGCAGGACACGCACCGGGGCCAGGGCGTGGTTCTGCGTGAACGTGCCGTCCGGGTTGGCCCAGACGTCGTCGGTCTCGGTGCGCTTGGAGGGGATCTCCACGGGCTTGCCGGTGCGCTTGGCCTCGGCCTTGGCCTTGGCGTGGGCGTTCTGATCGGCCCGATCCGCGGCGGAGGCCTGCGGGGCGGCAACCGCCGCGTTCGAGGCGGCCACGGCCGTGCCGGGCACGGTGCCGAGCAGCACGGCGGTCAGCGCGGTGACGGCGGCCGTGGTGAGGGCCGGCGTTCTGCGGCGCGGCGGATCGTCGACGCGGGTGCGCGTCGGGATGGGTCTCACGGAATGAGTCCTCGGGGTCGGGCGGCCCCCGCGTGCGTGCGGTGGCCGAAATCTGGGCCTCCGGCAGCTCGCCGAGGGGCGCCTTTCGGCCACCTCGACGATCGGCCGTTGGCGTTCGAATTATTTGTAGCAGCCGTGGAGGCCTTCGCGCGCAGGGCAGGGCCGCTCGGCATGGCGGAGGACGCTATTTACCGCATGTTTGACGGCCGGTCAAATTCCGCTTCGTCGCGCTCGGCAGTCGCGACGACCAGCGACTTCGCTCCTGACTGCCCCTCACCCCGCAGACCCGCGCCGCCTCGACGCCCGAGTCCTCGACTGTTAGGTTCAGCGCCGTTGTGTAGAGCGTGACCATGACACGGTTCACGCTCTTTTTCATCTCTCTTTCATGGAGTGTTCGAATCTTGAAGAGATCCAAGGCGCACGCCTGGCGTGCGCCTCTGAGGCGTGTGTGGCGGTGGCCGATACCACTGCTCGCCGTCAGCCTTCTGACGCCCGGCCTGACGGCCGTCGACGCCACGGCGGCCACCTCCGACCTGTCCCTTCCCTCCCTCCAGCGGCTGACCGAGGTCGGCGGCGCCCCCGTCACGGGCAAGCCGGCGCCCGGCCAGGCCGAGTCGCAGAAGAAGAAGTGGAAGAGCTCTCCGGCGATCACCTGGCCCAAGGCCGGCTCCGCCGAGATCACCCTGCCCGAGCCGACGCTCACCCCCACCGCCCGGCTGGGCGCGGCCGCCGGCGAGTCCGCGGCCGGAGGCCCCGGCCTGCGCTCCGGCAACGGGGCCCGGGCGGGGGCGGCGGTACGGGCCGGCGTCCTTCCGGTGAAGGTGGCGGCGCTCGCCGCCCGCGCCAAGGCGGGCCCGCTGTCCAAGTCGGCCGCGTCGGCGCCCGCCGACCAGTCCGCCGGGCCGGTCAAGGTCCGGGTCGGGCTGCTCGACCGGGCCGCCGCCGACCGGGCCGGCCTGGCCAACAGCCTCCTCCTGACGGTCCGGCGCACCGACGCCGGCACGTCCTCGGCACCGGTCTCGGTCGAACTCGACTACAACGCCTTCAAGAACGCCTTCGGCGGAAGCTGGGGATCCCGGCTCCGCTTCACGGCGATCCCGTCGTGCGCCCTGACCACGCCGCTGAAGCCGGGCTGCCGGGGCGGCATCCCGGTCACCACCACGAACGACCCGACGACCGGCCGCCTGGTCGCCACCTTCGACGCCCCCGCGGCCGCTCCCGGCGGCATGAACACGATGTCCGTCGCCGCCACCGCCGGCTCGGACACCGTGACGCTGGCCGCCACCGCGGGCGCCGACGGCGCCAACGGCACCTTCAAGGCCACCTCGCTGAGTCCCTCGGGCTCCTGGCAGGCCGGCGGCTCCTCGGGCGACTTCTCCTGGTCGTACCCGCTGGAGATCCCCGCCTCCCTCGGCGGCCCCAGCCCCTCGCTGACGCTCGGCTACTCGACGTCGACGATCGACGGCCGGACCTCCGCCTCCGCCCAGCAGACCTCGTGGGTCGGCGACGGCTGGGACCTGGCCTCGAACTACATCGAGCGGTCCTACGTCCCCTGCAGCCAGGACAAGCGGAAGGACTCCGGGTACAACAACCCGAAGGACGACACCGGCGACCTGTGCCACGGCGCCCCGATGGTGACGCTGTCGCTCAACGGCGGCTCCACCCAGCTCGTCCTGGACGACACCACCAAGAAGTGGCGTCCGGCCAAGGACGACGGGTCCCGGGTCGAGCTGCTCCAGGGCGCCCAGAACGGGGACAAGGAGGGTGACCACTGGCGGTTCACCAACCCCCAGGGCATCCAGTTCTACTTCGGCCTCAACCGGGTCCCCGGCTGGACGACGGGCAAGCCCGTCACCAACTCCGCGTGGACGGTGCCGGTCTACGGCAACCATCCCGGTGAGCCCTGCTACACCACGACCTTCGCCAACTCGGCCTGCGACCAGGCGTACCGCTGGAACCTCGACTACGTCGTGGACCCGCGCGGCAACGCCATGACGTACTGGTACCAGAAGGAGGTCAACCACTACGGCTCCAACTACCAGATCGCCGGCGGCTCCACCGCCCGGCCGTACGACCGCTCGGGCTGGCTGGACCACATCTCCTACGGTCTGCGCAGCGACAACCTGTTCGCCGAGGCGCCCGCGCAGGTCGCGTTCTCCGTCGCCGAGCGCTGCCTGGTCTCGGCCACCTTCGACTGCGACCCGGCCAAGCTGAAGTCCGAGGCCGACTGGTCCATCGCCAAGGAGTGGCCGGACACCCCCGGCGACCAGCTGTGCGCGGCCGGCGAGGAGTGCAAGGGCCGGTTCACCCCGACCTTCTTCACCCGCAAGCGGCTGACCCAGGTGACCACCTCGGTCTGGAACGGCACCGAGCGCAAGCCGGTCGACACCTGGAAGCTCACCCAGGACTTCCCGATGACCGGTGACGGCACGGACTACCCGCTGTGGCTGTCCGAGATCCGGCACACCGGCCAGAACGGCGGCTCGATCGAGCTGCCGCCGGTGAAGTTCCGCGGCAAGCAGCTCCCCAACCGCGTGGACGGCGCACAGGACGGCAAGCCGCCGTACCTGCGCTACCGCATCGAGGCGATCGACACCGAGACCGGCTCGACGATCCTCGTGCACTACATGGACACCCAGTGCTCCTCCGCCGCGCTGCCCGCGTCGCCGGAGACGAACACGATGCGGTGCTTCCCCGTGATCTCGGAGATCCCGGACCCGAACGACCCGACGCGTGAGCGCAAGCTGTACGTCACGGACTGGTTCCACAAGCACGTCGTGGACTGGGTCCAGGAGGAGGACCGCAACGGCAACTCGCCGACGCGGCGCACCGAGTACCAGTTCCTGGGCAACCCGGCGTGGGCCTTCGACGACGAGACCGAGATGATGCGGCCCAAGACCCGCACCTGGTCGCAGTGGCGGGGCTACGAGCGGGTCCGCACCCTCATCGGTGTGGCTCCGGACCGGCGCTCGCAGACGGAGACTCTGTTCTTCCGGGGTCTCGACGGCGACCGCGCGGCGCCTTCCGGCGGCACGCGCTCGGTCAAGGTCAGGGACTCCGAGGGCAACGAGATCCCGGACCACCGGCTCTACGCCGGCCAGACCCGTGAGGTCCTGGCGTACGACGGCGAGGGCGGCCCGCTGGAGGCGGCGACCACGTACACCCCGTGGCTGCGCGGCCCGACCGCGACCCGCGTGCGCAAGGGCGCGGTCCCCGAGGAGGACATCGAACCGCAGCAGGCGTTCGTCCAGCAGACCTCGGACGTGGCCTCGCGCATCCTCCTCTCGGACGGCCGCGGCTGGCGCCGCACCGCGATGCACACGGAGTACGACGACCGCGGCTTCGCCCAGTCGGTGTCGAACCTCGGCGACGTCGCCGACCCGTCGGACGACAGCTGCACCCGCTACGAGTACGACGCGGACGAGACGCGCTGGATCATCGCCCGCCAGAAGCGGGTGGAGTCGGTCGCCAAGTCCTGCACCGCGACCGACGTGGCGCGCCCGGCGGACGTGACGTCGGACGTGCGGATGCACTACGACGCGGCGGGCAACGTGCAGTCCACGGAGTCCCTGTCGGACTACGTGAACGGTGCCCCGGTCTACCAGACGGACGGCAGCGCGGAGTACGACGCGTACGGCCGGCCGACGGCGACGACGGACGTCTTCGGCAAGGTGACGAGGACGGCGTATACGCCGTCCTCGGGGCAGATCGTGACCAAGGTGGTCGCCACCAACACTCTGGGGCACACGAGGACGACGGAAACGGACGCCGGTCGCGGCTCGGTCCTCGCCGAGACGGACGTCAACGGTCGCCGTCAGGTCATGCGCTACGACGCGCTCGGCCGCCTCACCAAGGTCTGGTCTCCGGACCGTGATCCGCTGAGCAAGTCGCCCGACGGTGAGTTCTCCTACGACGTCCGCACCGACGGTCCGGTCGTCATCACCAACAAGGCGCTGCTGGACGACGGCACGTACCGCACCAGCTACGACATCTACGACAGCAGCCTGCGGATCCGCCAGACCCAGATGGAGGCGCTCGGCGGCGGCCGGCTGGTCACCGACACCTTCTACAACAGCCTCGGCCAGGTCTGGAAGAGCAACGGCGCCTACTACACCGCCGGCACCGCGTCGGGCGTGCAGTGGGACCCGAAGGACAACGAGGTCCCGTCCTCGACGGTGACCCTGTACGACGGTTCCGGCCGTTCGACGGCGCAAGTCTCCCGCAAGTTCGGCGTGGAGACCTCGCGCACCACCACCTCCTACGGCGGCGACAACATCACCGTCGACCCGCCGAAGGGCGAGACCCCGACCCAGGCCTTCCTGGACGCTCTCGGCCGCAAGACGGAACTGCGCTTCTTCCGCGCGGACTCTCCGACCGGCGCGTACGACAAGACGCGGTACACCTACAACCGGCGCGGGATGCTGGAGTCGGTCGTCAGCCAGGCGGGCGACCGGTGGGCCTTCGAGTACGACATCCGTGGGCGTCAGGTCAAGCAGACGGACCCTGACAAGGGCACGTCGGTGATCACGTACGGTGAAGGTGACCGTGTCGCCACCCTCACCGATGCCCGCGGGAAGACCACCGCGCCCGAGTACGACGTGCTGGGCCGTGTCGTCGCGACGCACGAGGGCTCGTTGGCGGGTCCCAAGCTGACGTCCACCACCTACGACACGCTGCCCGGGGCGATCGGCCTGCCGGTCTCCTCGACCCGGTACGTGAACGGCAACGCCTACAAGCAAGAGGTCACCGGTTACGACACCGAGTACCGCCCGACCGGGACGAAGCTGACCATCCCGGCCTCGGAGGGTGCTCTCGCCGGCACGTACAGCTTCTCCACCGGCTATCGGCCGAACACCGGTCTGATGGCGTGGACGATGCAGCCGGCGGTGGGCGGTCTGCCCAGCGAGATCAGCACGATGACGTACAACCACTTCGAGCTGCCCACGATCATGGGCGTCGGAGGGAAGACGTTCGTCGGCAAGGTCGACTACTCGCCCATGGGCGACGTGCTGCGAACGGAGGCGGGGCCGGCCGGCTCCCAGGTCTACACGACGAACTACTACGACGAGCAGACCCGCGAGCTCCAGCGGACGGTGAACGACCGCGAGGTGTCGCCGAGCCGGATCAACGACACGACGTTCGAGCGTGACGACGTCGGCAACATCCTGAAGATCACGGACAAGGAGGGCCCGCAGGGCATCGCCGACGTCCAGTGCTTCACGTACGACTATCTGCGCCGTATGAACGAGGCGTGGACGGCCACGGACGACTGCGCCGCCAAGCCCGGCTCCTCGGGCCCGGGTTCGACCCCGTCGGTGGGCGGCCCGAACCCGTACTGGTCCTCGTACAGCTTCGACGCGGCGGGCAACCGCACCAAGGAGGTCCAGCACTCCCCCGCGGGTGACACCGCCCAGGACGTCACCCGCCTCTTCACCTACGGCACCCCGGGCCAGGCCCGCGCCAACCAGCTCCAGAAGGTCGACACGTCGGGGCCGGGCGGTTCGCGCACCGAGTCGTACACGTACGACGAGGCGGGCAACACCCGCACACGGACCATCCAGGGCGACACCCAGACCCTGGACTGGGACGTCGCGGGCAAGCTCGCGAAGGTGACCAAGGGCAGCGAGTCGACGGAGTACGTCTACGACGTCGGCGGCAATCGCCTGATCAAGCGCGACAAGACCGGCACCACGCTCTACCTGCCGAGCACCGAGATCAAGCTGACCCCCGCGGGCAAGCTGGAAGGCACGCGGTATTACGCGCACCCGGCCGGCCCGACGATGGTCAAGACGGCGAAGGACGGCGTCATCACCACGTCGTACCTGATGGCCGATCAGAACGGCACGGCGACGACGGCGGTGGACGCGTCCACCTCGGCCATCACGCGCCGCAAGTTCACCCCGTACGGCGAGGTGCGCGGCACGGCGCCGTCGGTGTGGCCGGGCAAGAAGGGCTTCGTCGGCGGAGACATCGACGAGACCACGGGTCTGGTCCACCTGGGCGCGCGGGAGTACGACCCGGCGACGGGCCGATTCCTGTCCGTCGACCCGGTGGTCGACTACAACGAGCCCAAGCAGATGAACCCGTACGCCTACGCGAACAACTCGCCGGTGACGTACAGCGACCCGAGCGGTCTGTCCATCGCACCGCCCGTGATGCCCGTCCAGGACTTCACGGCGGCGGAGCAGGCTTGGGCCGAGATGATCCAGGGCAAGAGCGCGCTGGACGTCGCCCTTGAGGTCGCCATGGGCATCCTCAAGGATGTCTCGGGCTACAACGACATCAAGGCGTGCCTCGGTGGAGACGGCTGGGCCTGTGCGGGCCTCGCCCTCGACGCGGCGCTCCCGTTCGCGGGCCGTGCCAAGCGCATCCTCAAGGCCCTCGACCGCGCCTGGGAGGCCTTCAACAGCTGGGCGTCGAAGCTCGCCCTGGCTCGCGACATCATGCGGAAGGTCGAACGCTTCCAGCAGGCCATGGCCAAGTACGCCGAGGACCTGGCCGAGTGGAAACGCCAGATGGAGGAAGCCGCCGAACGGGCACGAAAACTGGAGGAAGAGGCCGCGGCGGCGCGTCGAGCCGCCCAGGAGGCCGCAGCTGCGGCCGCCAAGAAGGCCGACGAGGCCGCGGCGACCGCGGCGAAGCAAGGCAAGTCCTCGGCCCAGAAGGCGAAGAAGGCGGACGGCGACGGAAAGGCGTCGAAGTCCTCGGAACAGAAGAAGGGAGACGAACCCAAGAAGGCGTCCGGAAAGGAGACCGACACCGGCGGGTCCAGCGGTTGCAACAGCTTCGTGCCGGGCACCAAGGTCCTGATGGGCGACGGCACGTCGAAGGCCATCGAAGAGGTCAAGCCCGGTGACCGGGTCATGGCCACCGACGAGAGGACGGGCACGACAAAGTCAAAGCCCGTCGTCGCACGGATCATCGGAGAGGGTCAGAAGAACCTCGTCGAGATCACGATCGACACCGACGGCGCCAAGGGCGACGCCAAGGAGAAGATCACCGCGACCGACGGTCACCCCTTCTGGGTCGCGTCGCTCCACAAGTGGCTGAAGGCCACGGACCTCAAGGCCGGTGAGTGGCTCCGCACCTCGTCCGGCACCTGGGTCCAGGTCACAGAGGTCAGGAAGTGGACTCAGCACAAGCGGGTCCACAACCTCACGGTCGGCGATCTCCACACGTACTACGTGCTGGCGGGCACGACCCCGGCCCTCGTCCACAACGACTCGTGCCCGTCGGATCTGGACCCGTACTCGCCCTCGGAGACGGGGAAGCGGCAGACCCAGAACGCGGCCAACTGGGCGGAGATCCCCCGCGAGGTCCACGAGACGGTGAACCGCGTCGAGAGCGGCCAGCTCTCCCAGCGGGTCAACAACAACGGCCTCGACTGGTACGACGCCCGTCGGACGAACGCCAACGGCCAGATCACCGGCTACAACACGAGCAACCCGTGGTACGACGCAACCGTCTACACGGGCGTGAACAACGGCCTGACACGCATCCTCGTGCGCTCCGACGGCGTGGTCGGGTACATCCTCGGCCACAACTACAATCGGGTGTACGAGTACGGGTTCGCCGGACGCCTTCCAGGTAGATGGAACCAACCACCGTCCGCCTGGTACGCGAGCCATGGAGGTGGGTCACCCCGATGAGGTCCCCAGCCGCAGCGGGTCTGCGCATCGTGGAGGAATGGACGGCGCCCGACGGGCTCGTTCCGCCCACCGTCACCGGTCAGGCACCGAGCGTCCCGTTCGAGGACGGGCGCGTCGAGGTCATGCTGGACTTCCGTGATCCGCACCTGCAGGAGAAGGCGAACGCCGACTGGTACCGGCTGTCGGTCGAAGGAGGGCTCTTCTCCGAGACCGACCGCAGGTTCCTGATCGCCCTCCACCCCGGCCGGGACCGCCTCGCGCGGTGGCACTGCGTCGAGCTGCAGAGCGAGTGGGACATCATGGGCAGGGGTGCTGACGGGCTGCTCGGCAGCGCCCCCTACCGCCCCGAGTTCCGCATGCTGTCGCTCGACGGGAACGTGCTGTGCTTCGCCACGACGTGGGAGCACGCCATCAGCACCTCCGTGCTGAAGGCGCCGCACCGCTCGCAAGTCCTCCGCCGCTGGGCCGAGGGCCTGACGGACGGCTCCATGGACGACATGGGCGACCCGGACGACCTGCCGCTGAGCGTGGCGGCACGCCGCTGGCTCGACAGCCACTAGCTCATTGCTACAGCCCCGACCGGCACGCCGGTCGGGGCTGTAGTGCGTTCAGGAGCAGACGACAGGCCACCCCTCCGATCAACGGCCTGGCGTGGGCTGCCGGCTCGCCACGGGCCTCGTGCTACGTTCGACGACTTCGTCCGGCGACCGGGAAGGTGGGGTGACACCGCGGTGACGGACACAGGGAAGCCGGGGCCGGAGTCACGGCCTCGCGTGCCGCGGGCGCCCCGGCAGGCGCGCAGCCGGGCGCGGGTCGAAGCCATTCTCGGGGCCGCCGACCGGATTCTGGCCCGGGACGGATACGAGGCGCTGACCATGCGCCGGGTCGCCGAGGCGGCGGGCGTGCCGGTCGGGAGTATCTATCAGTTCTACGCCGACAAGAGCGCCGTTGTGGACGCGCTCGGGCAGCGGTATCTCCAGGCCTTCGAGACCGCCATCGACGCGCTCGTCGAGCGGGCTCTCGCGGGCGAAATCGCCGACCTGGTCGGCACCGTCGTGGACGTCTACGCCGAGCTCTTCCGGTCCCAGCGGGGCGGCATGGCGTTGTGGGCCGGCCGGCATCTCAGTCCCGAGCTCGCGCGGGCCGACGAGGCGACCAACGCGCTCGTCGCCGAGGGGCTGCAGCGGATCGTGGAGCACCTGACCGGCGTGACTGGTGGCGAGCGGGCGCGGCGGGCGACGCGGATGGTGGTGTGGGCCGCCAACGCCGTCCTGCACGAGGCGTTCAAGGGCGGGGGCGAGCCGGATGCCGGAGTTCTGGAGGAGCTCACGTTCATGCTGGACGCGTACTGGCGCGACCTGCGAGGGCGGCTGACGGCCGCCGCGGGAGGGTAGGGCCGGGAGGGCTGAGCGGCCCCGGGGCGCCGCGCGTCTCACCCCTAGAACGTGAACATGTGTTCATGTTACGGTGCGGCCCACCTTGGACGGCAAGCCCCAGCCAAAGGCAGGTGCCCGTGTCACCCAGCTCCGTCGGTCCCACCCAAGTCCCCCGCCTCCCGGCCGAGTTCGTGTGGGGCGCCTCGACCGCCGCGTACCAGATCGAGGGCGCGGCCGACGAGGACGGCAAGGGCGCCTCCATCTGGGACACCTTCGTGCGCCGCCCCGGCGCCGTCCGCGACGGGCACACCGGCGACGTCGCCTGCGACCACTACCACCGGTTCGACGAGGACGTCGCGCTGATGCGCCGGCTCGGACTCGACGCGTACCGCTTCTCGATCTCCTGGCCGCGCATCCTGCCGACGGGCGCGGGCAAGGTCGAGCCGCGGGGGCTGGACTTCTACGACCGGCTGGTCGACGCCCTGCTCGCCGCCGGGATCGAGCCCACCCCGACCCTCTTCCACTGGGACCTGCCGCAGGCCCTGGAGGACGAGGGCGGCTGGATGGAACGCGATACCGCGTACCGCTTCGCCGAGTACGCCGCCGTGGTCGCCGAGCGGCTCGGCGACCGGGTCAAGCGGTGGATCACGCTCAACGAGCCCTTCGTCCACATGTCCTTCGGCTACGGCTTCGGCGTCCACGCCCCGGGCCGCGCCCTGCTCCTGGACGCCCTGCCGGTGGCCCACCACCAGCTGCTCGCCCACGGCCTGGCGACCAGCGCGCTGCGTGCAGTTGTTCCCGACGCCCAGGTGCTCGTCGCCAACAACTGCACGCCCGTCCGTCTGCGCTCCGACGCCCGGTCGGACGGGGACACGGCGGCCGCGTCCGCGTACGACGTTCTTCACAATCGGCTGTTCAACGACCCCGTGATGCTGGGTGGTTACCCCGATCTCTCCGCTTACGGCATGGCCGACGCGAGCTGGGGCGGGCTGGTGCGCGACGGGGATCTCCGCACCATCGGCCAGCCGCTGGACGGGCTCGGCGTCAACTACTACAACCCCACCTGGGTCACCGCCCCGGCCGACCCGGCGGCCGGCCTGCCCTTCGACCTGGCGGAGCCCGAAGAGCCGTACGAGCGCACCGCGTTCGGCTGGCCCGTCGTCCCCGACGGGCTCACGGAGCTGCTCACCGGCCTCAAGGCCCGCTACGGAGACGCCCTTCCGCCGGTCTGGATCACCGAGAACGGCTGCTCGCAGCCGGCCGGGCTGCGGGACCAGGCGCGTATCGACTACCTCGCCGGACACATCGCCGCGGTCGCGGAGGCGGGCGCGCGCGGAGTGGACGTGCGCGGCTACTTCACCTGGTCGCTGCTCGACAACTTCGAGTGGGCCGAGGGCTACCACCAGCGCTTCGGCCTGGTCGAGGTCGACTTCGCCACCGGCCGGCGCACCCCGCGCGCGAGCTTCGAGTGGTACCGCGCCCTCATCGCCTCCCAGAGACCCTGAGCGGGGACACCATGGCCCCTGCTTCGGCCCCCGCCGGGGACGCGAGAGGCGCGGCGAACGGGCTCGACGCCGCCGACGACGTCCTCGCCGAGCCCACCGAGCCCGTCCTGCCCGGCTGGACGGCGCGCCTGTCGCTGGCCACGCTCGCCGTCTTCATGGCCTTCATGACGCCCATTCAGATCCTGCTGCCGCTCCAGCTGGAGCGGATCGCGCCGGACGACAAGAACGCCGCGCTCTCCCTCGTCACCGGCCTCGGCGCGCTCGTCGCCGTGCTGGCCAACCCGCTGGCGGGCGCGTGGTCGGACCGGACCACGAGCCGGTTCGGGCGGCGCCGGCCGTGGATCCTCGGGGGTGCGCTCGCCGGAGCGGCGGGGCTGGCGTTCACCGCGTCCCGGCACACCGTCGCCGGGGTCGCGGTCGGCTGGTGCCTGGCGCAGGCGGGCCTGAACGCGATGCTGGCCGGGGTCGCCACCCCGATCGCGGACCGGGTGCCGATCGGCCAGCGCGCGCAGGTCTCGGGGTGGACGGGCCTCATGCAGTCCCTCGGCCTCGTCCTCGGCGCGCTGATCACCACGGCGCTGGTGAGCGGCGTCCGATCCGGCTACGGCGTCCTCGCCCTGCTCACCGTCACGCTCGCCCTGCCCTTCGTCCTGCGCCACGGCGAGCCGGCGCTGCCCCGCGCGCTGCGGCCCGCTTTCGACCTCCGCGCCTTCGCCCGCTCGTTCTGGGTGAGCCCCCGCAAGCACCCCGACTTCGGCTGGGCCTGGCTGACGCGCTTCCTCGTCAACCTGGGCAACGCGCTCGGCACCCTCTACCTGTTCTACTTCCTGGCGGACGCGGTCCACCACGCCGACCCGGGCACCGGCGTGCTCGTCCTCACGGTCGTCTACACCCTCTGCGCCGCGCTCACGGCCGTTCCCGTGGGCGTCCTGTCCGACCGTGCCGGCCGCCGCAAGCCCTTCGTCGTCGTCTGCTCGCTCGTCATGGCCGCCGCCGCACTGCTGCTCGCCCTGGTCCACACCTGGCCGGCGGCCCTCGCCGCCGCGGCGGTCCTCGGCGCCGGTTACGGGATCTACCTCGCCGTCGACCAGGCGCTGGTCACCCAGGTCCTGCCGGAGGCCACCGACCGCGCCAAGGACCTCGGCGTCATCAACATCGCCAACTCCGGCCCCCAGGTCCTCGCCCCCGCCCTCGCCTCCCCCGTCATCGCCCACGCCGGCGGCTACACCGGCCTCTACGTCACCGCGGCCCTGGCCACCCTCCTCGGCGGCCTCCTCGTCGTCCGCGTCCGCGGCGTGTCCTGACGACGGCGCGGGCAGCCCGCCCACGAACAGGAGGCCGAGGAGCAGATATCCGATTGCCGCCGGCCGAGCCGGTCGGATAGGAAGCTGACATGCTGAGAGGTACGAAGGTCGGGCTCAGGGCCCGGCACGAGGACGACATCCCGATCCTGCGCACCGAGCTCTACGACGACGTGGTCAACGCCTCTCGGGCCGAAGCGGGACCGTGGCGTCCGATCTCGCCCGGCTCGCAGGATCCGCGGCTCGTGGTGGACGACACCAAGGAGGGAAGCGTCCAGTTCTCCGTGGTGGAGCTGGAGGGCGGCTCCCTGGTCGGCACCGCGACGCTGTGGGGCATCGACCACCACAACCGGGGCGCGCACATCGGGCTCGGGCTGCTGCCGTCCGCGCGGGGCAAGGGCTACGGCACGGACGTGGTCGCGGTGCTGTGCCACTACGGGTTCGTCGTCCGCAGCCTGCACCGGCTCCAGATCGAGACGCTGGCGGACAACACCGCGATGCTGCGCTCCGCGGAGCGCAACGGCTTCGTCCGCGAGGGCGTGCTGCGTTCCTCGGCCTGGGTGATGGGCGAGTTCCTGGACGAGGTGCTGCTCGGCCTCCTCGTCGAGGACTGGAAGCCGGACGCGGCGGCCTAGGCCCTACCGTCCTCGGGGGCCGGCCCACGCGCCGCCCCCGGGGGCCGGGAGAATTCCTCCCCGTTTCCGTGCCCGTCTCCGGTCACACTCTCGCTCGCCGGTCCGTCAGTGCTGTGCAGACGCCGAAGAGGCCCGCGACACGCGGCCACCGCGAAGGAGAGACCCCATGACGACGCCCTCGACCCCCTCGACCTCCACGACCCCCTCGACCCCCTCGATCTCCCGGATGCCCGATCCCGGCAGGTTCGTGCCCGAGCTGGCCGACGTCAGCGCCGCCCTCTTCCGAGCCACCGGGAACCAGTCCGTGCCGCGGACCACCATCAACCTGATCCACCTGCGGGCCGGACAGATCGTCAACAACACCTACCTGACGATCCTGAACACCAGCTTCCTGCGCAAGGCGGGCGAGTCCGACGAGCGCATCACCGCGGTCGCGTCCTGGCAGGACGCCCCGTACTTCACGGAGGCCGAGCGCGCGGCCCTCGCCCTGGTCGAGGCGACCCTGCAGCCCACTCCGCACGGCCGGGAGCGGGTCAGCGACGAGCTGTACGCCGAGGCCGCGAAGCACTACGACGAGAAGGCGATGGCCACGCTGACCATCGCGATCGGCCAGATCAACTTCTTCATCGCCCTGGCCGTCATCGGCAAGCCGCAGCCGGTCGCCTCCCTCACCGCCCAGCAGTGGGACTGACCGGCTCCGCGGCACGGCGGCGTGCCGGGCACGCCGCCGGGTGAAGCGCCGCCGGGTCGAGAGACGCCGGTCAAAGGCTCAGTGCGTCCTCGGCGTTGGTCATCCACGCGGTCACGGAGTTGGCGGTGGGCGAGACGTTGAAGCCGGGCGTGGAGGCCTTGAGGGGCTTCTGCTCCAGGTCGGACTCGGTGTTCATGGTCATGGCGATCGAGTTGACCGTCTTGCCCGTGCCGTCCTTGGGGCCGCCCATGAGCCCGGCGTAGGCCGACTCGCCGGGCGCGAGCCGGATCGCCTTCTCGATGGCCGGCGCCGTGCCGCGCTCCGTGGCGTGGCCGTCGAGGTCGCCGAAGGTCACGACGGGGTGCCCGAGCGCCTCGCACGGCTTGCCGCTCTTGTTGGTGATCTTCAGCAGATAGCTGCTGGTCGTGGGCTCGGCCAGGCTCGCGGTGAACGTCACGTCGAAGGTGCTGCACGGGAACACGCCGTAGTCGGGGTCGGTCGCCCCGCCACTGCCCCCGGTGGAACCGCCCGTCGAGCCGCCGGTGGAGCCGCCCGTGGAGCCGCCCGACGAGCCGCCGGTGGAACCGGCCGTCGAACCGCCACCGCTTCCGCCCGTGGAGCCTCCGGTGGAGCCGCCCGTCGTGCCCTTGCTCGGCGTCGGCGACGGCTTCGCCGGCGTCGCGGACTTCGTCGGGGTGGCCGGTGCCGTCGGCGCTCCGGCGGCGCCGTCCTCGGAGGGGCCGCAGGCGGTGAGGGCCAGGCCGGAGACGGCCGCGGCGACGGCGAGGGCGGCGGCTCTGCGAACGGTGCTCATGGTGGTGTTCCCCCGAGTCTGAGAAGTGCGTCGTGCTGGGCTGACCAGTATCTTTCCCGGCAAGTTTCACGACTTGATGACGGATTCACGCCGGAATCACCACAGACAGGGGGAGTCGGCCGCGGGCCGCCTGGCCGACTCCCCCGCGGCTCGCTTCAGCGGGTGTCGCCCGCCGGGTCGGTCGCCCGCACCAGCTCGTCGATCCGGGCGAGGGCGTCGTGCGCGGCGTACTCCTTGGCCAGGTCCGCGGCGCGCTCGGTGAAGGACGGGATGCCGAGGACGGTGTCCACGGCGGTGCGCAGGGCGTCGTCGGAGGGGTCGGCGGTGCGCAGATTGACGCCCGTGCCGGTCCATTCGACGCGGGCGGCGACCTCGGGCTTGTCCTCGGTGTCCCCGGCCACGATCAGCGGGACGCCATGGGCGAGCGCGGCCTGGGTGCCGCCGTAGCCGCCGTTGGTGACGAGGAGGTCGGCGAGCGGGAAGAGCTCGTCGAAGGGCACGTAGCCGGCGACGACGGCGTTGCCGGGGATCTCGGGCAGTGCGGCGGCGAACTGGCCGGCGGCGTCGGGACGGCCGGTGGCGGCCACGACGAGGACGTCGTCCCGGTCGGCGAGGGCACGCACGGTGGGGATGACGAGGCGGCCGAGGCCGGTGTTGGCGAGGGTGCCCTGCGTGGCCACGACGATCCGCCGGCCCTCGGCCCGGGCGCGCGTGAGCTCGGGCCACCAAGCGGGCGGCTCCTGGCCGGCGGCGGCCGGGATCGGGACGACACCGATGAAGCGCACGTTCGCCGGGAGGTCGCCACGGGGGTACTCGAAGCCGGGGACCGTCAGCTGCAGGAAGGCGTCGGCGGCCTCGACGAGGTCGCGTCCGAGCCGCCGTTCGGGCAGGGTGACACCCGCCTCGGCGAAGCAGGCCCGCAGGTGTGCGTCGAGCGGGGCACGCTGCTCGGCCATCCGGGCGGCGATCGCCGCGTACTGCTCGCGCTGGGCGTCGTCGGTGGGCGGGAGCAGGCCGAGCATGTGGGGCGCGGTGTCCCGGCTCTCGACGCCGAGGGGCGAGATGCCCACGCTGAACACGGTCGGCCGGGCGCCCGGCGCGGCGCTCAGGGAGAGGGCGACGCCGCCGAAGAAGAGGTTGTCGTGGAGGACCGCGGTCGCGGGGAACTCGGCCAGGACGTCCTTCAGGGCCCGGAACTGGGCGGGCGTCGGATCGCCGAAGACGTGCTTGACGTCCCACATGATCTGGGCGGGGCCGGCGGGGATGCCGTCGCGCTCGGGGAAGCGGGCGGAGAAGTCCCGGTCGTCGTAGTCCGCTTCGGCGGGCAGGGCCCGGAACTCGGGCCCGGCCGCCCGGACCTGGTCGGCGAAGCGTGCCCCGCCGAGGAAGACGACCTCGTGGCCGAGGCGCGCCAGATGGCTCGCGATCTGGAGCAGCGGCCCGTGGTGGCCGGACACGGGTGTGGCGGCGACGAGAATCCTGGGCATGGTGAAGTTCCCCCCTGAGTGCGGCCGTCGAGAGCCGCGGTCGTTGTCGCTCGGGCGCCGGCACGGCGCGCGTGGCGAGCGTACGACCTGCGGGAACGCCCCTTCAAAGCGCTCGCCGGCCACGGCGCGTCGCGACGGCGTATCAGCGGTGGAGCCGGCGGCGCTTCGTCTTGGCCTCGACCCGGGCACGGAACAGACGCTGGTAGTCCGCGTACTTGTCCCCGCCGAGCCCGAGGGCGGCGCAGATGTCGGCCACCGTCTCGGCCTCGTACGCCTTCCCGCTGAGACCGATGTGGGCGAGGATCCAGAACCCCTCGCGCGCGGCCGCGACACAGCCGTCCTCGAGCCAGGCCTCCTCGACCGTGAGCCCCTCGCGGACGTGGCCGGCGCCGATGGCGATGTACGAGAGGGCTTCCAGCAGTTCCTCGCGGGCCGGCGGCGAGACGTCTCCGGCGAGCGCGGCGAGGATCACGCCCACGGCGGGAGGGGTGCACTCGTAGATGTACGTGTCCACCACGACGTGGTCCTGCAGCGTGTAGCCCCGCATGTCCTGTGCGGTCTCCGCGGCGAGGATCGTCTCGAACAGCAGCGGCACGTGGTCCGCGCCGTCCCCGCACCCGCACCGCAGTGCCGCCCAGTCGTGCCGGGCGAGTTCCGCCCGTACGAGCTCGCTCACGTCCATGCCGCCCCCTTCCGCGCCCCCGCGCTCCGCTCACCCTTTCATCTCCCGTGACGGCGCCCTCATGAGGGCCGTTCTTCCGGACATGACGAGCGCGGTGGAGGACAAGGAGCCGGGCGGCGGACGGCCGTCGGCGTCGGAGGAGCTGCTCTTCGGCGGGGAGCTCGCGTACGACATGGGGTGGAGCCGGCACCACGGTGTCTGGCTGAAGCTGGGCCTGGGGGCGATGGCGGCGGCGCTGCCGCGCCAGGTGGCGATCGCGGTGCGGCTGGCCCGGGAGGCGGACCGGCGGGCGCTGTACACGGTCGCGGCGAGCGAGGCCGGACGCGGGGTGACCCAGGCGGTGTCGCTGGTCGCGGTGAACGCGCTGCTGGGCGAGCTGCTCGCCGGGGGCAGCACGGCCGAGCGGCTGCGGGCCGCCCTGCCGTCGCTGGTGGTCGTCGCGGTGGTCTCCGTGATCGGCGCGGCGCTGACGTCGGCCTCGGCGGTGGCGACGGGGGTGCTCGAACCGAAGGTGCAACGGTGCGCCACCGAGCGCTACCTGGGGCTGGTGGCGCGGGTGGAGCTGGCGGCGATCGAGGACGACGGCTTCCACAAGCTGATGGACTCGGCGCAGTGGGGCGCCGACTCGGCGCGGCGGATGGTCGGTTACTGCACGGCGGTGGTGACCTCGGCGATCTCGCTGGTGGCGGCGGCGGGGGTGCTGACGGTGCTGCACCCGGTGCTGCTGCCGCTGCTCGTCGCCATGGCGCTGCCCTCGGCGTGGGGTGCGCTGACCATGGCCCGGCACCGGTATGTGAGCTGGCACCGTTTCGTGCAGCACGCGCGGGCGGCCAAGCTGCTCGGGCAGCTGCTCATCGACCAGCAGGCGGCCGGTGAGGTGCGGGTGCACGACGTGGGGCCGTTCCTGCTGGAGCACTTCCGGGGGATGGCCGAGACCAGCGAGCGCGAGCAGACCCGGCTCGCGTGGACGGGGGCCCGGGTCGGTCTGACGGCGGACGGCGCGCGCGGCCTGGCGACCGTGGCCGCGTACGGGGTGCTGGGGCTGTTGCTGTGGAGCGGGCGGATGGACCTGGCGGTCGGCGGTACGGCGGTTCTCGCGATCCGTACGGGTTCGGCGTCGATCACCGATCTGGTGCTGCGGCTGACGGACGTACAGGAGGAGAGCCTGTTCGTGGCCGACCTGGAGACGCTGTGCGAGGAGGCGGAACGGCGGGCGATCCCCGCGGTGGGCCGGGACCTGCCGCCGCGGACGGAGGAGATCCGCTTCGAGCGGGTCACCTTCACCTATCCGGGTGCGGAGGAGCCGTCGCTGCGGGAGGTGGACCTGGTGATCCCGCGGGGCCGGACGGTCGCGCTGGTCGGCCGGAACGGTTCGGGCAAGACGACGGTGACGAAGCTGCTGTGCGGGCTGTACGTGCCGGACGCCGGCCGGGTGCTGTGGGACGGCGTCGACACGACGGAGGCCGACCGCCCGCAGCTCTTCGCGCGGATCGCGATGGTGGCGCAGAACTTCCACCGCTGGCCGTTCACCGCCCGGGTGAACATCGGCATCGGGCGTCCGGGCCGGCCGATGGACGACGGGGCGATCGCGGAGGCCGCCGTGTACGCGGGCGCCGACGAGGTCGTGAGGGGGCTGCCGCGCGGGCTCGACACGCTGCTCGCGCGGGGGTTCCGGGGCGGGCAGGAGCTGTCGGGCGGCCAGTGGCAGAAGGTCGGCCTGGCCCGGGCCCGCTACCGGGACGGCCGGATCCTGATCGTCGACGAGCCGACGAGCGCTCTGGACCCGGTGGCCGAGCAGCGGGTCTTCGACCAGATCCACCGGCTGGCCGGCACCGGGCAGACGACGGTCCTCATCACGCACCGGCTGCACAGCGTCCGGCACGCGGACCTCATCTACGTCCTCGACGAGGGCCGGGTCGTCGAGCACGGCAGCTTCGCGGAGCTGATGGATCCGGCCACCGGAAAGGGCTTCTTCCGGGAGGCGTACGAGGTGCAGGCGAGCCAGTTCCGTACGCCCGCGGGCCCGGCGGCCCCGGTCGTCCCCGGGGTCCCCGCGCAGCCGGGGCCGGTGGACGCCACCGGGGGCTGACGGGCGAGAATGCCCGGCATGAGGATCACCGCGCGCGAGCTCAACCGGGCCACTCTCGGCCGTCAACTGCTCCTGGAGCGCGCGCCGCTGGGGGTCGCGGACGGGGTCCGGCGGGTGGTCGCGCTGCAGGCGCAGCATCCGGGTTCGGCGTACCTGGCGCTGTGGAACCGGCTCGCGGGCTTCGACCCGGCGGAGGCGGACGCCGTCCTCGGCCGCCGCGAGGTGGTGAAGGCGACCCTGATGCGGATCACGCTGCACGCGGTGCACGCCGAGGACTACCGGGCGTTCCGGGAGGCGATGCAGCAGACGCTGTACGCCTCCCGGCTCGGCTTCCGGTTCGCGGCGAGCGGCCTCACGCCCTCCGACGCGGCGGAGCTGCTGCCCGGTCTCCTCGCGTTCGCCGAAGTGCCGCGGAGCAGCGCCGAGATGAGGGGCTGGCTGGAGGAGCGGGTCGGGCCGGAGCGGCGTGAGGACGCCTGGTGGGGACTGCGCGGTTACGCCCCGCTGCACCATCAACCGACCGGTGGCCCCTGGGCGTTCGGCGAGCGCCCGTCCTACGTGGCCGTCGGCGGTGGCACCGTACCGGCCGGCCGCGAGGTCGTGCCGGAGGCGCTGCGGCATCTCGTCCTGCGGTATCTGGCGGGCTTCGGGCCGGCGTCGGTGGCGGACATGGCGCAGTTCGCGATGGTGCGACGGGCGCCCCTGCGGCGGGTGCTGGGCGAGCTCGACGGCGTCGTGGAGCGGCTCGAAGGGCCGGACGGCACCGAGCTGTTCGATCTGCCCGGGGCTCCGCGACCGGTCGCGGAGACACCCGCCCCGCCGCGGCTGCTCGGGATGTGGGACAGCGTGCTCCTCGCGTACGCGGACCGGAGCCGGCTGATTCCGTCCGCGTACCGGCGGGTGGTGATCCGCGTGAACGGCGACGTGCTTCCGACGCTGCTCGTGGACGGGGAGGTGGCCGGGGTGTGGCGGCCGGCCGAGGGCGGGATCGAGGCGACGGCCTTCCACGAGCTGCCGGAGCCGGTGTGGGAGGGACTCGCCGAGGAGGCGCGGGGCCTGCACGCCCTGCTCGCCGGGCGCGATCCCGCGCTCTACCGGCGGTACGCGCACTGGTGGGCGAAGCTGCCGGCCGGGCAGGTGCGGTTGCTGCCAGGTGAGGAGAGGTGAGCCCGGAATGATCGGCGAGGCAGGCCCTGGGCGTGTGCCCGGCGAGAGTCGCCCCAGGCCACGTCTTGGCGGAGGCCGCGGCCTCCGTGCGTACGGGCGTGCGCGCGGAGGCCGCGGTTCACGGCGCGTCGCCCACCCCCCGGGCGGGCATCGCGGTGCTCAGGATCAGTGCCAGTACTTCATGTCCGTACCTCCTCCCCCGGTGAAGGGCGCGGGCAACATGACTGGGGCTCAGTGCCAGTACTTCATGTCCTGACCTCCTCCCCCGTGGCGGGGCGCAGCGTCACCTCGAAGCGGTCGAGGCCGCGGAGGGTGAGGTTGCGCCGGTGGTGTGGTTCCGCGACCGCCCGTGCCCGGGGGTGGTCCGTGGCAAGGGTCCCGAGGACCGATCCGGCGAGCCGGATCGCCATGGACGCGCCCAGGCAGGCATGGGCCCCGCGGCCGAACCCGAGGTGGGGGTTCGGGGCGCGGTCGAGTCGCAGCTCGGTGGGGTGGGGAAAGCGCAGCGGATCGTGATTGGCCGCGCCGAGGAGCAGGGTCACCGGGTCGCCCGCCTTGATCGTGACGCCGCCGAGTTCGGTGTCGGCGACACAGACGCGGGCGTCGGCCTGGACGGGCGCGTCGTGGCGGACGAGTTCGTCGACGGCGGTGCCCGGGCCGGCCGTACGGAAGGCGGCGAGGGCGCCCGGGGTGGTGAGCAGGGCCCTGGCGGCGTTGCCGAGCAGGCGGGAGGCCGATTCGTAGCCGGCGTGGAGGACGGCGCGGAGGCTGTTGCGCAGGACGGCCGGGTCGACGCCGCTGTCGTCGGCGTGGGCGGCGACGTACGCGATCAGGCCGGTCTCGGGCGGGTCGGCGAGCCAGCCGCCGGCGTACGCGGCGAGTTCGGCGCGGGCGGCGACGGCGGGTTCGTGCTTCTCCGGCCAGAGTCCGGCGTCCATGCCGTCGACGACGGTGCGGGACATCGGGACGAACCAGTCCGGGTCGGGGGCGGGCACGCCGAGGAAGGCGGTGACGAAGCGCAGCGCGAGCGGTTCGGCGAGTTCTCCGACGAGGTCGAAGGAGGGGCGGGCGGCCAGCTCGCCGAGGAGTTCCTTGACGTCGTGGTCGAGGCGCTCGTGGAGGGCGTGCCGGTCCTGGGCGCGGAAGCCGTCGAGCAGCAGGTGCCGGATGGCGGTGTGCTCGGGCGGGTCGAGGGTCTGGACGCTGAGCAGCGGACCCGGGATGTCCTCGCCGGCGCGGCGCCAGTCGGAGGCGAAGCGGGCACTGTCGGTGAGGACCGCGAGGCAGTCGGCGTGCCGGGTGAGCACCCAGGAACCGAGCGGTTCGTGCCAGAAGACGGGGGTGTTTTCACGCAACGCGGCATATGCCGGATAGGGGTCGGGGAGGACGTCGGGATGGGCCAGGCTCTTGATCGGATCGGCCGGCGCCGCCTGGTCGAGCTGTGCCACGACTCGTCTCCCCCCGCGCAGTAGGGCCTGGTTGAGGCCGTAAATGCTTCCGGTTGAGCAGTGCTGAGCAAACGTTTCGCCGGTGGGCCACGCCGCTCCGCGGGCAATTCTGCGTGCTGATCGCCGGTGACGCTACCACGCAACTTTCGTGGCTGGTATGACTACCTGCCACAGATCTTTCGAACGCTCACGGGGAGTAGCGGATGTCGGATCAAGGTCAGACCATCGTCCATGACGTGCCGCTGAACGTCGCTCAACAGCCTGATCCCTACCCGCTGTTCGAGCGGATTCGGGAACACGGGGTGGTGCAGCGGGTTCGGCTGAATCCCACCCTTGAAGTCTGGATGGTCACGGGTTACGACGAGGCGGTGGCGGCACTCACCGATCCACGGCTCAGCAGCAGCCCGGCCGGGGTCAACGGCCTCGCCGAGGAGATGGCGCACCAGGAGCGCACGAACGTGCTCATGGCGAGCATGCTGGTGGCCGACGGCTCGGACCACACGCGGCTGCGCAACCTGGTCTCCAAGGCCTTCACCGCCCGCCGGATCGAGGCTCTCACCCCGCGGATCCAGGCGCACACGGACGCCTTCGTCGACGCCTTCGCGGGGCGCGGAACGGCGGATCTGGTCGCCGAGTTCGCCCTGCCGCTGCCCATGGCGGTGCTGAGCGACCTCATCGGGATCCCGGCCGAGGGCCAACCGGACTTCGCCAAGCTGGCCGTCGGGCTCATCATGCCGCCGAACGCCCCGGAGCGGCTCGCCAAGGGCGCCCGGGCCCGGGCCGAACTCACCGAGTTCTACGAGCCGTTGATCGCCCAACGGAAGAAGGAGCCGCGGGACGACCTGCTGAGCGCGCTGTGCGCGGCGCAGGCCGAGGAGCGGATCAGCGACCGCGAACTCACCGCGATGGCCATTCTGTTGACGCTCGCCGGGCACGAGACGACGGCGAGCCTCATCGCCAACGGGATGCACGCCCTGCTGCGCCACCCCGACCAGTTCGCGACGCTGCGCGACGACCCGGAGCTGCTGCCCGGGGCGATCGAGGAACTCCTGCGCTACGAGGGCCCGGTGAGCCGCGGGGTGGCCCGGTTCACCGTGGACACGTACGAGATCGGCGGCGTCACCATCCCGCCCGGGGAGATGATCATCATCGGGCTCGCCGCGGCCAACCGCGACCCGGGCCGCTTCGACCGGCCCGACATCCTCGACGTGGCCCGGCGCGAGATGCCGCAGCAGTTGGCTTTCGGCCATGGGATGCACTTCTGTCTGGGCGCTCCGCTCGCCCGCGCGGAGGCGCGGATCGCCCTCGGTACCCTGCTGCGCCGCTTCCCCGACCTGCGGCTCACGGACCCCGACGAGGACCTGAGCCGACGCGAGGGCATCCTGCGCGGGATGGCGACGCTGCCGGTCAGCTTCACGCCGGTGCCGGCGAGCGGAACCGCGTGAGCGGGGCGCGGGCCGCGTTCGACGCGATCGCCCCCACCTATGACGCCTCCCGGGGCGGGACCGCCCGGGCGGCCGTCTTCGCCGAACAGCTCGCGCCGCTGCTCGACCCGGCCGAGCCGGTGCTCGACATCGGCGTCGGCACCGGGATCGTGGCGGCCGAACTGACCGCGCGGGGCCACCGGGTGTGCGGGGTCGACCTGTCCCCCGGGATGCTGGCGCACGCCCGCGAGCGGCTCGGCGCCCGGGTCGCCGTCGGCGACGCGGGCCGGCTGCCGGTCCGCACGGCGTCGGTGGCACAGGCCGTGTCCACCTGGCTGCTGCACGCGGGGCCGGACCCGCGGGCGGTCTTCGCCGAAGTGGCGCGGGTGCTGCGGCCGGGCGGCCGCTATCTGGTGATCCCGGCTCGGGGCATGCGCCCCACCGACGACATCGGCCGCGTCGTCAACGACCTGGAGGACCGGCTCGACCCCGGGCACACCCGCCAGGACGGCCCCGACCTCCTCGCTCCCCTGGCCGCCGCGCGCGGACTGGTCTACGAGGGCCCGGCGAGCGAACGCCCCACCGTGTTCCGGGTCTCCCCGGCCCGGATGGCCGACACCATCGCCGAGGGCCGCCTCTTCACGGGCGCCTGGCAGGTCCGCGACGAGGACCTGCCCCTGGTGGCGGAGGCCTGCGCCCGCCTCCGGGCCCTGCCGGACCCCGAGGTGCCCCGGGTACGGGAGATGGCCGACTTCGTCATGGTCTTCCGACGCGAGGGCTGAGCGGGGCGGAACCGGGACCGCGGCCGGAACCGGGACCGCCGGGCCCGGGACCGCCGGGCCCGGGGCGGGCGCGCCCCGGGCCGTTCCGGTGGCCGGAGGCCGTACGCGCGCCGGGCCGTTCCGGGAGCCGGAGGCCGCACGCGCCCCGGGCCGTTCCGGGAGCCGGAGGCCGCACGCGCCCAAGGAGGCCGTACGCGCGCACGCGCGTCCGCCGTGTCCGCCGCGTCCTGAGCCCTACCCCGTGCGTCCGGCGTCCGCCGTGCGCCCGGGGCTCGCTCCCGTACGCCCGGGATCGCCCGCTACTGCCCGTACCGGAGCGCCGCCGCGTACGCCTCGTCCGGGTCCAGGCGGCGGAGTTCCTCGGCGATGAGCTCGGCCGTGGTGCGGACCTTGAGGGCCATCACGCGGCTCGGCTGGCCCGGGATGGCCAGGTGGGCCACCGGGCCCTCCGGGCGGTCGATGCGGATCTCGCCGTCGGGGGTGCCCAGGCGGACGGCCGTGACGACGGGTCCGTCGGTGACGACCCGTTCGACGGGGACGTCGAGGCGGTCGCCGAACCAGCGGGCGAGGAGTTCCGCGCTGGGGTTCTCCGCCTCGCTCTCGACGGCGGCCGAGGTCACCGTCGTCCGCGCCTGGTCGAGGGCGGCGGCGAGCAGGGAGCGCCAGGGGGTGAGCCGGGTCCAGGCGAGGTCGGTGTCGCCGGGGGCGTAGGAGGCGGCGCGGACTCGGAGCGCGCCGATCGGGTCCTCGACGGCGTACGCGTCGGTGATGCGGCGCTGGGCGAGGGAGCCGAGGGGGTCCTTGGAGGGCACCTCGGGGGCGTCGACCGGCCACCAGACGACGACGGGCGCGTCGGGCAGGAGCAGCGGGAGGACGACGGAGTCGGCGCGGCGGGCGACTTCGCCGTGCAGGCGCAGGAGCACGGTCTCGCCGGCGCCCGCGTCGGTGCCGACCCGGACCTCGGCGTCGAGCCGGGTCCCGAGTCGGCCGCGCGGGGAGCGGGTGCGCCGCTTGATGACGACCAGGGTGCGGGAGGGGTGCTCGCGGGAGGCCTCGTTGGCGGCCTTGACGGAGTCGTAGGCGTTCTCCTCGTCGGTGACGACGACGAGGGTGAGGACCATGCCGACGGCGGGGGTGCCGACGGCGCGGCGGGCCTGCAGGATCGTCTTGTTGATCTTGCTGGAGTTGGTGTCCGTGAGATCGATCTTCATGACCGGCACCGGTTCCTTCCGTCATGTGCGCGCATCCGCGGCTCTCCCCCTGCTCTCCCCGTAGCACCGGATCGGCTCCGGATCTTCCCGTTCAGTATCGCGCCGTCCGGCGCGCGGCACACCGGCGCACGGCACACCGGCGCAGGGCTCGCCGACTCAGGGCACGCCGACGCAGGGCACACCGGCTCAGGGCTCGCCGACGGCCAGGACGAGCTTTCCGCGGGTGTGGCCGCCGCTGTTGAGGCGCCAGGCCTCGGCGGCCTCCCGCAGCGGCAGGACCTTCTCGACGAAGACAGTGAGCCGGCCCTCGTCGGCCAGCGCGGCCAGCGTCGACAGGCCGGCGCCGTCGGGCCGTACCCAGACGTAGTGCCCGCCGAGGGCGGCCGCCCGGTGGTCGGCGACGGAGGCGAGCCGTTCCGGGGAGCGCAGCAGGTCGACGGAGACGTCCACGGCCTCGCCGCCGACGAAGTCGAGGGCGGCGTCGACCCCGTCGGGGGCGAGCTCCCGGACGCGCTCGGCGAGCCCGGTCCCGTACGCGACGGGGTCGGCGCCCAGGCCGCGCAGGAAGTCGTGGTTGGCGGGACTCGCGGTGCCGATGACGCGGGCGCCGCGCGCGACGAGGAGCTGGGTGGCCAGCGAGCCGACGCCGCCGGCGGCGGCGTGCACGAGCACGGTGTCGCCGGCGCCCGCGCCGACCCGGTCGGCGGCCTGCAGGGCGGTGAGGCCGGCGAGCGGCAGGCCCGCGGCCTGCGCCCAGCTCAGCGCGCGGGGCTTGCGGGCGAGCGTACGGACCGGGGCGGCGACCTCCTCCGCGTAGGCACCGTGTTCGGCGCTGTCCTTGCGGATGTAGCCGAACACCTCGTCGCCGGGGGCGAATTCGGTGGAGTCGAGGCCGTTGCGGGCCACGACCCCGGCGACGTCCCAGCCGGGGATCATCGGGAAGTGGGCGACCATGATCGGGTCGAGCCCGCCCGCCGCCAGCTTCCAGTCGACGGGGTTGACCCCGGCGGCCTCGACCCGCACCAGGACCTCGCCGGGCGCCACCTTGGGCTCGGGAAGGTCCATGAGCGTGAGGTCCTCGGGGCCGCCGTAGTCGGGCAGGGCCATCGCCTTCACGGCGTCACCCTTCCGTTCCGCGGGCGCTGCCGTGCTCGGGCTCGGGCTCCTCGGCCGCGGCCGGGCCCGGTTCGGGGGCGGCGATGGCGTCGGCGCGGCGGCCGACGACGGCCGCGGCGGCGAGCGCGGTGCCGAGGAAGGCGGTGACGACCACCCAGGGCTGGTCGAGGACGTGCCCGGTGGCGTGGTCGAGGGAGTAGCGGCCGGCTCCGGCGACACCGATGGCGGCGGCGGTGAAGCCGAGGAAGGCGGGGTACTCGTAGCCGCCGCTCATGGCGAAGAAGCCCGACGGGAAGTGCACGGCGACGGCGCCGGCCATGGCGCCCGCGGCGGCGGCGCCGGCCGCCGGGGTGGCGAGGCCGAGGGCGAGCAGGGCGCCGCCGCCGGCCTCGCCGAGCCCGGCGGCGACGGCGCTCTGCCGGCCCGGCGAGAAGCCCATGGCCTCCATCGCCTTGGTGGTGCCCTCGATGCCGCCCCCGCCGAACCAGCCGAAGAGCTTCTGGGCGCCGTGCGCGGCGAGGACGGCGCCGGTGCCGACCCGCAGGGCGAGCAGACCGAGGTCGCGGCGGTTGAGAGCGGTCATGGGGGTCTCCCGGTACGGACGCGGGCGCGGCGGATGTGCGCGCCCTCCACAGGCGTTCTCCGTCCCACTCTGCTCCGCCGGGGCGCGCGACCCGCTGTGTTGCTCGTCCATACAGGTCATCTCGTGCCGCGCGGGTCATCTTTTGCGGCGTCCGCCGGCTGTTGCTTTAGTGAGAGCGCCGAGCCGCCGTTCCCGGGCACCGATGCCGCGCCCGCTCCGAGCCGGCGCGGAGAGAAGGGGAAGCCCCATGGCACACACGCATCCACACCCCTCGTACGAACGCCCGACGCCGGAGGACGTGCCGCCCGGGCCGCTCGGCCTGCTGGCCGGCATGGCCTGGCAGGCCCTCCTGCTGTCCGGTCTCGTCGCCCTCGTCATGGGCGTGCTGGTCCTGGTGTGGCCGGGGCAGTCGCTGGTCGTCGCCGGTGTGCTGTTCGGCCTGTACCTGCTGATCAGCGGTGTGATGCACCTGGTCGCGGCCTTCGGCACGCATATGCGGACCTCGCTACGGGTCATGGCCTTCCTCAGCGGCGCCCTGTCGATCCTGCTCGGTCTGTTCTGCTTCCGGGGCGCCATGCAGTCGGTCCTGCTGCTCGCGCTGTGGATCGGGATCGGCTGGCTGTTCCAGGGCATCACCCAGACCCTGGCGGCCGCTTCCGACCCTTCGATGCCGGCCCGGGGCTGGCATGTCTTCCTGGGCGTCGTCAGCGCGCTCGCCGGTGTGGTGCTCATCGTGTCGCCGCTGGAGTCGGCGGAGGTGCTCATCCTGCTCGGCGGGATCTGGCTGGTCGCGGTGGGCGTGGCCGAGATCGTGACCGCGTTCATGGTGCGCTCGCGGGCCCGGCACCTGCCGCCCGGCACCTGACCGAACCGCCCCCGCGCGCAAGGCCCGCCCGATCCGACCGGGCGGGCCTTGCGCTACATTTTGCCGGTCCTTGACCGCGATCCTTCACGATCACTTCCCTCCGGAGCCGGCATTCCATGAGCGACATCGTCAACGGCCTCGGCCGGACCGCCGCGTACGGCGCCCTCGGCGTCGTCCTGCTGATCCTCGGCATCGTCCTGGTCGACCTCCTGACGCCCGGCAAGCTCGGCCGCCAGATCTGGGAGGACCGCAACCGCAACGCCGCGATCCTGCTGAGCTCCGCACTCCTCGGCATAGGCGGCATCGTCTTCACCTCGATCTGGACGACGTACGAGGACTTCGGCAAGGGCCTCGTCTCCACGGGCGCGTTCGGGCTGCTCGGGCTCGCGATGATGGCGGTGGCGTTCTGGGTGGTCGACCTCGTCACGCCCGGCAAGCTGGGCAAGACACTGGTCGACCCGGAGCCGCACCCGGCGGTGTGGGTGACGGCTTCCTGCAACATCGCGGTGGCGGCGGTCATGTCCGCCTCGATCGCCTGACCCGAGGGTCCGGCCGCGCGGCACAGGCGACGGGGGGCGCCTGACGGGGTGGTCGCCCGACGGCCCGACGGCTCGGTCGCCCGACGGCTCGGTCGCCCGACGGCTCGGTCGCCTGACGGCCCGGCGGCTCGGCCAGCCGATCGCCCGAGGGCGCGGTGGCCCGAGGACCCGACCGCCCGACGGCGCGGTGCCGGCGGCGCGGTCGCCCGACGGACCGATCGCGCGGTCGCCGCGAAGATCGATCACCGCAGTATCGATCAGCGCAATATCGAAGAAGCGCCGCGCCCGTCCGGCTTCCTAGCGTGGGACCCGTGAACGCACTCCCCACGAAGGAAGAGAGCACCATGGACGCGCACCAGGCTGACCAGGCCCACCAGGTCGACGGCACGGCCCTGCGGGTCGCCCTGTGGCGGGCCCTGCACCTCCAGGCCGACCCGGCGCCGCACGTCCTCGACGACGCCCTCGGCCTGCGCCTGGTGGCGCCGGACGAGGGGTGGCGCGAGCGCCCGGACATGCACCCGGACGCCACCCGCCGGATGCGGGCGTCGATCGTGGCCCGCGCCCGGTTCGTCGAGGACCTGGTGACGGAGCGGGCCGAGGAGGGCCTCGGCCAGTACGTGCTGCTCGGCGCCGGGCTCGACACCTTCGCCCAGCGCCGGCCCGATCTCGCCGCCGGTCTGCGGGTGTTCGAGGTCGACCAGCCGGGCACCCAGGCCTGGAAGCGCCGGCGGCTGGCCGAGCTCGGCCTGGACCTGCCCGACGGGCCGCGCTTCGTGCCGGTCGACTTCGAGGCGGGCGACTCCTGGTGGGACGGCCTGGTGGCGGCCGGCTTCGACCCCGCCCGTCCGGCGGTCGTGGCCTCGCTGGGCGTCAGCATGTACCTCACGCGGGAGGCCACCGCGGCGACCCTGCGTCAGATCGCCGCACTCGCACCCGGCTCCACGCTCGCGATGACCTTCATGCTGCCGCTCGACCTCGTCGGCGCCGACGAACGCCCGGGGCTCCAGGCGACCCAGCACGCCGCCCGCGCGGCCGGCACCCCCTTCGTCAGCCTCTACGCCCCGTCGGACCTGCTCGCCCTGACCCACGAGACCGGCTTCCGGGACGCCGAGCACATCTCGTCCGCCGAACTCGCCGACCGCTACTTCGCCGGCCGCGCCGACGGGCTGCTCCCGTCCAGCGCGGAGGAGCTGGTCGTCGCCACGGTCTAGACACCCCTTCGGCACCCCGGCGGTCATCCGGTGGGGCGACGCGGCACCGGGCTCTGCCACACTCGCCGCGCGGCGGCTTAGGTCGCGGTGGCGAGGGGCAGGGTCACGAGCGGCACCACGGTGGCCTTCCGGGCGACCGCATCCTCGATGGTCCCGCTGATCCGCAACCGCCGGCGGGTGGTCGTCGCCCCGCAGTGGCGGCGAGAAGCGGCAACACCCGCCGCAGGAGTGCACGAGCGTCGTGGCCGGCGCAACCGGACGGCCAGGACGCCGGCGGTGTCACCTCAGTCAGCGGTTGTCGGGTTTCAGCAGCGTGGCAGCCGCGGCGATGAAGGCGACGGATGCTTCCTTGGCCGCATGCCGCAGGGCATCCAGCTCGCTCCGATCGACGGCCTTGCGGAGCGCGTACGTGGCGTCCGCGGCCTGCTGGGCAGGGCCGGACAGCTCCGGGACCAGGACCTGAAGGCGGATGTGCGGCGCGGTGATGGCCGCCCGGGTGTCGTGGGTCCTCGTCTGGGCCTCCAGCTGGTGCTGGGTGCCCGCGTCGGTCAGGGCCAGACCCTCCCGGTGGAACATCGCCGAGCGGTGCGCGTCCAGGGCGGCCGCGAAGTCGGTGACGGCGCCGAGCTGGTCTCGGCGGTGGCTGTCGGCGCGCTCCTCGGCGCGCGCGGAGCGTGCCGAGCGGTGCTGGAGGAGTCCGGCGGTCAGGGCTCCGGCGAGGGTGCCGAGTACGGCAACGATCGAAGGCCATATGGACATCAGGTGTGGGGTCCTCTTGGTAGTCGGTTTCGGTGGTGAGGTCGGCGAACAGCCAAGCTGACGGGCCGTCTTCGGGGACAGCAGGACAGCCGCCTCGAAGCAGGTCGGGTGAAGACGTGCGCGGCCAGGGCCGCGACGACCTCTTCCTGGTGCATGTCCAGGTGACCGACTCGTCAGGACGGCTGTCCCGCCGGCTCTGGCCAGAACCCGAACTCGTAAAAGCTCGCAGTCGGGGGGTGAGGCTGCCGGGTTTCAGACCACTGCACGATCTCCCCGAACCGCTGGACGACGACGGTCAGGAAGCCGCAACAGCCACCGGTGCAGTCCGGTTCCCCCCAAGCGCAGACGGCGCGCCTCGCCAGTGGCCCGAAGAAGGCTGGGGCGGTCGGCCGGAAGCACGTCAGCCGCATAAGGCCCGCGGCCGCCCACACCCACCGGCTCGTCGACCACGTCCTCGCCGTTGACCCACAACCGCAGCACGGGGGCGAACCGGGCCCCCGCGGACAGCGCCTTGATCTCCAAACGATCGAACATCAGAGCACTATATGAGGCGCGTTGACGTCGGCGCGCGGATCGGCAGCGGCGTACCTCGACCCAGCTCGCGGGAGGTCACCCGCACCGCCGCCCAAGGCGCCGCCGACATCTGCACCGCCACCAAGCACACCCCTGGGCCCGAACCGCCGCGCACGCCCTCAGCTGACTGGAAGCAGTGCGCGCAGGTAGTAACGACGTGGTGTGCGATTGGGGCTGTCCCTGGTGTGGCGGAGGATGATGTCCATGCGCGCTCTTTTCGACCACCCCGAGCCCCGTCGCGTCTCGCCAGGCGAATACCCCATGTGGGACCGGGCTCTCGCCCTTCTCAACCGGGACCTGGCGGCGACCCTTCCCGAGCAGGACCCCATGCAGCTGTTGGCTCTTCCGCCCTGCGATGCGGATGAGCCGGAGAACGTCTACGTCGCTCTGGCCAATGGCGAGTGGCACGGCAATTGCCTCCACCAGGACTCGTCGGACGACCCTGCCTCTGCGCTGGCGATCGTTGCCGATGCCGCGCAGGAGACCGTCACCGAGCTTCTGTGGCAGGCGTGGCCCGTGTGTGCCGAGCATGGCCTGGGCATGCATCCGAGGGATGCGGACGGGGAGCTGGCCTGGTGGTGCGCGGGAGAACGGTCGCGTCGCGGCCCGGCCCATGTCCGTGCGGCCGTGGGCGCGCTCGACACCTTCGTCCGCCCGCGTCACCTCAATCGCAAGAGTCGGGCGAGTTGATGTCTGCGACGCGCCAACGACGAAGTCCTTTACCCTCTACGCGCCATCAAGTCAGGCGCTCGGCAGACCCGAGGACCCACCGAACGGACAGACGCCGATCGGCGCGGGCGGAGGCGGCCGTGGTGGCGGCCTTGCCGCCGGCGGGAGTGCGCGGCGGCGCGCCACCGCCCGGGGCGGGCCGCGGCGGGCTCGGCGGCAGGGTCGCGCCGCCCTTGCCATGGCGTTGCTCCGCGCGTCACGTCCGCGGCGCCGCGGACGCGGGCGGTCGTGACGGTCAGCCGGGGGGTTCGGCCGGCTCGACCTCCAGGTAGCGGTGGCGGCGGGGGCCCCGGTAGAGGAGGGCGTCCCAGCCCAGGGGCTCGAGGGCGGACGCGCAGGCGGTGAGGGCGGCCTCCTCCTCCTGGGCGGCGCCCGAGCCCGGTGGGCCGAGCCATTCGACGACGGCGGTGCCGAGGCGTTCGCCGGGCGCGACGCGGTAGCCGGTGGCGACCCGGGCACCGGACTCGTCGAGTGCCGACGGGGTCCGCTTGGCGGCCTCCAGGGCCAGGGCCACGGCGCGTACCGGCTGTCTGAGCTCCCATTCGGCCGGGCGGGCGGCCGGGTCGCCGCTGCCCTGGCGGTTGGTCAGGCGGCGGATCTGCAGGAGGCCTTCGAACGCGGCCCGCACCTCGCGCGAGCGCTGCTCCGCGTCGCCCTCGGGCAGCGGCGGCCCGTCCCCCGTGGCCGCCGCGAAGCCCGCGCTCACAGGAGCCGCCGGATGTCGCCGCGGACCCGGTAGAAGCCGCCGGAGGCCGGGTGCAGGGCGTCGACCACGTAGCGGGCGCCGGGCTCGCGGATGGCGCGCGGGAACTGCACGTTCCACCCGGTCCGGTAGCCCTCGGTCACGACGTGGACCCGGGTCCGGGAGCCCTCCTGGACGCACTCCACGACGATGGCGCCGGCCGGGACGTCGTGGACCGCGTCGACGGCGGCGACGGTCGTGGCCGGTGCGTACGTGGGCAGGGCGGCGGCCAGCTTGACGTCCTGGGCCACCGGGACGGTGCCCTGCTGCGCGGCGGCGACGGCCGCCTCGCTCGCGTCGACGCACAGCAGCGAGCCGTCGGTGGTGACCAGATAGAGCCGCTCGTCGTGGTACTGCATGGACAGGGCCGAACCGCCGCCGGTGCCCAGCTTCCACAGCCGCGTGCCGTCCTCGGCGAAGCAGTAGACGGACGAGGCGCCGTCGCCGGCGAAGACGAACCGGCCGCCGGGCGAGGTGGCGCACGAGTACACCACGCTGTCGCAGGCGTAGACGGCCTCGGTACGGCCGTTCTTCTTGGCCAGGCGGTGCACCTTGCGGCGGCCGGTGCCCGCGTAGACGGCGGTGTCCTCCTGCCAGCCGAAGAGCACCCCGCCCTCGATCGGGGTGTGCCAGAGCTCGCCGCCGCCGTCGGGCGCGTAGGCGGTGACGCCGTGGCTGTCGCCGTGATAGACGCCGGACCCGTCCGCGCGGACCATCCACGCGTGCTCGCCGCGGCCCCCGCGCGCCCACTGGTGCTCGTCCTCGTGGTCGATGACGGTGAGCCGGCCGGAGCGGTCGGCGACGTTCAGCACGCCCTCGTGGATGTCGAGCCAGAAGATGTCGACGTCGGCGGCGATGTCGTACGCGGCGAAGGGCAGCTTGGACGACAGGTCGTACACCCGCCCGTCGTCGCAGCCCGCGTAGATCCAGAAGTCGTCGGCGACCAGGCACTTGACGCCGTCGGGCAGACCGAAGCGGGCCAGGACCTCGCCGGTGTGGCTCAGCGTGAAGACCTCCCCCGCCTGGTTGCCGACCCAGCAGCGCTCGTCGTCCACGTGGATGCCGAAGGCCGCGGAGCCGGTGCGGAAGCGCCACAGCACGGGGGCGACCGCGCGAGCCGTGGAGGGCGCGGACACGACGGCGCGCCGAGTGACGGAGCGCGGCGCGCGCTGTCCCCGGACGGCGGGCGCGTACCCCTTGCGGACCTTCTCCCCTATCTTCTTCGCCGCCGCGGCCCGCGCCTTCTCGGGCGTCGCGAAGGTCGAGGTCTGCGTCTGCCCCGTCGCGCCGATCCGTCCGTAACGGACCGACACCACCGTGCCGTCGACCGTCACTTCGTAGAACTTGTGCGCGCCGCCGCCGTCCTGCGACAGCTCCAGATAGGTCTTCGTCGTCATGTCCTGAACGCTAGGGGGAGCCACTGACAACGCCGCTCGCCCGGGCCCCGGGCTCCGGGTGCGAGCGCGGACCGGAGTCCGTCCTTTTCGGGACCTTCTGCACGGCGTCGTCGGACACCTACCCCTGCGACGACGGCTTCCGGAGATCACCCGACGCGGCGTCACCTCGTCGGGTGACGGCCGGAAGGACCTCGTCCTCCCGGTGCCCGGTCCGCCGCGCCCCGGCCGAGGGTCCGGATGCGCGGTCCGCCTCGCCCCGGCCGAGAGGTCCGCATGCACGGGGTCAGCCGCCGTACGTCAGCGGGTCGGCGAGGATGTCGCGCAGGACGAGGGCCGCCGCGCCCCGGGCGGCGTCGGCGGTGCTGGAGGCGGCGCGCAGCCGGCCCCGGGCGGGGGTCCAGAGGCCGGAGACGACCCGGCGGCCCAGCTCCGTCTCGGCGGCCGGGGCGAGCCAGCGCATCAGGCGCGGGTAGGTGCCGCCGAGGACCACGGCCTGGGGGTCGAGCAGGTTCACGGCGCCGGAGACCGCGACGCCGAGCATCCGTCCGGCCTGGTCGAGCGCGGCGAGGGCCCGCGGCTCCCCGTCCTCCGCCCGCTGGACGAGGGTGTCGACGTCAGGTGCTCCGGCGGCGCGCAGCAGGGCCGACTGGCCCGCGTACCGTTCGAGGCAGCCGTGGGATCCGCACCGGCAGCGGGGGCCGTCCGGGACGACCGTGAGGTGCCCGATCTCACCGGCGAAGCCGTGGGCTCCGCGCAGGAGTTCGCCGTCGAGGACGAGCGCGCCGCCGACCCCGATCTCGCCGGTGACGTGCACGAAGCTGCGGATGCCGGCCAGGTCGCCGAACCACAGCTCGGCGAGGGCGGCGACGTTGGCCTCGTTGTCGGAGGCGACGGGCAGGGCCGGGTGGCCGGGCGGGCGGGCGACGTGGAGGGCGCGGGAGAACAGGGCGTCCGCGTCGACCCGGTTCCAGCCGAGGTTGGGCGCCTGCTGGACGGTGCCGCCGGAGACGAGGCCGGGCAGCGCGAGCCGTACGCCGGTGGGCCGCAGGTCCCGGTCCGCTGCCTCGGCCAGGACCTCGGCGGCGATGCCGGCCGCCCGGCGCAGCACCTCGACCGGGGCGAGGGCGCGGTTGTCGACGGGCACGGTGCGGCGGACCCGGTCGGCTCCGGTGAGGTCGGCGACGCAGACGCTCACGTAGTCGACGTTGAGCTCGACGCCGAGTCCGGCGGGGCCGGTGGTCGCGGGTTTCAGGACGGTGCCGGGCCGCCCCGCGGAGCCGCTGAAGGTCTTGCCGGACTCGACCAGCAGGCCGCGTTCGAGGAGCTGCTCGACCAGCGAGGACACGGCGGCACGGGTGAGGCCGACGCGCGCCGCGACCGCGGCGCGGGTCGTCTCGCCGGCCTCGTGCACGGTGCGCAGCACCAGGCTCAGGTTGTGCCGGCGTACGCCCGCCTTGTCGGCCTTGGGCCCCGGGGTGTCCTTGCGGGTGTTCATCGTGCGCAGAGCCTAACCGGAGGGCGGCCGAAGGGCCCGCACTAATATGCGACAAGGAACGGTTCGGTCACCGAACTCTTTGGGTTAGGGTCCGTCCATGACACTTCCGCGCGACTACAGCGGGCAGCTCTGCGCCCTCTCCCGCTCGATGGAGATCGTCGGCGAGCGCTGGACGCTGCTGATCGTGCGGGACGCGTTCCACGGGGTGCGCCGCTTCGGCGAGTTCGCCGCGCACCTCTCGGTCCCGCGCGCCGTGCTCACCGACCGGCTCGCCACGCTCACCGGGGCCGGGGTGCTCGAACGCCGCCCGGACACCGGCCGGCGCGAGGTGTACGCGCTCACCGCCAAGGGCGTCGCACTCTGGCCGGCCGTCCGCGCGCTGAGCGCGTGGGGCGACCGCTTCTACCCCGCGGAGGGCGGGCCGCGCCGCGTCTACGCGCACGTCACCGACGACGCCCCGGTCGGCGAGGACGGGTGCTGCACGGGCTGCGGCGACCCCGTCGCCGTGGCCGACCTGGTCGTCACCCCCGGTCCCGGGGCCGCGCCCGCCGGGCCCGACGCCGATCCCGTGACGGCGGCGCTGAGCCGCCCGCACCGGCTGCTCACCCCGCTGCTTCCCCCACCCGCCCACAGAGAGGTCGTAGAACGATGAGGATCCTGGTCGTCGGCGCCGGTGCCACCGGTGGCTATTTCGGTGCCATGCTCGCCCGCGCCGGGCAGGACGTCACCTTCCTCGTCCGCCCCGCCCGCGCCGAGGCGCTGCGCCGGCGCGGGCTGCGGGTCGTGGGGAGGGACGAGGAATGGCGGGTCGACCCGGTGCTGCTCACCGCGCGGGAGCTGGCCGCCGCGCCCGCCCCGTACGACCTGGTGCTGCTCTCGGTGAAGGCGGCCGCCCTCCCGGCGGCGATGGAGGACCTCGCCCCGGCCGTCGGCCCGGACACGGCGATCGTGCCGCAGCTCAACGGCTTCGCCCATCTCGACGCGCTCACCGCCCGCTTCGGGGCGGACCGGGTGCTGGGCGGGGTGTCCAAGGTGGTCACCACCCTCGACGACGAGGGCGACATCCTGCGGCTCGCGCCGCTCGCGCACCTGACCCTCGGCGAGCGGGACGGCACCGTCACCCGGCGGGTGGAGGCGATACGGAAGGTGCTCGGCGACGCCGGGATCGACGCGCGCGTGCCCGAGAACGTGCTCACCGCGATGTGGCACAAGTGGGTCTTCATCACCACCTTCGGCGCCCTCACCGGTCTGATGCGCGGCACCGTCGGCGAGGTCAACGCACAGCCGGGCGGGACGGAGCTGGCGACGGGTCTGCTCGACGAGGCCTCCGCCGTCGCGGCGGCGGCCGGTCACCCGGTGCCGGAGGCGGAGCGCCGGGCGAGCCTGGACGTGGTGACGGCCGCCGGGTCCCCCATGGTGCCGTCCCTTTACCGCGACCTCGTCGCCGGCCGGCCCACGGAGGTCGAGCACCTCTTCGGCGACCTGACGGCGCGGGCCCGAGCGCTGGGCGTGCCCACCCCCCTGCTCGACCTCGCCACCCTCCACCTGAGAGTCCACCAGGCACGGGCCGGCGCCTGATCCGCGCCCGGCCCGAGCACGCGCGCTCGAGCCGGGCGACCGTCCGGCCCACGTGTGCGTTCACACGCGTGCGGGCCCGGGGGCATGGACTCGCCGGAAACGGGTGACACGCCGGGGGTGCGCGTCCTTCGGAGCGGGATTCCTCCCGGACTCGTCGTCGTGGTGACCGGCGCCTCCAGCGGCATCGGCCGGGCCACGGCGCTCGCCTTCGCGCGGCACGGTGCCGCGCCCGCGCTCACCGCCCGCAGCGGGGAGGCGCTGAACCGGGTGGCGGAGGCGCTGAACCGGGTGGCGCAAGGAGCGCCGGGACGCCCACCCGCAGGCGGCGGCGGTCCCGGCGCCGGCCGATATACCGGAGGCCGCCTCCGGACCCCGTCCGGCGACTCCGCCGGGGTCCGGTGCGGTCACCGAGGCGGGGCGCGCACGGCCGCACGCACGGTGGCCGGTCTCGGTCCGGCGGCCGACGGCGCCGCCGGCTTCGCCCGGACCGCGGCCCGCCGACCGCCGACGGCCGACCGCCATGCCTTTCCCCGTCCGCCGCCCGCTTCACAAGGAGGCCGCGCTCATGGCTCAGTGGCACAGGTTGATCGACACCTCCCCGGCGACCCTCTGGTCGGTCTTCAGTGACGGATCGCAGTACGCCCGGTGGGTGGTGGGCACGCACGACACCTGGGAGCTCGACGACGACTGGCCCGCGGAGGGCTCGCAGCTGGGGTACTCGCTGAAACTCGGCCCGTGGACCTCCAAGGGCCGCACCGTCTCCCGGGTGTGCGAACCGCAGCGGCGGCTCGAACTGGAGGCGGTCAGCGACCTCGGCATCGCCCGCATCGCCTTCCGCCTCACCCCCTGGGGCGACGGCTGCCTCGTCGTGCTCGACGAACACCCGCTGCGAGGGACCGCCGCCTCGATGCACAACGCCGCCCTGGACGCCGGCCTGCGATGGCGGCACCGCCCGGTGCTCGCGCGACTGGCCGCGGTGGCGGAGGCGCCCGCACGCACACGAGGAGCCCCCTCTCGTGCCGGCGCCTGACGCCGTCGTCATCGGCGCCGGACCGAACGGCCTGGTCGCGGCCAACGTCCTGGCCGACGCCGGCTGGCACGTCGTGGTCCTGGAGGCCCAGGACGAACCCGGAGGGGCGGTCCGCAGCGACCGGGGCGTGCATCCGGACTACGTACATGACCTGTTCAGCGCCTTCTACCCGCTGGCGGCCGCCTCGCCGGTCCTCGGCTCCCTCGGCCTGGAGCGACACGGGCTGCGATGGAGCCACGCCCCGGACGTGGTGGCCCATCCGCTGGCCGACGGGCGCTGCCCGGTCCTCAGCCGAGACCTGCGCCGGACCGCGGACTCCCTCGACGGGTTCGCCCCCGGCGACGGGGCCGCCTGGGAGCGGCTGCACCGCCTGTGGCGCCGCACCGGCGACGACCTCCTCGCCTGCCTGTTCACCCCGTTCCCGCCGGCGCTCGCGGGCCTGCGGCTCACCGCCCGCATGGGCCCCGACCTGCTGCGCCTCGCGCGCACCATGCTGCTGCCCGCCCGCCGCTTCGGGGACGAGAACTTCGCGGGCGAGGGCGGCAGGCTGCTCATCGCGGGCAACGCCCTGCACGCCGACCTCGGCCCGGAGTCCGCGCTCGGCGGCGGTTTCGGCTGGCTCATGTGCATGCTCGGCCAGTCGCACGGCTTCCCCGTCCCCGTGGGCGGCGCCGGGCGGCTGACCGAGGCCCTGGTGGCCCGGCTGCGGGAGCGCGGCGGCGACGTGCGCTGCGGCCACGCCGTGACCAGGGTCGTCGTACGGGCCGGCCGTGCCGTCGCCGTACGCATCGACGACGGCACCGAGATCCCCGCGCGGCGGGCCGTGCTCGCCGACGTGCCCGCCCCGCTGCTCTACCGGCGGCTGGTCGGCGAGGAGCACCTCCCGCCCCGGGTCCGTGCCGACCTCGACCACTTCCAGTGGGACTTCGCCACCGTCAAGATCGACTGGGCGCTGGCCCGCCCAGTGCCCTGGGCCTGCGACGGCGCCCGGGGCGCCGGCACCGTGCACATCGCCGAGGGCGTCGACGCGCTCACCCGCTTCGCCGGGCAGCTCGCGATGGACCAGGTCCCGGACGTCCCGTTCACCGTCCTCGGGCAGATGACGAGGGCGGACCCGAGCCGGTCCCCCGCCGGCACCGAGTCCGCCTGGGCCTACACCCACGTCCCCCAGCACGTCCGCGCCGACGCCGGCCCCGACGGGCTGCGGGGTCGCTGGAACGAACGCGAGAAGGAGGTGATCGCCGACCGGGTCGAGGCGGGCGTCGAACGGCTCGCCCCCGGCTTCCGCGCCGCCGTCCTCGCCCGGCGTGTGCTGGCGCCCCCGGACCTGGAACGCCGCAACGCCGCACTGATCGGCGGCGCCGTCAACCAGGGCACCACCAACCTGCACCAGCAGCTCGTGTTCCGCCCCCTGCCCGGCAACGGGCGCCCGCGCACGCCGATCGGGGCCCTCTATCTCGCCTCCGCCACCGCCCACCCGGGCGGCGGCGTCCACGGCGGCCCCGGCGCGAACGCGGCCCGCGCCGCGCTCAGGGCACACCGGCTGACCCCGTGGCGGTGACGGTCCCGGCCTCAGCCCCGCGACGACACCCCATGGCGGTGACCGGCCCCGGCCTCAGCCCCGCGACAGCCGCAGCGTCAGAAGCTGGAACGGGCGGAGTTCGATCGCCACCTCGTCGCCCTCCAGCGGCAGCGCTCCCCCGCCGCCGTCTTCCCGCGGCCGCTCCAGGAGGTCGCAGCGCCGCGCGCCGGCGAGGGCGAAGCCGGCGGTGAGGCGGGTGCGGGCGCGGCCGCCGCGCGACTCGTAGAGGCGGACGACGACGTCTCCGCTGCCGTCGTCGGCGAGCTTGACGGCGCTGAGGACCACGGCCTCGTCGCCGACGCTCACCAGGGGCGCCACATCGGCGCCGCCGGGCAGGCGCCGCTCGGGCAGGTTGACCAGGTAGCCCTCGCGGACCGCGTCGCCGACGCTCGCGCCGGGCACGAGGGCGTGCCGGAAGCGGTGGACGCCCTGGTCGGTGTGCGGGTCGGGGAAGCGCGGGGCGCGCAGCAGGGAGGCGCGGACGGTGGTCGTGGTGCCGCCGTCCCCGGGCCGTACGGTGCGGGTGACGTCGTGGCCGTACGTCGAGGCGGTGACGAGGGAGACGCCCCAGCCGGGCTCCTCGAAGTGGACGAACCGGTGGTTGCAGGCCTCGAACTTGGCGGCCTCCCAGCTGGTGTTGGTGTGGGTGGGACGGTACAGGTGGCCGAACTGGGTCTCGGCGGCGTAGCGGTCGGTGTGCAGGTCGAGCGGGAAGGCCGCCTTGAGGAACTTCTCGGTCTCGTGCCAGTCCACCTCCGTGTCGAGGTCGAGGCGCTTGGCGCCGGCGGTGAGGGTGAGGGTCTGGGCGGCGGTCGACGCGCCGAAGGAGCGGGTGACGCGGACGGACACGGCCCGCGGGGTGTCGGCGGCGACGGTCAGTCCGTCGGTGTCGGTGAGATCGGTGACCGTGTTGCGGTAGAAGCGGTCCACGTCCCAGGCGTCCCACATGTTGGGGAAGTCGGGATGGAGCTGGAGGAGGTTGGCGGCGGCGCCGGGGGCGACGGTCTCGCGTCCGGTGTCGAGGTCGACGAGGGAGACGACGAGTCCGCGCCCGTCCACGGCGACCCGCAGCAGCCCGTTGTCGAGGACGAATCCGCCCTCGTCCCGGGTCTCGACCGTGCAGCGGCCGGGCGCGGCGGGCAGGGCGTCGGCGCGACGGGCGCCGCCGGCGGGGACGCCGGAGCGGGCGTGCGGGGCGCCGTTGAAGACGACCTCGGCGTCCCCCGGGCCGGCGAGGGCGCGCTGGGCGCGGTCGACGATCGCGGTGAGCTCCTCGGCGACGGCGGCGTAGGTGCGTTCGGCCTCACGGTGCACCCAGGCGATGGACGAGCCGGGCAGGATGTCGTGGAACTGGTGCAGCAGCACCGTCTTCCAGAGGCGGTCCAACTCCTCGTAGGGATACGGCAGTCCGCTGCGTACGGCGGCGGTCGCGGACCACAGTTCGGCCTCGCGCAGCAGGTTCTCGCTCGCCCGGTTGCCCTGCTTCGTGCGGGCCTGGCTGGTGAGGGTCGCGCGGTGCAGCTCCAGGTACAGCTCCCCCACCCAGACCGGTGGTTCGGGGTACTCGGCCTGGGCCTTGGCGAAGAACTCGGCGGGCCGCTCCCAGCGCACCCGGGCGGAGCCCTCGAGATCGCGCAGCCGGGCCGCCTTGGCGATCATCTCCCGGGTGGTGCCGCCGCCTCCGTCTCCCCAGCCGGTGGGGGCGAGGGAGTGCGAGGCGCGCCCCTTGTCCTTGAAGTTGCGCACGGCGTGCGCGATCTCCCTGCCCTGCATCGTGCAGTTGTAGGTGTCGACGGGCGGGAAGTGGGTGTAGATCCGGGTGCCGTCGACGCCCTCCCACCAGAAGGTGTGGTGCGGGAAGGAGTTGACCTGGCTCCAGGAGATCTTCTGGGTGAGGAGCCACCGGGAGCCGGCCTCCTTGATGATCTGCGGGAGCCCGCCGGCGAAGCCGAAGGTGTCGGGCAGCCAGGCCTCCTGGTTCTCGACGCCGAACTCGTCGAGGAAGAAGCGCTTCCCGTGCACGAACTGTCGGGCCATCGCCTCCGACGAGGGCATGTTGGTGTCGGACTCCACCCACATGCCGCCGGCCGGGACGAAGCGCCCCTCGGCGACCGCCTTCTTGACCCGGGCGTACACCTCGGGCCGGTGCTCCTTGATCCAGGCGTACTGCTGGGCCTGCGACATCGTGTAGACGAAGTCCGGCTCGTCCTCCAGGAGGGCGGTCATGTTGGCGGTGGTCCGCGCCACCTTCCGTACGGTCTCGCGCAGCGGCCACAGCCAGGCCGAGTCGATGTGGGCGTGGCCGACGGCGCTGATGCGGTGGGCGGAGGGCTCGGCGGGCGAGGCGAGGACACCGGCCAGTTCGGCCCGGGCCGCGGCGGCGGTGCCGTTCACGTCCTGCAGGTCGACGGCGTCGAGGGCCCGTTCGACGGCGCGCAGCAGGTCCCAGCGGCGGGCGCCCTCGACGGGCAGCTCGGCCATGAGTTCGCCGAGCACCTCCAGATCGGCGACGAGCTCCCACACGGTCTCGTCGAAGACGGCGAGGTCCATGCGGGCGAGCCGGTACCGGGGCCGGTCGCCGGCGGTCTCCTTCTCGCCGAGCTCGGTGGGCAGGAAGGGGTGGTAGTCGAGGATCACCGGGTTGGCGGCGGCCTCGACGTGCAGCAGCACCTCCTCGCCGCCGGCGGCGGGCGCGGCGATCCGGACCCACTGGTTGCGCGGGTGGAGGCCCTTCACCGGGCTGCCGTCGGGGCGGTAGACCAGGCCCTCGCACTGGAAGCCGGGCATGTTGGCGTCGAAGCCCAGGTCGATGAGCGCCTCGACGGTCCGGCCGGCCCACTCCTCGGGGACGGTGCCGGACACGGTGAGCCAGCTCGTCGTCCAGGGGGCGCCCCAGGCGTCGCCGACGGCGATCGGGGTCCGGGGCGCGGCGAGGCCCTCGGCGACCGGGACGGGTTCGCCGGGCGCCGTCCAGATGCCCGCCTCGAGCGGGACGGAGTGCGGGTGGATGGCCGGTCGGATGCGTTCGTCGAGGACCCGCTTGAGCCGTGACTCGACGAGGCTGCGGTCGTCATGCATGCGGAACTCTCCCAGGGGCGGGTGGCACGGAGGTCAGGGTCGGGCGGGCGGGGCGGCGGGTTCGTCGAGGGCGACGAGCTCGGTGATGCCGCGGGCGGCGAGGTACGCGGGGTCCTCGGCGCGGTCCGCGAGGACGACGGCCGGGCGGGCCCCGTCCGCGGCGAGCCGCATGAACGCGTCGAAGCAGGCGCCGCCGGGGCCGCACGTGGAGCGCTCGGCGGCGTCGTCGGGGAGGTCGAGGACGAGTGCCGTGCTCCTGGGCGCCGGGCCCGGGCGCGCGGTCCGATCCTCGGCGACGGCCTCCGCGAGCGCCCGGCCGGCCGGCTTGACTTGCCGGTCGTTGGTCAACAGGCCCAGGCTGTACTCGAGTTCGGGGAAGTCGGCGAGCGACCGGTCGACGTCGTGGGAGCACCACCACGTGATACCCCACAGATCGGGGCAGTCAAGGGCGGCGGCGACGGTCGTACGGGTGAAATCGGCCGCGCGCTCGGCGGGGACGTGCGGGGCGGGGGCGCCGACCTCCTGGAGCCAGACGGGGCGGCGGGGGTCCGCCGCCCAGGCCTTGGAGAGCTCGATCAGATAGGCGGCGTGCTGTCCGACCGCCGTGGAGTCGGCGCCGTAGCGCTGGGCGGTGCCGTTGAACACCCAGGAGTGGACGGCGGTGGCGGCGCCCAGGCGGGCCGCGTGGGCGGGGGTGAAGGGGTGGTCGTCGAGGTACCAGGCGGCGTCGTAGGCGGCGTGCAGGTGGAGCAGGCCGGGGGCGCCCTCCTCGCAGGCGGCGAGCATCCGGCGCAGCCAGGACTCGGCCTGGGCGGGGGTGACGCGGTCGGGGTCGGGGTGCGGGTCGCCGGAGAACTGATTGATCTCGTTGCCGAGGGTGATGCCGAGGAAGTTCGGCCGATCGGCGAGGGAGCCGGCGAGGGCGCGCAGATAGGCGCTCTGGCCGTCGAGGACCTCGGGGTCGGTGAACAGGTTGCGGCGGTGCCAGGTCTGGGTCCAGGAGGGCAGGAAGTCGAAGCTGGAGAGGTGCCCCTGGAGGCCGTCGACGGCGACGTCGAGGCCGCGTTCCCCCGCCGCGTCGACGAGGCGGCCGAGCTGGTCGAGGGCGCGCGGGCGGATCAGGGTGCGGTTGGGCTGGAAGAGCGGCCAGAGCGGGAAGACCCGGACGTGGTCGAGGCCGAGGGCGGCGACGGAGTCCAGGTCGGCGCGGACGGCGTCGAGGTCGAAGTCGAGCCAGTGGTGGAACCAGCCCCGGCTGGGGGTGTAGTTGACGCCGAAGCGGGGGCCGCGGTGCGGCTGGCGGTGTGTCATACGGGTTGCGGTTCCTTCGTGAGGCTGCCGGTGGTGTCGCCGGTCATCCCTTGACCGCACCTTCCTCGACCCCCTTGAAGAAGAAGCGCTGGAGCACCGCGAACACGGCGACGACCGGGAGGAAGGCGATCATGGTGCCGGCGGCGATGAGCCGGGGATTGGCGGAGAAGGTGCCGTCGAGGTACTGGAGTCCGACCGTGAGCGTGTAGTGCCGGGGGTCGTTGAGCACGATCAGCGGCCACAGGAAGTCGTCCCAGGCCGCGATGAAGGTGAAGATCACGACGACGCTCAGCATGCCGCGCACGTTGGGCAGGCCGACGTGCACGAGGCGCTGCCGGACGTTGGCGCCGTCGACGAGCGCGGCGTCGTCGAGCTCCGGTGGCACGGCCCGGAAGGCGGTGTACATGAGGAGCACGTTGAGCATGGCGACGGCTCCGGGCAGGGCCACGCCGAGGAGGGTGTCGGTGAGGCCGAGGCTGCGCACGGTCACGTACTGGGAGACGATCGTGACCTCCCCGGGCAGGACCAGGGTGGCGACGAAGAGCCCGAGGGCGAGGCGCGCTCCCCGGAACCGCAGCCGGGCCAGGGCGAAGCCGGCGAGGGTGGCGCCGACGGCGTTCCCGAGGACGGCGATCGCGGCCACGACCAGCGAGTTGGCGGCGTACGTCCACACCGGGACGGTGTCGGCGACCCGGGCGTAGTTGGCGAGCGTGGGGTCCTGGGGCAGGAAGCCGGGGGTGCGGGACCAGACGTCTTCGCCGGGCCCCTTGAGCGAGGTGGAGAGCTGCCACAGGAAGGGGCCGACGGTGAGGAGCAGGACGAGGACGAGGAGGAGGTAGCGGACCGCCTTCTCGGCGGCGGAGGGGGTGCGGCCGGGTGCGCTCATGCCGTCATGCCGCCTTCCGGTCGAGCCGGGCCAGGACGATCATCGGGCCGACGGTGAGGACGAAGAGCAGGATGCTGAGGGCGGAGGCGTAGCCGATGTGCCCGGTGAAGCCGCGGCTGTACATCTGGATGAGCATGACGACGGACATGTCCCGCCCGCCGGGGCCGCCGGTGCCGTGGGAGAGCACGTACAGCTCGGAGAAGATCCGCAGCGCGGACACCGAGATGAGCACGGAGATCAGGAGCATCGCGGGGCGGACGCCGGGCAGGGTGACGTGCCAGAAGCGGCGGAGCCGGGAGGCGCCGTCGACGGCGGCGGCCTCGTGGAGTTCGCGGCCGACGTTCCCGAGCGCGGACAGGTAGATGACCATGTAGTAGCCGAGGCCCTTCCACACCGTGAGGGCCATGGCGCTGAGCAGCAGCAGCCAGCGGTCGGTGAGGAAGGAGACGGGCCGGTCGGCGAGGCCGAGCTGCTGGATCATGCCGTTGAGGAGTCCGCGTTCGTCGAGCACCCAGCCCCAGACGATGCCGACGACCACGGCGGACGCGACGACCGGGGTGTAGAACGCGGTGCGGAAGAACGTGATGCCGGGGAGCTTCTTCTCCACGAGGAGGGCGAGCAGCAGCGGCAGCAGGGTGAGCAGGGGCAGGCAGACGAGGAGGTAGAGGACGCTGTTGACGAGGGCGTCCGTCAGCTGGGCGTCGTTCAACGCCCGCCGGTAGTTGGCGAGGCCGGTGAAGTGCCCTCCGCCGAGCGGCCTGGCGTTGGTGAAGGACAGGATCACCGTGTTGACCGCGGGCCACAGGTTGAAGACGGCGAGCCAGAGCAGCGCGGGACCGGCGAGCAGCCAGGGGGTGAACCAGCGCCGGTGGGTCATGGGATGCCTTCCGTGGTTCCGGTCAGTCCTCGAGGAGCTGGTTGGCGCGGGCGGCCGCCGTGGCGAGTGCCTCCTTGGAGCCGCTCTGACCGCTGACGGCGAGGGCGATCTGCTGGTTGATCACCGTCTTGACGGCGTCGTTGGCCTGGACGGGTTCGAGGACGCGGGCGGAGGCCAGCGAGCGGAAGGCGATGACCTTGGCGTCGCCGGCGTTGCTGCCGTCGCTCCGGCTGAAGAACGGGTCGGAGCCGGAGGCCGTGGTGGAGGGGAAGATGCTGGTCTCGTGGGCGAAGGCGGCCTGGTTCTCGGCGTTGGTCACCCACCGGGCGAGGGCGAGGGCGGCGGCCGGGTTCTTGGTGTTCCTGGGGATGGACAGGCCCTGGACGTACAGCGGCGGGGTGCCCATGGCGGCCGAGGGGACCACCTTGGGGGCGAGGGTCGGGTTGTCGACGGCCAGGCTGGTGATGTAGTTGGCGCCGGCGGTGGTCCAGGCGGCGGTGCCGGAGCTGAAGAGCTTGGTGTTGCCCGCGTAGGTCTCGGTGAGGACGTCCTTGGGCAGCAGGCCCTCCTTGAAGGCCGCGCGGTAGGTGTCGAGGACGGCGGCTGCCTCGGGGGTGTCGAAGGTGAAGGTCTTCCCGTCCGGGGACATGACCGGCACGCCGGCGTTGGCCAGGTCCATGAGGTTGGGCTTGCGGCTCATCAGGTACGTCTTGCCGCCGGACCTGGCCTTGACGGTGCGGGCGGCGGCCACGAGCTGGTCGAGCGAGGCCGGGGGCTTCTCGGGGTCGAGGCCGTAGGTGGTGAACAGTTCGCGGTTCCAGTAGTTGACGTCGGTGTTGAGGTACCAGGGATAGCCGTACGTGCCCTGGTGACCGGGGAAGCGGTACGCGTCGAGGGCGCCCTTGACGTAGTCGCCGGACGCGGCGGGATCGGACGCGGCGATGTCGAGCAGCAGGTTCTGCCTGACGAGCGGCAGGGCGAAGTCCGGGGGCAGGTTGACGACGTCGGGGAGGGTGCCGCCGGCGGACTGGCTGAGGACCTTCTCGGAGTAGCCCTCGCCCGGCTGGTCGAGCCACTCGACCTCGACGCCCGGGTACTTCTTCTCGAAGCCGGAGATCACGCCCTCCATGTAGGCGGTGAACTTCGGCTTGAGGGCCCAGGTCTGGAGCGAGACCTTGCCCTTGACCTCGCCGCCGGTGGCGGCCGGGCCGGGCGCGCCGGAGTCCTCGGTGCCGCCGAGGCCGCAGCCGGCGAGGGTCACGGCCGCCACGGCGGCGGCGGTCCACCGGGCCCACAGGCTTCTACGAGTGTGTCGCACGAGGGTGTCTCCTTGCTCGGACGTCGCGGGGAAGTGCGCGGACCTTGCTTGACTAAACCGCTCTAGCGATGCGGGACTATGCTCCCGGCTAAACTCCGGTGTCAAGAGAGCGTGCGGAAACGCGCAGGACGAGGGAGCGCCCGATGGCCAGACCGACCATCGCCGACATCGCGAGGGAGGCGGGCGTCTCCAAGGGCGCCGTCTCCTTCGCGCTCAACGGCCGACCGGGCGTCAGCGAGGCGACCCGGGAACGGATCCTGCGGGTGGCCGAGCGCATGAACTGGCGCCCGCACAGCGCCGCTCGGGCCCTGGGCGGGGCACGGGCCGGCGCCGTGGGCCTGGTGCTCGCCCGGCCCGCCCGCACGATCGGGCTCGAACCCTTCTTCGGCCAGCTGCTCTCCGGCCTCCAGGCCGCGCTCTCCACCCGCGGCACGGCCCTGCAGCTGCTCGTCGTCGAGGACACGACGGCCGAGATCGAGATCTACCGGCGGTGGACCTCCGAGCACCGGGTGGACGGCTTCGTCCTGGTCGACCTCCAGGTGCGCGACCCGCGCGTCCCCGTCCTGGAGGAGCTCGGCGTGCCGACGGTGGTCCTCGGGGGGCCCGGCCGGCACGGCCGGCTGCCCGCCGTCTGGGCCGACGACCGGGAGGCGATGACCTCGATCGTGGAGTACCTGGCGGCCCTCGGGCACCGCCGGATCGCCCATCTCGCCGGGCTGCCCTCCTTCCAGCACACCCGGCGCCGGATCCGGGCGGTGCGGGACGCGGCGCGCCGGCTCGGCCTCGACGAGGCCGTCTCCGTGCCGACGGACTTCAGCGACGCGGAGGGCGCCGCCGCCACCCGCGCCCTCCTGGCCCGTCCGGGGCGGCAGCGGCCGACGGCGCTCGTGTACGACAGCGACGTGATGGCCGTGGCGGGCCTCGGGGTCGCCGCCGAGATGGGGGTGGCGGTCCCCGGCGAGGTCTCGGTGGTGTCGTTCGACGACTCGGCGCTCGCCCGGATCGTGCACCCCTCGCTCACCGCGCTCTCGCGCGACACCTTCGCCCTGGGCGAGCAGGTGGCGACGGCCCTGCTCGCCGTGATCGACGACCCGGCGTCGGCGCGGGACGTCAGGAACCCGACCCCGCGCCTGACGGTCCGTGAGAGCACGGCGGGCCCGGCCGCGGGCCGGGCGGCCGGGCCGACGCCCTCTTGACCCTGTTCGCTAAATCCCTTTAGCCTCCGCACCGGACGAACTCCGCACCATCGCGCCACCGGCACCACCAGCCCCTTCCCCCTCAGCTGGACCGGAGCTCCGATGAGACGACCCCTGCACCTCCTGCTGGCCGCGGCCCTGTCCGCGGCCGCGCTCGGCCTTGCCGCCACGCCGAGCGCATCGGCGTCCGACAACGTTGTCGCCGACGCCGCGGGCAACCAGCCGTACGCCTCGTACTGGTACCCGAACACGATCCTGGACTGGGACCCCGCCACCGACCCCGACGCCCGGTTCAACCGCTCCCGCGTGCCGCTCGCGCCGCGCGTCTCCGATCCCGCGCTGAAGGCGAACGCGAACGCCCGCGCGGGCGAGGGCGGGATCGTGTCCCTGGTGTCCTTCGCACCGACCTCCAACAACCCCTCGCAGGGCTCGCTCGATCCGCGCTACTACGCCTTCGGGCACTGGCAGTACGTCGACAAGCTGGTCTTCTGGGGCGGTTCGGCCGGCGAGGGGCTGATCCTCGCGCCGAACCCCACGGTGATCGACGCCGCCCACCGCAACGGCGTGAAGGTGTACGGCACGGTGTTCTTCCCGCCCACCGCGTACGGGGGCCAGATCCAGTGGGTGCGCGACTTCGTCCAGAAGTCCGGCACGCGCTACCCGGTCGCCGACAAGCTGGCGCAGGCCGCGCGGTACTACGGCTTCGACGGCTGGTTCGTCAACCAGGAGACGGCCGGCGGCGACACCGCCCTCGCCACCGAGATGCGCGACACCCTGCGCTACGCCCGCTCGCTCGGCCCCGTCGAGTTCATGTGGTACGACGCGATGACCGAGTCCGGCTCGGTCAGCTGGCAGGACGCGCTCACCACCGCCAACGACGCCTTCCTGCAGGAGGGTTCGCAGCGGACCAGCGACTCGATGTTCCTCGACTTCGGCTGGGGCTCCGCCGCCCTGGACTCCTCGCGGAGCCTCGCCCGCTCCCTCGGCCGGAGCGAGTACGAGCTCTTCGCCGGGGTGGACACCGAGGCCAACGGCTACGACACGAGCGTCCCGTGGAGCGCCGTCTTCCCGGCCGGCAAGCCGCACACCACCTCGCTCGGCCTGTACCGACCCGAGTGGACCCACAACTCCTCGACGGGCCGGGCCGATTCGTACGCGCGGGAGGCGCGCTACTGGGACGGCGCCAACGGCGATCCCTCGGACACCACGACCACGTCCTCCTGGAAGGGCCTCGCCACCTACGTCGCGGAGTCGTCCCCGATCACCGCCAAACCCTTCGTGACCTCCTTCGACGCCGGGCAGGGCGACTTCTACCACTCCGGCGGGGTGCGGGTGTCCACCGGCGGCTGGAACAACCTCTCCCTCCAGGACGTGCCGCCGACCTACCGCTGGCTGGTGGAGTCCACCGGCACGAAGCTGAAGCCCGCGCTCGACTTCACCGACGCCTACGAGGGCGGCTCCGCGCTGCGGCTCTCCGGCGTCCTGGACGCGGTGAACACCGTACGGCTCTACCAGACGCGGCTCCCGGTGGCGGCCGACACCAAGCTGTCCGTGGTCGTGAAGACCCCGGCCGCCGGACCGACCCGGCTGAAGGCCGCGGTGTCGTTCACCGACTCCCCCACCACGTTCACCACCTTCGACCTCGGTTCCACCACGACGGCGGGCTGGGAGAACCGGACGCTCGACCTGTCCGCGTACGCCGGGCGCACCGTGGCGCAGATCGGCCTCCGGACCACCGGCACGGCCGCCTCGTACGACATCAAGGTGGGCCGGCTCGCGCTCTACGACGGGGCGGTGGACGCCCCGTCCGCGCCCTCGGCGCCCACCGTGCTCGGCACGACGGACACCGGCGCCACGACCAAGACTCTGCGGATGGCGTGGACGGCGTCGGCCGCCGGGGACGTGCGCCACTACGAGGTGTACCGCCGCAATCCCGACGGCAGCCGCACGTTCCTCGGCGCCACGCCCAACGACAGCTACTTCGTGCCGCGGCTCGACCGGGTCGGCACCGAGACGAGCACCACGCTGGACGTGGAGGCGGTCTCCACGGAGTACGGGCGTTCGCCCGCCGCGAGCACCACGGTGACGTGGTCGGCCTCCGCCGACGCCGATCTGGCCCTGAACCGGCCGGCGACGGCCTCGGGGCAGTGCAACACGACCGAGACCGCGGCCAAGGCCGTGAACGGCAGCGTGTCCGGCGGCAACGGCGACAAGTGGTGCACGCTGACGAGCACCCAGTGGCTGGAGGTGGATTTGGGCGCGTCCCGCGCGCTCCACCGCTTCGTGGTGAAGCACGCGGCGGCGGGCGGCGAGAGCGCGAGCTGGAACACCCGGGACTTCACCGTCCAGGTCCGGGACAGCGCGACCGCCCCCTGGACCACGGCCGTGACGGTCACCGGCAACACGGCGGCGACCACGACCCACCCGGTCTCGGTCACCGCCCGCTACGTGCGCCTGTCGATCACCAGGCCCACGCAGACGACGGATCCGGCCGCCCGCATCTACGAGTTCGAGGCCTGGGGCTCGTAGCCGGGCGGCCCCCGGGCGACGGGCGGGCGACGTCCGGCGGTCGCGGGGCGACGTCCGGCGGTCGTGGGCCGGGCGGGCGACGTACGGCGGTCCCGGGCCTGTTCCCGGGGCCGCCGGCCGTGGTCGGATGGTGCGCATGACTGTCCTGAGCCGTACTTACACGGACGAGTGCCGGAACGGGAACGCGGGCTTACGGGACGCGGTGGCGAGCGCCGCGTTCCCGCCGGCCTTCGACGAGGCGTGGCGGCGCCATCTGCTGCCGCGGCCCTGGTTCGTCCAGGAGGCGGAGACGGCGGCGTTCGCCCGGGACCTGGAGGGCCTGTTCGAACTGCTCGTCTCTCTCCCGGACCGCCTCTTCGGCGCCGACGTCGAGCGGTACGCGAAGGAGCTCGGCCTCGACCCGCGGCACGCCGCCCTGCTGCGGCGGTGCGCCGACGGGCGTCCGGCGAAGCTGGGCCGGGCCGACGCCTACCACGACGGCACCGGCTACCGGCTCCTGGAGTTCAACCTCGGCAGCGAGGTCGGGGGCATGGACATGGCCGTGTGCAACGCGGCTCTGCTGGAGGTCGGCGAGTTCGCCGCCTTCGCCGCCGCGCACGGCCTCGGCCATGTCGACACGGCCGCGCTGCTGGCGGAGGACCTGCGCGAGCGGGCGAGGACCGCGCTGTCGAGCGGTACCGCGGAGCCGGTGGTCGGGCTCGTCGAGGGGAACGGCGGCATCGGCCCGTACGGCACGCTGATGCGGGCCTTCCAGGAGGCGATGTCCGCGCAGGGGCTCGACCTGCGCATCGGCGAGGTCGGCGACCTCCGTACCCGGTCCGACGGCAAGCTGACCCTCGACGGCGTCCCGCTCGACCTGGTCCTGCGCAATTTCGGGGCGCGCCAGCTGCTCGACGACCCGGCCGGGCCGGAGGTCGCGGAGCACCTGTTCCGCGCGCACGAAGCCGGCCGTACCGTGCTGTACACGTCGCTGGAGAGCGGTCTGTACGCGCACAAGAACGCGCTCGCCCTGCTGTCCGACCCGCGCTGGGCCGGGGCCTTCGACGACGCCGAACGGGCTCTGGTGGACCGGGTCCTGCCGTGGAGCCGGACGCTGAGCCGCACGGCGCCGCCCGGGTTGCTCGACGTGTGCCGGGAGCGCCGGGAGCGCCTGATCCTCAAGCCCGGCGCCGGACACGGCGGCCTGGACACCTTCGTCGGCTGGGAGTGCGACGACGCCGAGTGGCGGGAGGCGCTGACCGTCGCCGCGGAGCACGGGTACCTGGCGCAGGAGCGGGTGGTGCCGCGACCCGAGCCGGTGCTCGACCCGGCGACGGGCCTGGTCGACGACCGGGTCGCGGCCGTCGGCGTGTTCCTCACCTCGCAGGGGTACGCGGGCGCGCACGCCCGGGTGAACGGGGCGGACGGCGGGGCGATCGTCGGGATGAGCGGCAATCCCGACACCCGCATGGCCTGCGTGTTCTCCCACCCCTGAGCGACGGCGGTCGGGAGGATGGACGGGGGGTTTTCCGGTTCGTCCGCTGGTCGCCGCAGGGAGCAGGTATGGCAAGGGTCGAGGTCGACGGCGTCGGGCTGTTCTGCGAGGCCGGCGGGGACGGGGACCCGCTGGTCCTGGTGCACGGTTCGTGGGGCGACCACCACGACTGGGACCAGGTCGTCCACGGGCTCGCGCTGCGCCATCGGGTGCTGGTCTACGACCGGCGCGGGCACAGCGAGAGCGACCGCCAGGAGGGACAGGGCTCGCGGCGCGAGGACGAGGAGGACCTGGCCGCACTGCTCGAGACGCTCGGTTTCGCCCCCGCGTACGTGGTGGGCAACTCCTTCGGCGCCTCGATCACGCTCGGGCTCGCCGCGCGTCGGCCGGACCTGTTCCGGGGGATCGCCGTGCACGAGCCGCCGCTGATCGACCTGGTGGCCGGGGTCCCCGCCCTGCGCGAGCAGGTCGCGGCCACCGAGGAGCGGCTCGCGCGGGTCGTCGGCCTGCTGCGGGAGGGTGACGCCCTGGCGGGGGCGCGGACGTTCGTGGAGGAGGTGGCCTTCGGGCCCGGCGCGTGGGAGGCGTTTCCGCAGGAGCTGCGGGACACGTTCGTCACCAACGCGCCCACGTTCCTCGACGAGCAGGGCGATCCGGCCTGGGCCACGCTCGACCTGGCCGCCCTGCGCGACTGCGACGTGCCGGCCCTGCTGACCCGGGGGACGGAGAGTCCCGCGTGGTTCGCCGCGGTCGCCGACCGGGTCGCCGGCGCGCTGCCCGGGGTCCGTACCCACGTCTTCGAGGGCGCGGGCCACATCCCGCACGCCACGCATCCCGCGGAGTTCACGGCCACGGTGACGTCGTTCTTCGCGGATCCCGCCGGGTTCTAGGTCCTGTCGTCAGGGCGCCGGCGCGATCCGCCGGACGCGCCCTGGGAGGCGTCCCCGTCCTCGGGTTCGGCGACCCTCCGCAGCAGTCCGTGCAGGACGGTCCGCTCCTCTGCCGAGAGGGGTGCGAGGAGGCCGTCGGTGACGCGGCGGCTGGTGCGGTCGGTGTCCTTGAGGAAGCCGCGGCCGGCGTCGGTGAGGACGACGATCCGGCTGCGCCGGTCGCCGGGCGCGGGCCGGCGTTCCACCAGGCCGAGGCGTTCGAGGTCGTCGACGAGGCCGACGATGGCGCTGGGGTCGTACCCGAGCCGGGAGCTCAGCTCACGCTGGAGCGCGCCCTCGACGGTGGCCAGGTAGCGCAGCAGCGCGTAGTGGCGCAGCCGTAGCCCGGACTCCTGGAGGGCGGTGTTGAAGAGCTGCCCGGAGCGCAGTCCCAGCCGGTAGAGCAGATAGCCGGTGTCGGCGTGCAGTGCGCGCATCCATGGTTCGTCCCTGTCGTCCATGGCGCCATCATGCCGCAGCATCAGTGAAGGAAACAACTATTGACGTCAACAATGATTGGTCCTAGCTTCCATTCAGCGGATCGTCGTCGATCGAGCTCACGCTCTCCCGACCGCTTCTCCTCCCGCCTTCCGAAGGGACCCTCATGCCGCACCCGTCCACCGTCGACCTCACCGGCAAGGTCGCCGTCGTCACCGGCTCCGGCCGGGGACTCGGCCTCGCCTACGCCTCCGCACTCGCCGCCGCGGGCGCCTCCGTCGTCGTCAACGACCTCGACGAGGAGGTCGCCCGGCAGGCCGTCGACACGATCGTGGCGGCCGGCGGCCGGGCCGTCGCCGAGGTCGTCGCGGTCGGCACCGCCGAGGCCGCCGACCGGCTCGTCGCCCGCGCCGTGGACGCCTTCGGCCGGCTCGACGTCCTCGTCACCAACGCCGGCATCCTGCGCGACCGCGTGCTCTGGAAGATGACCGACGACGACTTCGACGCCGTCGTCACCACCCACCTCAAGGGCACCTTCACCTGTGCCCGGGCCGCCGCCGTCCGGATGCGCGAGCAGGGCGAGGGCGGCCGGCTGATCCTGGTCGGCTCCCCGGCGGGCCAGCGCGGCAACTTCGGCCAGACCAACTACGCGGCCGCCAAGGCCGGTGTCGCCGCCATGGCCCGCACCTGGTCGATGGAGCTGGCCAAGGCCGACATCACCGTCAACGCCGTCGTCCCGGTGGCCGCCACCGCGATGACGGAGACGATCCCCGCCTTCGCCCCGTACGTCGAGGCGATGAAGCGCGGCGAGCCGCTCCCCGCCTTCCTGCGCCAGGGCGAGGGCTTCGGCACGCCCGAGGACTGCGCGGCGCTCGTGCCCTTCCTCGCCTCGGACGCCGCCCGCGGTATCACCGGCCAGTGCGTGGGGATCGGCGGGGACCGGCTCGCCCTGTGGTCGCACCCGCAGGAGGTGGCCACCGCGTACGCCGACGGCGGCTGGACCCCGGACGCGATCGCCGCCGCCTGGCACACCTCGGTGGGCCGCGAGCCGCAGACCGTCGGCATCCCGGCCCCGCGGCTCCCGGAGGCCCGATGAACACGATCGACGTGGGCCGGCTCGACGCGATCGACGTCCACACCCACTGCGAGGTCTCGGCCCGCGGCCACGCCTCGCTCTCCGAGGACCTGCACGCCGCCTCCGGCGCGTACTTCAAGGTCGAGGGCGAACGGAAGCCCACGCTGGAGGAGATGGCCGCCTACTACCGGCAGCGGCGGATGGCCGCGGTGGTCTTCACCGTGGACGCCGAACACGCCACCGGCACCGAGCCGATCCCCAACGAGGAGATCGCCGAGACCGCCGCCGCCCACCCCGACGTGCTCATCCCCTTCGCCTCGATCGACCCGTTCCGGGGCCGGGCGGGGGTACGGCGGGCCCGCCGGCTCGTCGAGGAGTACGGGGTCCGGGGCTTCAAGTTCCACCCCAGCATCCAGGGCTTCTTCCCCGACGACCGGATCGCGTACGGGCTGTACGAGGTGATGGAGGAGACCGGGACCATCGCCCTCTTCCACACCGGCCAGACCGGTATCGGCGCGGGCGTGCCCGGCGGGGGCGGCATCCGCCTCAAGTACTCCAACCCGCTGCACGTCGACGACGTCGCCGCCGACTTCCCCCATCTCAAGATCATCCTGGCGCATCCGTCCTTCCCCTGGCAGGACGAGGCGCTGGCGGTGGCCACCCACAAGCCGGGCGTCCACATCGACCTGTCCGGCTGGTCGCCGAAGTACTTCCCGCCGCAGCTCGTGCAGTACGCCAACACCCTGCTCAAGGACAAGGTGCTGTTCGGCTCCGATTATCCGGTGCTCAGCCCGGACCGCTGGCTGGCCGACTTCGCCAAGCTGCCGATCAAGGACGAGGTCCGGCCCAAGATCCTCAAGGAGAACGCCGCCCGGCTGCTCGGTCTGACCGACGCCCCCGCCTGAAAGGGCCCGTCATGCGCAACGAGGGACTGGGGTCGTGGCCCGCACGCCGGGCCCGCAAGACCCCGCACCGTACCGCCCTGATCCACGGCTCGAACACCGTCACCTACGGCGAGCTGCACGAGCGCACCACGCGGCTGGCCCACGCCCTGCGCGCGGCCGGCGTCCGGCGCGGTGACCGCGTCGCCTACCTCGGCCCGAACCATCCGGCCTTCCTGGAGGCCCTGTTCGCCGCCGGCATGCTCGGCGCGGTGTTCGTGCCGCTCAACACCCGGCTGGCCGCCCCGGAGATCGCGTACCAGCTGGAGGACTCGGGCAGCGGCGTGCTGCTCCACTCCCCCGGATTCGGCGCCGTGGTCGCCGAGTCGGGCGGGGCGCGGACCGTCGTCGAGGTGGGCGGCACGGCGTACGAGGAGCTGCTGGCCGGCGGCTCCACGGCACCGATCGACGAGACGGTCTCGGCCGACGACGTCGGCCTCATCATGTACACCTCGGGGACGACGGGCCGCCCCAAGGGCGCGATGCTGACCCACGGGAACATCGTCTGGAACGCGCTGAACGTGCTCGTCGACCTCGACCTGGTCGCCGACGAGACCGCGCTGGTGTCCGCACCGCTGTTCCACACCGGCGGGCTCAACATGCTGACCCTGCCCGTGCTCCTCAAGGGCGGCGCGTGCGTGCTGGTCGAGTCCTTCGACCCGGGCGGCACGCTCGACCTGATCGAACGGCACCGCGTGACGTTCATGTTCGGGGTGCCGACCATGTACGACCTGATGGCCCGCCATCCGCGCTGGGCAGCGGCCGACCTGTCGAGCCTGCGCCTGCTCAACTGCGGCGGCGCGCCCGTGCCGACCACGCTCATCACCACCTACCAGGATCGCGGCCTCACCTTCTGCCAGGGGTACGGGATGACGGAGGCCTCCCCCGGGGCGCTGTTCCTCGACGCGGAGCACGCCCTGGCGAAGGCCGGTTCCGCCGGGGTGCCGCACTTCTTCACCGACGTCCGGGTCGTGCGCCCGGACCTGACGCCGGCGGCGGTCGGCGAGCCCGGCGAGGTGCTGGTCAGCGGCCCGAACGTGATGGCCGGCTACTGGGGCCTGCCGGAGGAGACGGCGGCGGCCCTCGTGGAGGGCTGGTACCGCAGCGGGGACGCCGCCCGGGTCGACGCCGACGGCCACGTCACGATCGTGGACCGCCTCAAGGACATGATCATCTCGGGCGGCGAGAACATCTACCCGGCCGAGGTGGAGGACGCCCTGCTCGCCCACCCCGACGTCGCCGAGTGCGCGGTGATCGGCGTGCCCCACGAGAAGTGGGGCGAGACCGCCCGGGCGGTCGTCGTCCTCCGCGAGGGCAGCGCGCCGGACCCGGCCGGGATCCTCGCCTCCCTGGGCGGGCGCCTCGCGAAGTACAAGATCCCGAAGTCCGTCGTGCTGGTCGACGCACTGCCCCGCACAGCCTCCGGGAAGCTCCTCAAGCACCAGCTCCGCAGCCGCTACGGCGCCTCCGACCGACCTCGTACCAACCCTCAGGAAGGAACCACCATGGGCATCACCGTCGACGGCATCGACGCGCTGAAGAAGCTGGCCGGCAGCGAGCTGGGCACCAGCGAGTGGATCGACGTCACCCAGGAGCGCGTCGACGGCTTCGCCGACGCGACCGGCGACCACCAGTGGATCCACGTGGACGTGGAACGCGCGAAGGAGGGCCCGTTCGGCGCCCCCATCGCCCACGGCTACCTGACCCTCGCCCTCTTCATCCCCCTCTTCACCGAACTCCTCGACGTCCGGGGCGTCACCACCAAGGTCAACTACGGCCTGGACAAGGTGCGTTTCCCCGCCCCGGTGAAGGTGGGCTCCCGGCTGCGCCTCAGGGCCCGGCTCGCCTCGGTCGAGGACGTCCCCGGCGGCGTGCAGATCGCCGTCGACGGCACGATCGAGATCGAGGGCGCCCCCAAGCCGGCCTGCGTGCTGCGCAGTCTGTCGCGCTTCTACGCGTAGGGGGACCGGAACGGCCGGGCTCAGGTCATGTTGAAGTACGGCAGGGGCCCGGCCGGCTGGCCGGCGGTGACGCGGCGGACGACCGCGACGGCCAGGATCGCGGTCACCACGGAGAGGGACTGGTCCACCGGATTGCGGTAGTCGGTCTGGTGCAGGACGCCGAGGTGGACGGCGACCGAGAGCGGGCCGTCGCAGAGCCAGGCGAACCACCAGGCGTTGATCAGCCAGACGTCACGCGCCGGACCGCCGGCCCGGCGGATGTCGAGGGTGATGCGCCGGGGCAGCCACCACATCGCGAGCGGGATGATCCAGGCGCCGAGGGCGAAGCCCGGGGCGTACTTGTGGGTGCCCGGGGCCAGCACCTCGGCGTTGCAGCGGACCCGGAAGAACCAGAACAGGAACGTTCCCCAGCAGGCCAGTTGAAGCCCGCCGGGCAGCGGCGTCAGCTCGGTGAGCCAGGGGGAGTCCGCGCCCCCGCTCAGCATGATGTAGACGTCGGCGAGCGCCGAGGTGGCGATCAACGACTGGACGACGAGCGCGGGCCCGGCGGGATTGCGGAACCGGTAGCGGGGCCCGCGTACGGCCGCCGGCCCCACGGGCACGTTGTACTGGTCCACGGATGTCCCCCCGGAATGCGCGGTGCCGCCGCCGTGGTGGCCCACGGCGGCGGTGATCATCGGCATGGTAGGTCCAGGGGCGGGCAGTGACCAGCCCCCGCTGTGGTGGGGCGGGGCCCGTCGGGGCCCCGCCGGTCGGTCTCGGTGTGTTCAGCGCAGTTCGGCCGCCCCCGTCGGGGTGTCGTCCAGGAAACCGCCCGACTGGTGCTGCCACAGCTTGGCGTACGGGCCTTCCGCGGCCAGCAGTTGCCGGTGGCTGCCCTGTTCGATGACCCGGCCGCGGTCGAGGACGACCAGCCGGTCCATGCCGGCGACCGTGCTCAGGCGGTGCGCCACCACGAGGGCCGTCCGGCCCTCCATGAGCCGCCAGAGCGCGTCCTGCACGAGAAGCTCGCTCTCCGAGTCGAGGGCGCTGGTCGCCTCGTCGAGCAGCAGGATCGGCGCGTCGCGGAGGATCGCCCGGGCGAGGGCGACCCGCTGGCGCTGGCCGCCGGACAGCTTCACGCCGCGCTCGCCGACCATGGTGTCGAAGCCCTCCGGCAGCGCGTCGGCGAACTCCGTCACGTGCGCCGCCTCGGCGGCCCGGCGGATCTCCGCGTCGGTGGCGTCCGGCCGGGCGAAGGCGATGTTGTCCCGCAGGGTGCGGTGGAACATCGCCGGTTCCTGCGGCACGTACGCGATCAGGCTGCGCAGGTCGGCCTGGGACATCCGGCTGATGTCCTGGCCGCCGATCAGGATCCGGCCGGCGTCGACGTCGGTCATGCGCAGCAGCAGACGGGTGAGCGTGGTCTTGCCGCCGCCGGACCGGCCGACGAGGCCGATCTTGGTGCCGCTGGGCACGTCCAGGTCGAGCTCCTCGAAGAGCGGCTTCGCTCCCCCGTGGGAGAAGGTCACCCGCTCGAACCGCACGTCGGCGGCCCGGGACCGCAGCGGCTCCGGGGTCTCCGGGTCCACCACCGTCGGCGGGGTGAGGAGCAGTTCGGTGAACTGTGCGGCCTCCGTCATCGAGCTCTCCAGACGGCGGTAGATCTGGTTGAACTCGAACATGATCCGGGTCGCGTTGGAGTAGTACGTGAAGGCGACGATGACCGCCTCCACGCCGTGCTCGCCGGCGCCGAGGGCGAGGGCCACGGTCAGACCGAGCACGTTGGTGAGGACGGACATGGGCGCGACCAGCGTGTCGATGCGCAGGTTGCCGTAGTCCCACGAACGCAGCGTCAGTCGCCTCGACTCGGCGACGCGGGAACGGTGTTCGGCCGCCTCGCGCTCCTCGGCGGCGAACGCGCGGACGGTGTCCATGTTCATGAGGCTGTCGGCGACGTGGCCCGACACCCGGGCGATCGCCTCCTCGCGCTCGCCGACGAGGACCTGGCGGCGCCGGATGAGCGGTGTCACGCACACCGCCGTGACGAGGATCATCACGAGGAGGCCGACCACGAGCAGCGGCTCGTACAGCCAGAGGACCACCGACGCGAAGGTGAGGGGCACGAAGCTGCCCATGACGTTGAAGGTGAGCGTGTCGACGAACTCCTCGAAGCGGGAGGCGAAGCTGAGCACCCGTTTGGTCAGCGACCCCGCGAAGTTGTCGTGGAAGAACGCGGCGTCCTTGGCGAAGAGTTCGTCCATGCCGATGACGTAGAGGTGCTCGATGCCGAGGGCGTCGAGGCGGTTCAGACAGTGCAGTCCGACGCGCCAGAGCGCCTCGGAGAGCAGCAGGACGACGGCGAAGCCGAGGACGTACGGCAGCATGGCGCCGAGCCCGGTCCCGGTGCCGTTCGCGTCGTCGCCGGCGATGTGGCCGACGAGCTTCGCGACGATCAGTGGCGCGATGTAGGCGATGCCGATGTTGCCCAGCGCCGGGAGCAGCATCGCGGGAACGGTCACCCGGCGAAGCCGGGCCAACTCCCGTCCGTAGTGGCGAAGTGCGAGAAGTACCGGGCCGCGGCCCGGCGAACCTTTGTGTGATTCAGGCGAATCCATTCCAACCCTGCTTTGTCGGACCCCCAGGGACAGAACTCGCAGTGTCCCGTGACGCTCCCCACGCCGTCCAAGCGTTTTTCGGGCGGGCCCGGGGCGCGCGAGGCCCGCCGCCTGCGGGCGTCCGCGCCGGGCGCGCGCTGAGGGTCGGTGCCGGGACGGCCCGGCCGCGGGTCCGGAAGATCCGGAAGGAATCCGGACGCAGTCGCCCAGGAACGACGGCGCCGCTCTTGTCGAGGCGGGACGCCCTGTGCTGCAATCCGTGTCGAACACCTACGGACCGGGATGCTCGTCAGTCCCGGGGCGGCCCCATGGGCGCGAGGGCCGGACGGCGGGGGGTGTCGCGCAGGGACGCGGCACCGGACGCCGGGCGTACGGGATCACGGAATCCACGTACCCGCAGGAGCCGCATCATGAGCAAGTCCACCGGCAAGCACGTCCTGGCCCAGAACCAGTACGGCAAGGCCGAGAACCGCATCGTCACGATCAGCCGCAAGGGCAACGAGGGCGCCTGGCACGAGATCCGCGACCTGAACGTCTCCGTCGCCCTGCGCGGCGAGTTCCGCGAGGTGCACCTCACCGGTGACAACGGCAACTGCCTGCCGACCGACACCACCAAGAACACGGTCTACGCCTTCGCCAAGGAGCACGGCGTCACGTCTCCCGAGGCCTTCGCGATCCTGCTCGCCAAGCACTTCGTGCACTCGCAGCCGGTGATCCACGAGGCGCAGATCCGCGTCGAGGAGTTCGCCTGGGACCGGATCCCCGTACCCACCCGCCCCGAGCAGCACTCCTTCGTCCGCAAGGGCCAGGAGGTGCGCACCGCCCAGGTCACCTACAGCAAGTCGACCGGACAGCTCCAGGTCATCTCGGGCCTGCGTGAGCTGACCGTGATGAACTCGACCAACTCCGAGTTCCACGGCTACATCAAGGACAGGTACACGACCCTCAAGGAGGCGTACGACCGCATCCTGGCCACGAAGGTCACCGCCCGCTGGGCCCACTCGGTGATCGCCGCCGGGAACGCGGACTTCGACTGGGACCAGTCGTACAAGAAGGTCAAGCGCCACATGCTGGAGGCCTTCGCCGAGACCTACAGCTACTCGCTGCAGCAGACCCTCAACGCCATGGCCGAGCGCGTCCTCGACCACTGCGCGTCCGTCAACGAGGTCCGGCTCAACCTGCCGAACAAGCACCACTTCCTCGTCGACCTGGAGCCCTTCGGCCTCAAGAACGACAACGAGGTCTACTACGCCGCCGACCGGATGTACGGCCTGATCGAGGGCACCATCCACCGCGACGGCGTCCAGCCGGTCATCGCCACCAGCGACTGGATCACCGCCTGACCCGCCTGACCGGCGGTGACACCGCCTGCGGTGGCCCGGGGCCGGACGCGCCCCGGGCCGCCGCCCGGCGCGCCGCGCCGTAGGATCGTCCGACACGGCCGGCGGGGGCGACGCCGGCAGCGGCAGCGGGGGCGGGAAGGTGGTCAAGGACTCCGTCGGCAACGTGCTCGCCGACGGCGACACGGTCACCGTCGTCGGGACGTCGAAGGTCAAGGGCAGCCCGACCGGCATCAAGGCCGGCACCAAGGTGCGGAACATCAGGCTGGTGGACGGCGTCGACGGCCACGACATCGACTGCCGCGTCGACGGCTTCGGGCCCATGCGGCTGAAGTCCGGCGTGGTGAGGAAGGCCTGACGTAAAGCCTGGTGCAAGGCCTGGATCGAAGCCTTGCGCGGGCCGGTCATCTCCCCTTATAAGGATCGATGCCGGCATCGGTCGGGATGGCCGGAACGGCATCCAGGCCACCGACCAGGGGGACCCTCCACTTCTCGCCGGAAGCACCGTGCGCGCACGCGTACCGACGGAGAACGTGAGGCCCATGACCGACGACAACGCCTTCCGCGATGCCCTGACCCGCCTGGCGGTCGACCCCGAGTTCGCCGCGCGGCTGCACGACGGCGAGGCCGACGAGGCGGCCCGAAGACTCGGCCTCACGCCCGAGCAGGTGGCCGAACTGCGCCGGCTCCGCGTGGACACCGCCACGGCCGACGGACCGGCCGCCCTCGACGCCCGCCTGTCGAAGTCGTCCCTGTTCTTCGGCACCGGGGCGAGCGCCCTCGCCCACCACGACGTGCCGCTCGACACGCCGCCGCACGACGTGGCGGCGCTCGACGCGGGGGCGCCCGACGTGGCGGCGCCCCACCTGGCCGCGCACGAGGTGGGGGTGCCCGACGTGGCCGCGCACGACGCCGTGCCCGCGGCCGGCCTGGGCGACGCGCTCGCCGAGACGTCCTTCGACGACGGGGGCTCGCTCCTGGGCGAGCTCGGCGAGGAGGGCTCTCTGCTGGGCGACCTCGGCGGTGCTCACGGGAGCCTCGACGGTCCGGGCGAGCTCGGCGGCTTCGGCGACTTCGGCTCGTTCGGCGACGGCGGCGCCGACTTCGGGGAGCACGGCCCCGGCGGGTTCGGCGAGGGCGGCGACGGCCTGGGCGGCCTCGGCGGAGGCTTCGGGGGCGACTCCGGAGGCGATTTCGGTGACGGATTCGGGGGCGGATTCGGCGAGGGTGCGGGCGACGGCTTCGGCGGAGGGTTCGCCGGAGGTTTCGGCGAGGGTCCCGGCGGCGGATTCGGCGGTGACGGATTCGGCGGAGGCGGCGAGGGCGGCTTCGGCGGCGGGCTCGGCGGCCACGGTGCCGGCCCGGGTGGGCACGGGGGCGGCTTCGACGGCGGTCCTGGCGACGGCTTCGGCGGTTCGGGCGGAGGCGGCGGCGACTTCGGGCACGGCGGCATCTACGAGCGTGGCGAAGGCGAAGGCGGCGGGGACTCCGGCGGCAGCGGGGGCGGCGGCGAGAGCGGAGGGGGCGGGGACTCCGGCGGCGGGAACAGCGAGAACGGGCGCCGACCCGGCGGAGGCGGCTCCGGCGGAGGCGAAGGCGGCGGCGGAGGTGGCGGCGAAGGCGGCGGGGACTCCGGCGGCGGCAGCAGCGAGAACGGGCGCCGACCCGGGGGAGGCGGATCCGGCGGAGGCGAAGGCGGCGGCGAAGGCGGAGGCGGCGGCGGGGAGGGCGGCGACACCGGCGGCGGCAGCAGCGAAAACGGGCGCCGACCCGGGGGAGGCGGCTCCGGCGGAGGCGAAGGCGGCGGAGGCGGCGGCGGCGAAGGCGGAGGCGGGGAAGGCGGCGACACCGGCGGCGGAAGCAGCGAAAACGGGCGCCGACCCGGCGGAGGCGGCTCCGGCGGAGGCGAAGGCGGCGGCGACGGAGGCGGCGACGGTCAGGGCGGTCGTGGGGGCGGCCGTGAGGGCACGCCCTCGCCCGACTCCGACGGCAGGGGCGGCGGCCTGTTCCGTCCGGGCCTCGACCGGCTCGGCGGCGGCAACCTCCACTCGGCCGGGCCCGGCCACGCCGGACCCGGTGGTCTGTCCGGCGGTTCGTTCGTCACCGGTTCCTGAGGCGCCGGGCCGAACGGAATGCTCTGCCATGCCTGTCGCGTGCACGTGCGCCGCGACTTCCCGTACTGCCTGCGCTGCGGCACCCTCCGCCGTGGCGCGGCCCCGACGGCGTTCGCCGCGCCCCAGCTGCGCGCCGTCGACGCCCCCGGTCTCCTCGTACCGCTGACCGGCCCGATCACGACGCTCGGCCGCGGGGCCGAGAACGACGTCGTCCTGTCGGACGCCAGCGTGTCGCGCCGCCATGCCCGCGTGGTCCGCGACGGTACGGGCTTCCACGTCGAGGACCTGGACTCGTTCAACGGCACGACGGTCGGCGGCGAGACCCTGCACGGGCGGTCGGCCCGGCTCGACGACGGCGCCGAACTGTGCGTCGGCGACGTCCGGTTGGTGTTCGAGCAGCCGCGGGACGCGCGGATCGGGTCGCGGACGATGGTGGTCGGCACCCGGTTCACCGCGCTGCCGCCGGCCGGCGTGCCCGAGCAGGAGGCGCCCGAGGCGCACGGTCCGCTGACCGCGCGCCCGCGCCGCCGGAGCGGGTGGGCGCTCAAGCGGCTGCCCGCGGACGGCCGCGAGACGTCCAAACCGTGCTGGGTCCTGAACAACACGCGGACCGGCGTGTACCTGCGGCTCGACGAGCGCGAGGTGTTCCTGTGGCACGCCCTCGACGGCGAGAACACCGTGCGGGACCTGCTCTTCGCGTACGCCGACCGCTTCGGCGAGCTGGCGCTGCCGCGGATCGAGGCAGCGCTCGGGGCGTTCGAGGGCGCCGGCCTGCTGCGCGGCATGCCGGGGCGGAAGGACGACCCCGATCGGAGGGGTCTGCGGCGGCTGTGGCAGGCGGTGTACCGGGCCCTGCTCAAGCTGGAGGTGTCCGTCCCGGGTCTGGACGGCGCGGTCACCCGCCTCTACGGGGGCGGCGGCTGGCGGTTCTTCACGCGTACGGGAGTGGTGCTGGTCTGGCTGTCCCTGGTCGGCGGCCTGGCGGTGTTCCTCGGGGTGGCGCAGGGGCGGCAGCACCTGCTCGACTTCGGCGGAGCCGGTGCCTGGGGTCCGGTGGCGCTGGGCGCCGGGTACGTCACGGCGCTGGTCCTGCACGAACTCGCGCATGCCCTGGCGGTGAAGTCGTACGGCCGCACGGTCCGGCGCGGCGGCTTCCTGATCATGATGGGGATGCCGTTCGCCTTCGTGGACACGAGCGACATGTGGTTCGGCACCCGCTGGTCCCGGGTGGTGGTGGCGCTGTCCGGGCCGGTGTCGACGGCGGCCCTGGCGGGCTGGTGCGCCGTGGGCGCGGCCTACCTGCCGGCCGGGCCGGTCCCGGCGGTCCTGTTCCACCTGGCCTTCGGGCTCTATCTGAACACGCTCTACAACTTCAACCCGCTGATGCCGCTGGACGGATACCAGGCGCTCACCGACGCGCTGCGCGTGCCGCGGCTGCGGGAGGAGGCGAGCGCGTACTTCCGCGCGGGGCTCTGGCGTGACCTGCGGGCGGGCCGCCGGCCGGGACCGCGGCAGGCGGGCATGGCCGCCTACGGCCTGGCGGTGGTCGTGGGGACCTACGGCTTCCTGCTGCTCGCCCTGCTGGCCTGGCGGTCCCGGCTGGGGACGTGGCTGGACGGGCGGGTGGCCGAGCCGTGGGACACGGTGATCGTGGCGGTGGTCGTCGCGCTGGTGGCGTTCCCCGTGTGGGCGGCACCCGCGCGGTGGCTGATACGGGTGGTGAAGCGGCGCCGTGCGGCCGCCGGGCGTCCCGCGCGCCCCGCGGTGGACGGCGCGGCCCTGGAAGGGACGGCATGACAGACGTACGCGGCGAGGCGGCGGACAGCGGCTGGACGGTGCCCGGCTACGCGGCCGTGCGGACCCTGGGCCAGGGCGCCGGGGGCCGGGTCGTGCTGGCCCGGCACGAGGCGACGGGCGTGCCCGTGGCCGTCAAGTACCTGAGCCGACGGCTGCACGGCGACCGGGAGTTCCTGGCCCGCTTCCGCGCCGAGGCGCGGCTGCTCGGCGACCTGCGGCACCCGTGCGTGGTGCGGTTCTACGAGTACGTGGAGGCCCGGCGGGGCGCGGCCATCGTCATGGAGGCGATCGACGGGGTCACCCTGCGCGCCCTGCTGCGCGAGCACGGGGCGACCGGCCCGGAGGCGGCCCTGGTCCTGCTCAAGGGCTCCCTGCTCGGCCTGGGCGCGGCGCACGCGGCCGGGGTGGTGCACCGCGACTACAAGCCGGAGAACGTGCTGGTCCGCGCCGACGGTTCGAGCACGCTCGCCGACTTCGGCATCGCCGTCCGCGCGGGCCGCGAGACGGAGACCGGCGGCACTCCCGCGTACATGGCGCCCGAGCAGTGGGACGGCGAGCCGGCGGGCCCGGCGAGCGACGTGTACGCGGCGGCGGCGGTCTTCTACGAATGTCTCACCGGCCGGCGTCCGTTCCGCGAGGACGACCTGATCGCGCTGCGGCTGCAGCACCTGCGCGCGCCGGTCGAGCTCGACGACGTCCCCGACTCCGTACGGGAGTTGCTGCGCAGGGGCATGGCCAAGGATCCGGCGGACCGGCCGGGCGTCGAGGCCTTCCTCGCCGGGGTCGAACGGGCCGCCACCGACGGCTACGGCGCGGGCTGGGAGGAGCGCGGCCGCCGCAGGCTCGCCGAACTCGCCGCGCTGCTCGCCCTGTTGTTCCCCTTCGCGACGACGGGCGCGGTGTACGAGGTGACGCCGGCGCTGACCGTACTGGGCCGCCTTCGGCGCGGTCTCGGCAAGACGCTCGTCGGGGCGGCGGTCCTCGGCGTGCTCGCGACCGGCGCGGTGACGGTGGCGAGGGCAGGTACGGACGACACGACGACGACGGTGGCGAGCTCGGCCCCGTCGGGCGCGGCGCCCTCCGGCTCCCCGTCCTCGCCGACCGCGCCTCCCTCGCCGTCCACGTCCGCCACCGGGACGCCGACCACCGACCCGTCGACGGACCCGACGCCGAGCGGAACGACGACGCCCACGGCCTCGGACGGCACGCCCACCGGCACCCCGCCCCCGGGCGGCGGCCCCGGCGCCACCCCCTCGGCCGGCACGCCGACCGGGACCACGGCACCGCCGACCCCGGGCACGATCACCCTCGTCATCGACTCCTGGCGCCGCGGGCCGCGCCCGAGCACGCTGGTCGCCGACGTGACCGTCCGGACGACCGGCACCGGTCCGCTGACCCTGACGGCCGAGTTCTACGTCAACACGCCGGACCAGTCGTACGGTGCGCAGTCGCGCCGCCTCTCCGGCGCCACGGAGTACTCCGTGACCTTCGAGGCCGACTTCTCCGACCACCCCTGCCGGGGCACCTGGAACGTCGCGGTCAGCAGCGACCCGCAGTCCGCGAGCGGCCCCCGGACGTCTTCCTTCGACGCGCCGCCGTGCTGAGCGCCGCCCACCGCCCCGAGGAGAACGGAACACCATGACGACACCCCCGCCACCGGCCACGGTCGCCGGGCGTGCCCTCGCGGACTGGTCACGGCACGGGCGGTTCGGCACCTGGCACGCGCTGACCTCCGCCGCCGGCGAACCACCGCTCGGCGTGCTGCGCGTCGACCGCTCCCTGCTGAGCAGGCAGGGAGCGCGCGAGCGGCTCGCCGCCGCGGTGGTCGCCGTGACGAAGCTGCGCCTGCCGGGCGTGCCGGCCACGGTCGACCTGGTACGGGAGGCCGGGGACGTCTGGCTGATCGTGGCGCGCCCGCCGGTGCGCACGGTCGCGGACCTCCTGTCCACCGGCGCGCCCGGACTGGACGAGGGCAGCGCGGCGAGCGTCCTCAACGAGACCGCGCAGACCCTCCTCGCCCTGCACGCGGCGGGCCTCGCCCACGGCGCGCTCGGCCCCGACCGCGTCGTCCTCGCCCCGGACGGCACCGCCCTGCTCACCGAGACGGCCCTGGCCACGGCCCTCGCCGAGGGCACCTCGACCGCGGCGGCCCAGGAGGACGACATCGCCGCCTGGGCGGCGCTCGCGCGCACCCTCGGTACCGCCTGGGCGACCCCGGACACCCCGGCGGCGGACCTCTTCACGCGCTGCTCCGGCACGGCCGAGTCCACCGGCCTGGCCGCCGCCCGCACGACCCTCACCTCGGGCCGCACGGTACTCCCCCGGGACTTCCTGCGCCGGACCGCCCTGCGCACGGCGGCGGCCACGGCGCTGACGGAACTGACCACGCGGCAAGGGGAGGTGGCCACGGCTCCGGCGCATCCCGCGCAGGCGCCGGCGCCGGCGGAGGAGGTCGCGGACACGCGGGGCACGGAGGCGGCCGCACCGGGCGACCAGGCCACGGTCCTGGGAAAGCGGAACCGCGGCACGGCGGTGCCGGCGCCACGGTCCCGTGATTCCGTCGCCCCCGCCGATTCCCTTGCCCCCGCCGATGCCGCCGATCGCACCGGCAGCACTGCTTCCACCGGCTCCGGCGCTTACACGGCTTCCGCCGGCTCCGCCGATTCCGACGCCCGCGCCGAGGCCCGAACCGAGTCCGAGTCCGAGTCGGGCGAGATAGTCCTGCGCTTCGGCCCCGGAGTCCCCCGCGACGAGGAGGAGCGGCTGCGGGCCCTGTGGGCGGCACCCGCTCCGGTTCCCGTCCCCTCCGCCCCCGAGCGGGGGCGCCGCCGACGGCGGCGGGCCGGCCTGCTCGGCGCGACCGCGGTCCTGGCGGCGACGGGTGTCGCCCTGTGGCTGCTCCTGCGCCCGGCACCCGGGCCGGTGGTGACGGCTGCGGAAGTCCGGGCGCCCGCAGGCCGTTTGACCTGTGACCAGACGGCCGACCTGACCGGCATCGTGACCACCGACGGTCACGCGGGCCCCGTCACGTACCGATGGCTGCGCAGCGACGGCCAGGAGTCCGGCGTCCTGACCCGGACGGCCCGCCGCGGCGAGCACGAGGTGGCGGTCCACCTGCGGTGGACGGTCCGCGGGCCCGGCGCGTTCCGCGGCACCGCCCGCCTCCAGGTCCTGCGCCCGACCGGTGCCCCCCTGGAGGCGGCGGCCGGCTTCACGTACGCCTGCCCCTGACCGGCGCTCGCCCGCCGTCAGGCCGCGAGTCCCGCGCCGAGCAGGAGTCGCGGGGCGACGCGGCCGGACAACACACCTAGGTCCTGTCGTCGAACTCCCGCCTGCCCCGCGACGCCATGCACGCGCTCTCGCCGCACCGGGCACAAGCCCGAGTACGTCCGGTACGAGGCCTCGCGCCCGGCACACCGAGAGCGCGCACCTGACGCCGCGAGGCCGCCCTCCGGGCAACAACGGGAGTATGACGACAGGACCTAAGGCCGCGGAACACGGCTCAGTTCGCACCTCCCGTTCGCGCAGGACCGGCGCAGCCGCCCGGCCGAGACGGTCTCCATGAGGCCGATCGCCCAGCACATCGGGCAGCCACGCAGCGCGACCAGGCCCACCGGGGCGAGCAGCAGGCTCGCCGGCCCGGCGACCGGCAGCAGGGCCAGCGAGCCGACGAGCGCGCCGAAACCGAGGGCACCACGGGCCAGATGACGCGGGACGGAGGCGCTGGCGAAGCGGCCGGGCTCCGGCGCCTCGTGAGCGCCGTCGGCGTCGTGGGTGGCGGCGGCGTCGTGGGTGGCGTCGGCGTCGTGGGTGGCGTCGGCGGCGTGCGTGGCGGCGTGTGAGGGCGTGGCGACGCGCGGCGCCATGGTGACGCCCAGCGCCGTGGCGGCGCCCGGCGTCGTGGCGGCGCGGGGTTTCGTGGCGGCGCCACGCGTCGTGGTGGTCGGGTCAGGCGTCATCGTCGGCTCCTCTCGTCATGGCCGGTTCTTCGTGCAGCGCCTCGCGCACCGCCGAACGGGCCCGGTGCAGGCGTGACTTCATCGCGGCGGTGCTGAGCCCGAGCCGCTCGGCCACGGTGCGGCCGGGCAGGCCCTGGATGTCCCGCATGACGAGCACCTGCCGCTGGTCTGCGGGCAGGGCGGAGACGGCGGCCGCCACGCGTTCGGCCTCCAGGCGCAGCAGGACGTCCTCCTCGGCGGACCGCGCGGTGCCGCCGAACGCCCCGGCCGCCCCGGCCGGACCGGACGTGACGGGCTCGGCCGTCACGTCGGCCGGGCCGCGGTGGAAGACGGAACGGGCGCGGCGCAGACACTCGTTGCGGACGATGCGGAACATCCAGGAGGCCAGTGCTCCGGAGGCACGCAGCATGCCGATCTTGCGGTAGAGGATGATCAGCGCTTCCTGGGCCGCGTCCTCGGCGTCCTGGGGTGTGGCGCACAGCGTGTGCGCGAACCGGTGCACGTGCGGGTACGAGCCGTACACCAGCGCCGTGAGCGCCTCGACGTCGCCGCGCTGGGCCTCGGCGACCAGGGCCGCGCCGGGCCAGGTGTGTTCAGCCACGCTGACGCCTCCGGCGGCGCAGCAGCGTGACCGTGCACGCGCACAACAGCAGCGCGGCGGCCGCGACGGCGATGACGACGGTGGTCATGGGTCCTCCTGGTGGGTCCTGGACGGGACGGTGCGGACGGGGGTCGTCCGCGCACCCATAAGAGACGCACCGGGTACGAAAGGATTCACCCTGTCGGCCGGTCCGGCAGACGGAAGCCGTTGAACAGGTCGTCCATGCCGCGCACGGCCAGGCGGGTGGGGGTGGCACGGACCACGAGGTCGCGGGCCGCGACGGCGAGCGGGTGGCGGAGGGCTCCCAGGCGGCCGACCCGGCGGGCGCGCACGCGCACGGCGTCGGTGCGGTCGCGGCGGGCGGCGGTGTAGGCGGCGAGGGCCGCCGGGACGCCGTCCGCGCCGTCGCCCCCGTCGCCCCCGTCGCCTCCGTCACCCCCGTCGCCCCGGTCACCGCTGTCCCCGGCAGGCAGGAGGTGGGCGAGGATCACCGCGTCCTCGATGGCCTGGCAGCCGCCCTGGCCGAGGTTGGGGGCCATGGCGTGAGCGGCGTCGCCGAGCCAGGCGATCCGGCCGTGGTGCAGACACGGGAGGGGGGCGGCCAGTTCGTGGAGGTCGTGCTGGAGGACATCGGCGGGGGCGAGGCGCTCGACGCGGTCCAGCAGGGCCGGAATCGGGTCGTGCCACGAGCCGAAGCGCCGGCGGAGTTCGGCACGGGGGTCGGCCGACCGCGTACCGGCCGGCACGACCGCGGTGGCGTACAGGTAGAACCGCCCGTCGGAGAGCGGGGTCACGCCGAACCGTTCGCCCTGCCCCCAGGTCTCGCTCATGGCCTGGATCCCCAGCTCGGGGGCGTCCACGAGGGCCCGCCAGGCGGTCTCGCCGATGTAGCGCGGGCCGGGGTGGTCGGGGAAGTACGCGCGGCGCAGCGGGCTGTGGATCCCGTCGGCGGCCACGACCAGATCGGCGGGAAGGTCGGGACCGGCCTCCGTCCGCACGACCGGGCGGCCGCGGGCGGCGTCGACGGCCGTCACGGTCGTGCCGTGGCGGAGGGCCTCCGTCGGCAGGGCGGCGGACAGCGCGCCCGTGAGGGCCGGGCGCGGGACGGCGATCGGGGGCATCCCGTAGCGCGCCGCCAGGTCGGCGGTGCCGGTCCGGGTGAGCCACTGGCCGGCGGAGCGGCGTACCCCCATGGCGGCGGGTACGGCGCTGCCGGTGGCCCGAGTGACGTCGACGCCGATCGCGTGGAGCGCGCGCAGCGCGTTGGGGGCGAGGCCGATACCGGCACCGGTGACGGGGGGTTCGGGGGCGCTCTCGCAGACGGTGACGTGCCACCCCCGGCGGTGCAGTGCCACCGCGGCCGTCAGACCGCCGATCCCGGCTCCGACCACGACCGCACGACGTCTCGTCATGACGCCTCTCCCCCTTCGCTTCGGCACTCGTTGCCGCTGTGACGGTAGTCGCCGCCCACGACGCGTGGGCCCGGGCGGGGGCCACACCCTCACTGAGATTCTTCCTTCGGAGTCTTGAAGCCTGTTGGGCGGGACCGCCCCGGCGAATCGGTCCTGCGGAGATCCGGCGCCGCCACGCGAGTGACTCGGCCGCGCTCCTCCCGAACCGGCGCGGCCCCGTCCGATAGACCACCGGTGCACCGCCGCACACCGACCCCCCGAGGGAGCAGACCCATGACCACCGACCTGCTGCGCCGCAAGTTCCAGCACCGCTTCGACCTGCTCGACACCGATCGGGACGGCTACATCGCCGAGGAGGACTTCGCCGCCCTCGCCGAACAGCTCGTCGCCGCTGTCGGCGAACCCGCCGACGGGCCCAAGGTCCGCGCGCTCCGGGCCTCCAAGGCCCACTACTGGACGTCCCTCAGCCGGCTCGTCCCCACCGACGAGAGCGGCCGCATCTCCCGGGAGGCCTTCGTCGCCGGGCTGGCCCAGTCGCCCGACCCGAAGCAGGTCTCCGCCATGGTCCGTCCCTCCGTGGAGGCCGACCTCGCCCTCGCCGACACCGACGACGACGGGGTCGTCGACGTGTCCGAGTTCACCCGGCTCTACCGCTCCCTGGGCGTACCGGAGTCGGAGGCGGCGGAGATCTTCCGGATCCTCGACCGGGACGACGACGGCGAGCTCGACCTCGACGAATGGCTCACGGCCGCGATGGAGTTCTTCACGTCCACCGACCCCGAGGCGCCCGGGAACAGGATCCTCGGCCACGTCTGAGTCGGCCGAGGGTCGCCTCCCCGACCGGCGCCGGCTGTGTCACGATGGCCGGGTGCCCCGTGAACAGTGGAGACCTCTGACGGTCGGCGCCGAGGAGGAGTACCTCCTGGTCGACCCCGTGACGCGGGAATTACGGGCCGAGGCGCCGAAGGTCGTGGCCGAGGCCGCCGTCGAACTCGGGGACCGGGTGACCACCGAGATCACCGGCTACCAGGTCGAGGTGCGCACCGAACCGCACTCCGATCTCGGCCTGTTCGCCGAGCAGGTCCGAGCGATGCGGGCGAGCGTGGTACGCGCCGCCGCACGCCACGGCCTGGGCGTGATCTCCAGCGGCACACCGGTCCTGCCGCAGCCGCTGTCACCCCCGATCACCGAAGGGGCGCGGTACGCGCGGAGCGTGGCCACGTTCGGCGCCCTGGACGACGAACAGAGCATCTGCGCCTGCCATCTCCACGTCGGCGTCCCCGACCTCGGGACCGCCCTCCGGGTCGGCAATCATCTGCGGCCCCGGCTGCCCGCCCTGATCGCGCTGACCGCCAATTCACCGTTCTGGCAGGGGCGGGACACCGGCTACGCGAGCTGGCGCACCCTGGCCTGGGCCCGCTGGCCGGCCGCGGGCCCGCCTCCGTACGTCGAGTCGCCGGCCCACTTCGAGAGCCTCGTCGCCGATCTCACCGCGACCGGAGCCGTCATGGACCGCGGCGGACTGTACTGGGACATCCGGCCTTCCCACCACGCTCCCACCCTGGAGGTCCGGGTGGCCGACGCGGCGGCGACCGCGCGGGACACCGTGCTGCTGGCCGCGATCGTCAGAGCCCTGGTCGACACCGCCCTGACCGACATCGAGGCGGGAAGGCCCGCCTTCCGGCCCTCCGTGGAGATCCTGCGCGCCGCCTGCTGGCGCGCCGCCCGCGACGGCCTGACCGGCGCGGCCGTCGATCTGAGCGGTCGTCTCGTCCCGGCGACCTCCCTCGTGGACGAGCTGCTGGACGATCTCGGACCGTCCCTGCTGCGGCACGGCGACCTGGAGACGGTGACGGCGGGCTGGGCCGTGCTCCGCGCCGGGGGCGGCGGTGCCGAGCGCCAGCGGGACGCCCACCGCGACCGCGGTGGCCTCCCCGGCGTCGTCGACCACCTGATCGAGGCCATGACCGCCACGGACGGCGCTCTCTGACGGACGGCCGCCGTCTGGAGGCGGGAGCGAAGGCCGGGGCTGCGGGCCGGACGCGGGAGCGAAGGCCGGGGCTGCGGGCGGACGCGGGAGCGAAGGCCGGGCCCCCGGCCTGAGGCGGTCTTCCCGGTGGTGCGGCCGTGCTGTTCACTGGCGGCGTCAGGCTGTCCCTTCGAGCACGGGAGGCGGTCATGCCCGAGGAGCACCCGGCGGCGGAGACGGACGTGCTGGTGGTCGGCGGTGGTCCGGCCGGCGCGACGGCCGCCGCGCTGCTGGCCCGTGAGGGTTTCGGTGTCACCGTGCTGGAGAAGGCCCGCTTCCCGCGGTACCACATCGGGGAGTCCCTGCTGCCTTCCCTGCTGCCCCTGCTGGACCTGACGGGCGCGCGAGAGGCGGTCGAGGCGTGCGGGTTCGTCCGGAAGACGGGTGCCTACTACGACTGGGGCGGCCAGCGGTGGGATCTGCGCTTCGCGGGGCTCGGCCCCGACGCCGCGTACAGCTTCCAGGTCGTACGTGCCGAGTTCGACCGGGCGCTGCTGGCGCACGCGCGGGAGCAGGGCGCCCGGGTCCACGAGGGGACCGCGGTCCGGTCGGTGGAGATGCGCGGGGGGCGGGCGGGCGCCGCCGCGTGGACGACGTCGTCCGGCGACGCGGGCACGACGTCCTTCCGTCACGTGGTCGACGCCTCGGGGCGGGCGGGTCTGTTGACGGCCCGGCAGTTACGGACGCGCCGGTTCCACGACACGTTCCGCAATGTCGCCACCTGGGGCTACTGGCGGGGAGCGGCGCCGGTCGAGGGTGCCCCGGACGGCGCGATCTGTCTGTTCTCCCTGCCCGACCACGGCTGGTGGTGGGCCATCCCCCTGCACGACGGCACCCTCAGCGTGGGACTGGTCACCGACAAGCGGTCCTTCAACCGGGCCCGGCAGGCGCTCGGCGGGACGAGCGCCCTCTACGCGGACCGGCTGGCCCGGACTCCGGCGCTCGCCCGCGTCCTGAGCGGGGCGCGGCGGGTCACCGAACTCCGGGTGGAATCCGACTACTCCTACGCGGCCGACCGCTTCTGCGGCCCCGGCTGGTTCGCCGCCGGCGACGCCGCCTGCTTCCTCGACCCGCTGCTGTCCACCGGCGTCCACCTCGCCATGCACAGCGGCATGCTCGCCGCCGCCTCCCTCTGCTCGGTCCTGCGCGAGGACGTCACCGAGACCGAGGCCGGCGCCTTCTACGAGGCCGCCTACCGACACGCCTACGAGCGCCTGCTCGTCCTGGTCGCCGCCTTCTACGACATCCACGAGGGCCGCGACGCGCACTTCCGCCGCGCCCAGCGGCTGAGCCGTCGCGACCAGCGGCCGCTGCGGCTGCACGAGTCCTTCCTGAACATCGTCACCGGCGTCGAAGACCTCCACGACACCCACGGCGACACCGTGCCCCGCTTGTTCGGCGCGCTGCGCGAACCCCTGCCCGGCCACCGGCGGGTGGGCCTCGGAGGGCACGGGGCGAGCCAGATGACCCCCTGGCCCACCGGTCCCGACCAGGCGGTCGCCGGCCTGCGGCTGGCCCTGGAGCCCCGGTTCGGACTGCGCCGCGCGGACGGCTGACCGGTCGGGGGGCTCGTCGGCGGCCGCCGGACGATTGTGACGTGCGCCTTGCGATCGCATGACAGCGACCTGCGCATCCTTCCCGCGGAGTGGATCACGTCCCCAGAATGACGTGACACCGTGCCTGATTCCCTCCGATTCAGAGGGGTCAGGCCCGGCGTCGCGCCACAAGCACAGCGTCGCCCGGATCGGCCGCCGCGTCTCCCTCCCTCAGAAAGCCACGTCGAGCATGTCCAGAACCGGCACACCCCCGCCGGCCCCCCGTACGGCCTCCACCGCCGCACCTCGTACCGCGAGCGTCCCACCGGCGCACGGGAAGGCGGGGTCGTGCTCCGCCACCTGATGCGCAAGACGGCCGGCTGGCTGGCCATGATCGTGGTCGCCACCAACGTCACGTACGTCCTCGCCGCCTGGTTCCTCGACCCGAGGGCCAACTACAAGGAGACGCGCCCGGTCCGCTCCGAGGCGGAGATCGACCAGGCCCTGGCGCCCTACAACCTGGACCCCCGGGTGCCGCTGGTGGACCGGTGGTGGCACTGGATCAACGACGTGGTGCTGCACTTCGACTGGGGCAGGTCGCCGGTCGGATCCTCGGTGAACGCCGAGATCGGGTTCCGCGTGCTGGTGAGCGGACATCTGGTCACCGCCGCCACGCTGCTCTCGGTGCTCGTCGGCGTCGGTCTGAGCGTGTCCACGGCGTCCCGCCAGTACGGCTGGTGGGACCGGATCACGCAGCTGGTGTCCGTGTTCCTCTTCAACGTCCCGGCCGCCGTCGCCGCGTTGGCCGTGGTCCTCCTCGGGATCTGGCTCAACCAGGGCCTCGGGCTGCGTTTCCTGTACGTCGCCGGGGAGAAGTCCCCGACCGTCGAGGGCGGCCTGCTGCCGACGCTCGTGGACCGGCTGCAGCACCTCGCCCTGCCGACGCTGAGCCTGACCCTGCTGGGGTACGTGGGTTATCACCTGACCCAGCGCACGCTGCTGCTCGACGCCATCGGCTCGGACTTCGTGCGCACCGCGCGCGCCACCGGGCTGACGCGCGCCCAGGCGATCCGCCGTCACGCGCTGCGCGCCTCGCTGATCCCGACCGCCACCTCCGTGGCGTTCGGCATCCCCGCCGTCTTCACGGGCGCGGTCATCACCGAGACCGTCTTCGGCTGGAACGGCATGGGCCAGTACTTCATCCAGACCATCGGCAAGAACGACGTGCACGGCGCCGTCGCGGTGGCTGCCTTCGGCGCGGCCATGACCGCGATCGGCGCGATCCTCGCCGACATCGCCGTCGTCCTCCTCGACCCTCGGGTGCGGGTGAGCTGACATGGCGGCCTTCGTGACGCCCCTGCCCGAGCCGCCCGTCCCGGACGCCGTCGAGGGCGCTCCGGGGTCCCGGTGGGGCAGCGGCCCGCTGTACCTGCGGCGGTTCGCCCGCAACCGCGCGGCCCTGCTCGGCGTGGCCCTCTTCGCGCTCCTGGTGCTGTTCGGTGTCTTCGGCGGTGTGTTCACGCCCTTCGCCCACACCGACGTGGACTTCACCGCGCTCACCCAACCGCCGGGCCCGGTTCACCCCTTCGGCACCAACCAGGGCGGGAACGACGTCTACGCCCAGGCCGTGCACGGCCTGCGGCGTTCACTGGCCATCGCGGTCAGCGTGTCGGTGCTGACGATCGTGCTCGCCGCGGTGATCGGCGCGGGAGCCGCGTACCTCGGCGGCAGGGTGGAGAAGCTGACCCTGGCGGTCATCCACTTCCTGCTGGTGGTCCCGTCGTTCCTGATCCTGGCCCTGGTCTCGCACCGTCTCGCCGGCGACTGACGGGTGCTGATCCTCGTGCTCACCCTGTTCGGCTGGATGACGACCGCCCGCGTCGTCTGGGCGCTGTCCACGTCGCTGCGCGAACGCGACTACGTACGGGCCGCCGAGTTCATGGGGGTGCGGCCGTGGCGCATCGTGCTGCGGCACATCATCCCCAACCTGGGCTCGCTGCTGGTGGTCAACCTGACCCTGGGGGTCGTCGCCACCGTACTCAGTGAGACGGCCCTGTCGTTCCTCGGTTTCGGGGTCCAGACCCCCGACGTGTCGCTGGGCACCATGCTCGCCGACGGATCCGGCAGCATCACCAGCGCCCCGTGGCTGTTCGCGTTCCCCGCCGGCCTCCTGGTGCTGCTCACGGTGTCGATGACGCTCGTCGGCGACGGGCTGCGGGACGCCCTCGACCCCACCTCCGTATCGGCGGCCTCGGGAGGCGCGCGATGACGTTCACTCTCCTGCCGGCCCCCGGGTCCGCGTCGCACGACACCGGGCGGACCCCTGTCCTGTCGGTACGGGACCTGCGGATCTCCTTCCCGTCCGAGGCGGGCGCCGTCGCGGCGGTGCGCGGGATCAGCTTCGACGTGCTGCCCGGCCGGACGCTGGGCATCGTCGGCGAGTCCGGGTCGGGCAAGTCCGCGACCGCCATGGGCGTCATGGGGCTGCTGCCGCCGACCGCCCGGATGTCGGGAGAGGTGCTGCTCGGCGGCCGCGACCTGGTCGGCCTGAACGACCGCCGGCTGTCCCGGGTGCGCGGCAACGAGATCGGCATGGTCTTCCAGGACCCGCTGTCCGCGCTGACCCCGATCTTCCCGGTCGGCCGGCTGCTGTCCGACGCGCTGCGCGTGCACCGGTCCCTGACGAAGCAGGCCGCGTGGAAGCGCGCGGTGGAGCTCCTCGACCTCGTCGGCATCCCGGAACCGCAGCGCCGGGCGCGGTCGTTCCCGCACGAGTTCTCCGGTGGGATGCGCCAGCGCGTCGTCATCGCCCTGGCCATGGCGAACAGCCCTTCCGTCATCGTGGCCGACGAGCCCACCACCGCCCTCGACGTGACCGTTCAGGCCCAGATCCTGGACGTGCTCCGGACGGCGCAGACCGAGACCGGCGCAGGGGTCGTGCTGATCACCCACGACCTCGGTGTCGTCGCCGGGTACGCGGACGAGGTCGCCGTGATGTACGCCGGGCGGATCGTGGAACGGGCGGGCGCCGACGAGCTGTTCCGCCGGCCCACCATGCCGTACACGATTGGTCTGCTGGGCGCGGTGCCCCGGCCCGACGCCCCGAAGGACCGTCCGCTGGTACCGATCGCGGGCGAGCCCCCGTCGCCGGCGGCGCTTCCGGCCGGCTGCCCCTTCGCGGACCGGTGCCCCGCCGCTCTCGACCGCTGCCGGACGGAGGAGCCCGCCCTGACCGCCGTCGCCGGGCACGGGCAGGTCGCCTGCCTGCGCGCCGACGAGATCGCCGACGGCCGGCTGGCGGCGACCGCGCTGTTCCCGGGACCGGAGGACACCACCGGCGCCCGAGACGGCGCGAAGGGCACCGAATCCCCGGGCGAGCGCGAGGTCGTGCTGCGGGTGTCGGGCCTGACCAAGACGTTTCCCGTCACCAAGGGCGCCTTCCTCAAGCGCCGCGTCGGCACGCTCCACGCGGTCAGCGACGTCGGGTTCGACCTCCGGGCCGGCGAGACCCTCGGCCTGGTGGGCGAGTCCGGCAGCGGCAAGACCACCACGCTCCTGGAGATCCTGCGGTTCGGACGGCCGGAGAGCGGCCGGATCGAGATCGCCGGCACGGACGTCGCCGACCCCGGCTCCGCCGAGCGGCTGCGGGAGCTGCGCGGCGCCGTGCAGATCGTCATGCAGGACCCCATGGGGTCCCTGGACCCGCGGCTCCCGGTCTTCCAGCTGCTCGCCGAACCGCTGCGGGCCGTCGGTGCCGGCCGGCCGGCGATCCGGGCCCGGGTGGCCGAACTGCTGCGCCTGGTCGGCCTCGACACGTCGGTGGCGGACCGGTTCCCCGGCAGCCTCTCCGGCGGGCAGCGCCAGCGCGTCGGCATCGCCCGCGCGCTGGCGACCCGACCGCGGATCGTGGTCCTGGACGAGCCGGTCTCGGCCCTGGACGTGTCCGTGCAGGCCGGCGTCGTCAACCTGCTCGCCCGGCTCCAGCGCGAACTCGGTCTGGCCTACCTGGTCGTCGCGCACGACCTGGCCGTGATGCGGCACTTCGCCGACCGCCTCGCCGTCATGTATCTCGGGCACATCGTCGAGACCGGCAGCACCGAAGAGCTCTTCGAGAACCCCCGGCACCCGTACACCGAGGCCCTGCTCTCGGCGATCCCGGTGCCCGACCCGCGGCGCGAACGCTCCCGCGAGCGGATCGTGCTCGAGGGCGAGCAGCCGAGCGCGTCGAACCTCCCCCAGGGCTGCGTCTTCGTCGACCGCTGCCCGCTGTACCGGCTGCTCGACGAGGGGCCGCGGGAGCGATGCCGTACCGAACGGCCCGTCCTCGGCCCGGCGGCTCCCGGCTCCGGCCACCGCCACGCCTGCCACGCCCGCTGACCGCGGGCTCCACCACGCCGGCACCACACCCCACGGCGCCGCGCGACCCGTTCAAGGAATGAGGATCCACTCCGTCATGCGATCGAGATTCGCCGTCCCCGTAGCCGTCCTCTCGGCGGCCCTCACCCTCGCCGTCTCGGCCTGCAGCGCCTCCGGCCCCGGCACCGGGGGCGTCGGCACGGCACCCGGGAAGGGTGCGACCCCCGCCGCGGCCTCGGCGAAGGTCGACTACAACCCCCAGCCCTACGACAACGTCAGGGAAGGCGGCACCTACACCACCGCGGGCACCGTCGACGACCAGGGCAACCCGTTCAACGCCAACGCCACGCTCACCGCCAAGCGCGTCTGGTTCTGGTACAACCCGGACGTCATCACCTACTCGCCCACCGGTGAGGCGCAGTACAACCCCGACTACCTCACCGACGTGAAGGTCGACGTCAACGGCGGCAACCAGCGGGTGGTCCTCACCCTCAACCCCAAGGCGACCTACAACGACGGCACCCCGATCGACTGGACGGCCGTCAAGGCCACCTGGCAGGCCAACAACGGCACGGACAAGAAGTACAACGCCGCCGACACCGAGGGCTACGGCCACATCACCTCGGTCACCCGCGGCGCGGACGACAAGCAGGCCGTCATCGACTTCAAGGGCGCCGCCCCCTGGTGGTCCAGCCTCTTCACCACGCTCCTGCACCCCAAGGCCGCCACCGTCGCCGGGTACAACGACGCCTACGTCAAGCAGGTCCACCCCGAGTGGGGCGCCGGGCCGTACACGGTCGGGACGTTCGACGCCAAGAGCGGCGACCTCACCTTCGTGCGCAACCCCAAGTGGTGGGGCAAGAAGGGCAGGCTCGACAAGCGCGTCTACGTCAACCTGGAGTCGGACGCCGCGGCCAACGCCTTCAAGAACGGCCAGATCGACTACACCTCCGCCGGCGACGCCGAGGGCCTGAAGCGGCTCTCCGGCGTCCAGGGCACCGAGATCCGCCAGGGCGGCAGCCCCTTCGCGTACTCCTTCTACGTCAACGCCAAGTCCCCCAACCTGCAGGACGTCCAGGTGCGCAAGGCTCTCCTGGAGAGCATCGACCGGACCCAGATCGCCAGGATCCAGTTCCAGGGCCTGGGCGACTACAGCGAGCCCCTGCCCGGCTCCCTGCTGCTCTTCAGCTTCCAGAAGGGCTACTCCGACAACGTCGGCGCCGTGATCCGGCACGACCCGGAGAACGCGAAGAAGACGCTGGACGCCGCGGGCTGGAAGCCCGGCGGCGACGGCATCCGCGAGAAGGACGGCAAGAGGCTCACCGTCTCCTACACCCTGCGCGGCGACGACCCGCTGGAGAAGGCCACCGCCGGCGCCCTCGTCCAGATGCTCAAGCCGGTCGGCATCCAGGTCGACCTCAAGACCTCCACCGACGCCGACTTCGCCAAGATCCTCACCGAGCGCAGCTTCGACATCTTCCTCGTCGGCAACCGCTCCCCGGACCCGTACGGCGCCCGCTACCTGTGCGAGTTCTACTGCACCGACAGCGGCTCCAACATCGTGAGCATCGGCAGCCCCGAACTCGACAAGGAGATCCACGCCGTCTCCGCGATAGCCGACCCCGCGCAGCAGGCCGCCCGCGCCAACGCCGTGGAGCGCAAGGCGCTGGCGCAGTACGGCTACCTGCCCCTGTTCAGCGGCCCGTCCATCTACGGCGTCAAGAAGGGCTTGGCCAACGTCGGCGCCACCATCTTCGGCACACCGCTGCCGGAGACCGTGGGCTGGCAGAAGTAGCCACGCATCGACCGAGGGGCCGTTCCGGAACGATCCGGAACGGCCCCTCGGTCCACGACTGCGAGCGCGGGAGGCGGTCAGTCCACGTACTTGTCGGCGGCGTACAGCGCCTGGTCGAGGATGGCCAGACCCTCGCGGGCCTCCTCGTCGGTGATGGTGCACGGCGGAACGACGTGGATGCGGTTGTAGTTGTACACCGGCCACATGCCGCCCTCCTTGCAGGCGGCGACCACCTCGTCCACGGGGCGGGCCAGCTCGCCGCCGGCGGCGTACGGGACGAGCATCTCGCGGCTCTCGCGGTCACGGACGAGTTCCACGGCCCAGAACACTCCCAGGCCGCGCACCTCGCCGACCGACGGGTGCCGGTCCGCGATCTCGCGCAGTCCCGGGCCGATGACCTCCGCTCCCACGCGGGCGGCGTTCTCGTTGACGCCCTCCTCCCGCATCGCGGTGATGGTGGCGACGGCGGCGGCGCACGCCAGCGGGTGGCCGGAGTAGGTGAGCCCACCGGGGTAGGCGACCTCGCGGAAGGTCTCGTGCACGGCGTCGGAGAGGATGACCCCGCCGAGGGGTACGTAACCGGAGTTGACGCCCTTGGCGAAGGTGATCAGGTCCGGGGTGACGTTCCAGTGGTCGACGGCGAACCAGGCGCCCGTGCGGCCGAAGCCGGACATGACCTCGTCGGCGATGTAGAGGATGCCGTACCGGTCGCAGAGCTCCCGCACCCCGGCGAGGTAGCCGGCCGGCGGCACCAGGATGCCGGCGGTGCCGACGACGGTCTCCAGCACGATCGCCGCGATGGTGGACGGGCCCTCGAACGCGATGACCTGCTCGAGGTGGGCGAGGGCGCGCGCGCACTCCTCCTCCTCGGTGGTCGCGTGGAAGTGCGAGCGGTACAGGTACGGGCCGAAGAAGTGGGCGACGTTCCCGGACGCGCTGCCGGAGTTCTCGTTGGCCCAGCGGCGCGGGTCGCCGGTGAGGCTGATCGCCGTCGCCGTGCCGCCGTGGTAGGAGCGGTACGCGGACAGGACCTTGGGGCGGCCGGTGTGGATCCGGGCCATGCGCACGGCGTGCTCGTTGGCCTCGGCCCCGCCGTTGGTGAAGAACACCCGGTTGAGCTCGCCCGGCGCGATCTCCGCTATCAGGCGGGCCGCCTCACCGCGCCGGTCGTTGGCGAACGTCGAGGCGATCATGCAGATCCGGTCGGCCTGCTCCTTGATGGCGGCCACCACCTTGGGGTGGGCGTGACCGATGTTCAGGTTGATGAACTGCGAGGAGAAGTCGAGGTAGCGCTTGCCCTCGTAGTCCCAGAAGTGGCGGCCCGCTCCCCCGGCGACCGGCACCGGGTTCACGGCCCCCTGCGCCGCCCAGGAGTGGAACAGGTGGGCCCGGTCGTCGGCGACCACGCGGGCGCCGGCCTCCGGGTCGGGCAGAGCGGCGGGGACGGGGGCGGAGGAGCCGGTTGCGGTGCTCGTCATGGATACCTCGATCGATGGTTGGGCGAACGATGCGCGAGAGGGGTCGGGGGTCGGAGGCCGGGGGCTTCCGGAGGGCGGCCGGCCGGGGAGGAACAGCGACCTCTCCCTGGCCAGGAAGTAGTGGATGTCGGCGTGGACCGCGGCCATGCGGGTGCGCGGCGAGGTCCCCTCGGACGCGCGCAGCAGCGCGGCCTGGCGGCGCAGTACCGGACCGGAGAAGGGCAGCTCGCCGCTGCTTCCGTAGCGGATCGCGCCCTGGGCGTCGCGGCGCGGCACGATCGCGGAACGGGCGTGGACGCTGGCGCTGAACGGGATGTCCAGCCGCCCGTCCAGGAAGGCCCGCTCGATCCCCGCGAAGAGGTCGCCGGCCGCGAGGACCGGCTCGACGAGCTCGGCCACCTCGCGTTCCGTCCAGTGCTGTTCCTCCGCCACGCGGTCCTCGTCCACGCGGACGAAGTCGAACAGGTCCGACGCCCCGAGTGCCGCGGTGCGCAGTCCGGAGGCGTTCGCGGCCGCGTCGGGGATGCCCTGCGCCTCCTGCACCGTCTTCGTGATCACCTTGGTGGCGCCGCCGAGCCGGGCGGCCAGCCCGCCCAGCAGGATCAGTCCGCCGGCGAACTCGTGCGTGGTGGGGAACACGCCCATGAACTCGTGGAGGACGGGATAGACCTCCACGTCCGGGCCGAGGTAGCGGCGGGCCAGCGTGCGCGTCGCCCGCAGGGCCGCGACGTCCTGGTGGATCTCCCCGCTCTGCGGATAGGCGATCGACAGGCAGCGCACGCCTTCCGCGACGGCGGCGACGCCTTCCAGGAGCGTCATGGCGAGACTCACCGACGGCGGGACGAGCACGGCGGTGAGCGTGCCGAACAGCTCCCGGTCGACGACGACCCCGGAGCGCGCCAGCGCGCCGCACACGGCGTCCACCCGCTGCCACGCACGCAGCGAGCGGGACAGCGGAACGTCCTTGGAATAGGGCAGGTTGTAGCCGATGGCGCCGCCCTCGAAGGAGGTGATGCCCGCGGCCAGGGACACGGCGAACAGTTCGCGCGGGTCGGGCGACCCGTGGCGCACCTCCAGCGGCACGCCCACCGTCTCGACGAGCTCTCGGCCCCGGCGCCATCCGTGGGTGACCAGCGGATAGCCGTTGAGCTCGGCAGGGTCGCGGAGCAGGACCTCGCGGGCCGCGCCGAACTTCCGCAGCCGCGTGTGGGAGTCGATCGTGACGGACAGGATGTCCGGGCCGGCGCTCTCCAGGGCGCGCAGCAGGTCCCGCATCGGTTCGTGCCCGCCGACCCCGCAGCGTGGCTGCACGGCGGGGCGGCCGCGGGCCTCCGCGGCCCGCAGCACGTCGACCACGCGCGGAAGCCGCGGAGAGGCGAGCCGGGCCACGACGTCGGACCAGTCGGGAAGCGAGCCGGCGACGTCCGGGGCCAGTTCGAGTGCGTCGAGCTCAGTCATGCTGGAGTTCGGCCGCCTTGCCCGTGCTCAGCAGCCGGTCGAGGAGCAGCACGATCTCGCTGCCGTCGGCCAGGATGTGGTCGACCCCCAGGTCCCGCAGGCGCCGCAGGTCCTCCTCGGAGGTACGGCTGCCCACCGACAGGTTGCCGCCGACGATCACGGGCAGGCGCAGCCGGCCCTCGGCCCGCAGCTTCGGCAGGTCGCGGAGGTCGTGGTGGGCGTGACCGTTGAGGCTGCCGATGAGCACGGCCTCGGCCTGCGGATGGGCGTCCACCGCGTCGGCGTAGTCGCCGAGGGGCGTGCAGACCCCGAGGTTGACCACGGTGAAGCCGTAGTCCCGCAGTTGCAGGGCGATGAGCTGGTTGGCGACGGCGTGGGCGTCGCTCTCGGCGACGCCGAGGACGACGAGACGTTCGCCCCGGCCTGGCAGCGCGTACATCGGCAGCTTCCTCTCGGATTCCGGTGTCCTTCGGACCCGTGGGTGGTCGGTCAGTCTTCGAACGCCATGAAGAGGGCGCGGTGGTTGACCTCGGCGAGGCGATCGGGGTCGAACTCCTCGGGATCGGCGGTCCGCAGCGAGTCGAAGACGTGGTCGATGGCCGGGACCAGCCCCCACACCTCGTGGTACGGGGGCCAGCCGGGTGCTCCGCGCCGGTGGTCCTCCTCCCGCGCGAAGAGGTACGAGGCCCACTCCCGGCTCATGGGGTAGCGGTGGTGGTAGTCGTGCACGACCGTGTCCCCGGTGAGGACCAGGTAGCGGGTGGGGAAGTGGACGAACAGCATGCGCAGCCACCAGCGCGCCCAGGCCGCCTGACGCCGCAGCACCGGGAGTCGCGGTGAGGGCGCGCGCTCGCCGACGAAGATCGCGTTGGTCAGGCTCGCGAAGTACTCCCGGCCGCGGCGGGGGGCCTGGTCGGGCTGCGGGAAGCTGTGCTTCACACAGAGCCGGAAGACGTTGCTGATCTGGAAGAACAGGGTCATCGGCAGGACCCAGGCCACGAGGACCGGCACCCACAGGTCCAGTGCCACGACGAGCGCCGTGGCGAGCGCGTACCCGACGGTGGTGCCGACCCGCCAGGCGGGCGGTGCGTAGGAGTAGTACGAGCGGACCCGGGCGACCAGGAAGCGGACGTGGAACCAGGGGGAGACGCACACGCCCAGCACCCGGCGCCACATCCGGCCGCGGCTCATGCCGGGCCGCAGCTTCAGGGTCACCAGGAACGCCTGGACGGTGGGGTCCCGGGTCGTCATGTGGTGCAGGGCGTGGTGGTCACCGACGTGCTCGGCGCTGTAGCGGTCGAAGTCCTGGATCATGAGCGCCGCGGCGATGAGCCGGCCCACGAGCGCGTCGGGCTTCCGCTTGCGCCACATGTTCTGGTGGGCGCACTGGTGGTAGATCATCATCCGCAGGTTGCGGGCGCCGTGCAGGGTCGCGGCCCAGCCCGGCACGAGCAGCAGCAGCATCGGGCCGCCGGCCGTCAGCGCGGTCACGCTGACGGCCAGGCCCAGGGCGCACGAGACCAGGGCGTTCACCAGGTGCCGGGTGGCCGTCCGGCGGACGGCCCGCTGTCCCGCGTACGGCCGACCGGTCAGCAGGGTGAGCGGTGCGGCGAACACCCGCGGCAGCACCTGCATGGATTCGCGTACGGGGTCCGGCCGGCCAGGGCCGGCCGCGGGCGCCGTACGCGGGGCATTCACCTCGGTCATTCCCGTTCTCTCTCCACTGGACTCTCCGGGCGCGTGACGTGACGCGTCACGCCTGCTCTCCGGTCGCCTGCTCCTCCGCGGCGGCGAGCAGGTCGTCCAGGACGTGGTCGAGCTGTTCCGGGGTGGTCTCGGGGTTGAGCAGCATCAGCTTCAGGTAGACGCGGCTCACGCCGTCCTCGCCCGTGAGGTGCGTGCGGGCGATGAGGGAGCGGCCCTCCTCCATCAGCCGGCGGCGCAGAAGCCCGTTGAACGCGTCGGCCTCGGCGTCGCCGCCCTGCGCCGGGAGGTAGCGGAAGAGCACCGAGGTGAGCGGCGGCTCGGCGAAGAGTTCCAGCCGCTCCTCGCGGTCGATCCGCTCCGCCGCGTACCGCGCGAGGTCGTGGCAGGTGTCGACCATGGCCGCCATGGTCCTGGCGCCGAGGGTGCGCATCGTGACCGCGATCTTCAGCGCGTCGGAGCGGCGGGTGGTCTGCAGGGAGCTGCCCTGCAGACCGATGAAACCGGCGCAGGTGTCGTCGTCCGCGCTGAGGCAGGTGGTGGGCTGCAGGCCGAAGGAGATCAGCGTCTCGGCCCGTCGGACCAGCAGCACGGCCGAGGAGGCCGGGGACCAGCCGAACTTGTGCAGGTCCACGGTGATCGAGTCGGCCTCGGAGAGGCCGTCGAGGAGGCCGCGCAGGCGGGGGGAGAAGAGGGCGCCGGCGCCGTAGGCGGCGTCGGCGTGCAGCCAGACGCCGTGGCGGCGGGCGACGGCCGCGAGTTCGGGCAGCGGGTCGACGATGCCGAGGTCGGTGGAGCCGGCGACCGCGACCATGGCGACGGCGATCCGGTCCTCGGGGAGCTCGCGGAGGATCCGGTCGGCTTCCTCGGGGATCATCCGGCCGGCCTTGTCCACCGGGACGGTGACGATGTTCTCCTCGCCGATGCCGAGCAGGCGCACCGCCCGCTCGACGGAGAAGTGGACGCCCACGGGGCAGAGCACCACGGGCTGTCCGGCGCACGCGCGCATCCCGCCGAGGAAGGGGTAGGCGCCGGTCTTCTCCGCCAGGACGGTGTCCCGGGCCATGGTCATCGCCATGAGGTTGGACACGCTGCCGCCGGGGGTGAGGGTGCCTCCCGCCTCCTCCGGGTCGTAGCCCGCCAGCTCGGCCAGCCGGGCGACGACCCAGCGGTCCAGCTCCAGAGCGAAGGGGCCGCTCTCCCAGGCGTGGAGGGACTGGTTGAGCACCGCCGCGACGAGTTCGGCGACCGCGGCCGCGTCGATCGGGGGCGGCTGCATGCGGGCCAGGGCGGCCGGGTGCGTGAGGTCGGCCGACCACTGCGCGTACGGACGGATCAGCTCGGCCAGGACCGTCTCGGGCGCGCTGCCGTCCTCCGGCAGCAGGGGGCCGGTCAGCACCTCGCGGGCCGCGGCCCTGGCCCCCTCGGGGCCGCCGGCCGCCACCGGTCCGGTGCGCTGGGCCGACACCTCCTGGAGGATGTCGAGGGCCGAGTTGATCAGGGCCCGGACGCTCTCCAGACCTGCGGCGGTTCCTGCGGTCCGGAACAGGGGTCCGGGTGCGGACGTGGACACGAGGGATCTCCTCTGCGATGGGGGGTGTGCCGCGCTCGGGATGATGGCGGCGTACGGCGATGCCGGAAGGCCGGGGAAGGCTTCCGCGCGGGCCGGCGACCGCCGGGCCGGCCTGGGCCGGCCCGGCGCGCGCGGCGGACGGGCGGAAGGAAGCGGACGGGCGGAAGGAAGCGGGTCACGCTCTTTCGTCGACCGGCTCCGCGATCGGCTGGGTGGGGAAGTCCTTCAGCTGGGGCACGGGCGAGAACACGATCCACAGCAGCGCGGTCAGGAAGCCGAAGGCCGTCGCGTACAGGGTGTTGCGCAGACCGATCGCGTCGCCGAGGAGTCCGCCGGCCAGGGCGCCGAGCGGCAGCGGCCCCCAGGCGATGAACCGGCAGCCCGCGTTCACCCGGCCCAGCAGGCGGTCCGGGGTGATCGCCTGACGCAGGCTCACGACGTGGATGGTGGACATCGTGGAGCCGATGCCGCAGCAGGCGAAGGCCGTGACGTACAGGGCGTACGACAGCGGTCCCTTCCCGGGGGCCAGCGGGATCAGGAGCGGGGCGGCGCAGCACAGCACCAGTTCGGCGACCACGGCCCGGCCGAGGCCCAGCCGGTTCTTCAGCCAGGTCGCGGCGACCGCACCGGTCAGCGAGCCGACGGCGCCCACGCCCAGCACGAGGCCGATGGTGCCGGGGCTCATGCCCAGCTCGCGCGCCGCGTAGAGCACGAAGACCGTCTGCAGCGACATCCAGCAGAAGTTGTAGGTGCCGGCCTCCAGGGCGATGGCCCGGATGGAGCCGTTGCGCGCCACCACGCGGAGTCCCTCGGCGATGCTCCGGGCCGTCGAGGGCTTCTCGTCGGGGACGTCCGGAGCCGGCTCCGGACGGCGGATGGCGAGCAGGGTGGCCACGGAGACGGCGTACGAGAAGGCGTTGGCGAGCAGGGCGACCGGCGCCGTCAGCCATCCGACGAGCAGGCCCGCGAAGCCGGGCCCGCCGATCTGGGCCAGCGAACTGCTGGCCTGGAGCTTGCTGTTGCCCTCCACCAGGTGCTCCCGCTTGATGAGGGAGGGCAGATAGGACTGGTAGGAGACGTCGAACAGCACGGTCAGCACGCCGACGAGCAGCGCCGTCAGGTACAGGTACTCGATCCTCAGCAGGTCCAGGAAGGCGCACAGCGGCACGCTTCCCACCAGCAGGCCCCGCCCGATGTTGCTCCAGATCATCAGGGGCTTGCGGCGCCGGCGGTCGACCCAGACGCCGATGAACAGGGTCGCCCCGAGGAAGGGGGCGAAGCCGGCCGCGTTGAGCAGCCCCAGCTGGGTGGACGACGCCTGGAACTGGTAGACCGCCGCCAGCGGCAGGGCCAGCTGGGTGATCTGGGCTCCCATCAGCGAGACCGACTCGCCGCCCCACAACTTGAGGAAGTCGCCGTCCCGCCACAGTCCGCCGGACCGCTCGGCGCTCACGCCTCGCCTCCCGGCTCGTCGGTGACGTGGTAGCAGCAGCCGATCTGGGCACCGTTGGACATGCTGACGATGCCGACCCGCGGGTCGGGCGTGCCGCGCACGAGCATGCCGGCGTAGCCGCCGCCGACCATGAGCACGCCGTACGCGACGACCATGCGCTCGAAGCCGGCGCCGTCCTCGGCCACGAAGCGCTCCGCGACCGGCAGCACGCGCTGCTGGACGACGAACGGGCCGCCGACCGCGCCCCTGATGTGCTTCTCCCATTCCTCCTGGCTGACCGTCCAGCCCGGTATGACGCCGACGCCGCCGTACAGCAGGGTGGGCTTGAGCGCCAGGTCGTCCTTGTGCGCCAGGACGTACGGGAGCAGGTCGACGGTGCCGCCGTCCCGGTGCACGGGTTCGTCGCGCAGGAACCGGGTCCAGGGCAGGATCCGTTCCACCAGGGCGAGTTCGTCGGCGGTGAAGGCGTCGCGGTTGCGCTCGTCGCTGAGCATGGCCAGGCTGCCCTTGTTGCCGTACAGCTCGCAGTCAAGGCCGGCGAACAGGAAGGTGTGCCCCGCGTGCACCGCGTCGAGCAGCGGGTCGACCAGGTCGCGGCTGCGCTGCTCGTCGGCCATCTCCCCGGGGAGGAAGATCCGGTAGACGACGTCCACCTTGCGTCCGTGGACGTGCGGGACGCCGTCGCGGTACTCGAACTCGGAGAGGCTGCAGACCAGGGCGTCGAAGCCGTGCCGGAGCCAGTCGGGGACGACGAAGTCCAGCCACGGCTTGGTGTAGGTGTATCCGTCGGGCCATTCGGTGAGGGCCAGCACCGGACGTGCGGGCAGGTCGAACCCCGCGTCGGCGGCCTCGGCCCGCAGCACGTCGGCGATCCGGCCGATCGGGTCCGGGTGGGTCAGCCGCTCCTGGTGGGCGAAGTCCTGGAACGCCCTGTTGCGGTCCGCCGGGCGGGAGAACTCGCCCATCTGCCAACCGCCCAGCGAGCTGCCGGTGTTGAGCTCCATCAGCTTGAAGCCGCCCGGCTCGCGGTACATGTCCGCCCGGGACATGGCGGGCATCCGCCGGCCCGCTCCGCGCATCACGAGGTCGACCTGGGTGTCCGTCATGCCGACGGCGCGGGCGAAGGCACGGCGGTCGCCGTCGAAGAGACGGTCGGGGAGGGTGGTCAGCAGCTCGAACAGGCCGTTGAGGTCGGCCTCGAGCCGGACCCGGTCCGTGGCGTCGAGGAAGACCGGCCGGTTCAGCGCCTTGCCGCCGCCCGCCCCGTAGCTGTTCCAGTCGTTGCGTAGCTCCGGGACGACCATGTGCGCCGTCTCCCGCTCGGCCGACAGGTAGCGCCGGGTGACCGGGTTCTCCAGGAGCGCCCCGAGGCCGTCGAGGGGGGACCCGCCCAATACCGGCCTGATCTGGGCCTCCGCCCGGTCGAGCGCGGTGGTGCAGGACGCCTCGTCGTCGCCGGTCGCGATGACGGCAGCGGTCCTGGGGGTGAGCGCCTGCGGCGGGAGCAGCAGTTCGTCGCCGGGGCCGGCGAGCGGCACCACGTCCGTCACGCCGGGGACCTCGTGGGCCGCCCCGAGCTCCAGCCGCTCCAGGACGCCGTCGTGCGGCGGGTAGAGGAAGCGCACCTCGGCGTAGCGGTCCTGATGTGCCGTCAGGTCGGGGGTGCGGCCGGAGGCCAGCGCGGCGCCGGCGAGCGTGAGGTCGACGCCGAGGGCCAGCGTGCCGACGTACGGGATGAGGTCGCCGCCGAGGCGCCCGTTGAGCTCGATGAGGCGGCAGCCCGAGGGGGTGAGGCGGATCTCGATGTGGGTGATGCCCCGGTCGACGCCCAGCGCCCGGTGGGCCGCCTTGACGAGGGTCTCGACCTCCTCGGCCCACGGCTCGTGACGCCAGGGGCCGACCAGATGGCCGACCTCCTCGAAGCACGGGTCGAAGCCGAGCCGCTTGCGGGCGACGAACACCGGCTCCGCCTCGCCGTCGACCACGCAGCTGTCCACGCTGATCTCCGGACCGGTCAGGTACTCCTCGACCAGGACGCCCCGCTCGGCCGGGATGCCGGGGAACGTGGTGCCGGCCACCTGCGCGTAGGCCTCGGCCAGTTCGGAGGCGGCGCGCACCAGCGTCACTCCCATGCTTCCGGCGAGGGAGCGGGGCTTGAGCACGACCGGGTAGCCGATCTCGGCCGCGTAGGCGGCGGCCTCCTCCGCGCCGTGCACGAGACGGTGCCGGACGCCGGGCAGGCCGGCCCGGTCCAGCAGGGAGCGGGTGGTGTACTTGTCACGGCATGCCTCGGCGGCCGCGGCGGAGAGGTGCGGCAGCCCGAGACGTTCGGCCACCCGGGCCGTGGCGATCAGTGAGAGTTCGTCCCAGGTGAACAGACCGGCCGGAGCGCCGGCCCCGTCGGCCTCGGCCGCTTCCGCGTGCAGTGCCTCGACCGCCTCGCCCAGGGTCTCCGCGCGGGTGGTGTCGGCGATCCGGAAGGACGAGACGTAGGGCTTCTCCCAGGTGAGTTCCTGGGAGGTCACCAGGGAGATCTCGTACTCCCTGGCCAGCGAGGCCATCGCGTACTCGCGGTAGGCCTTCAGTCGGCTTCCCACGACCACGAGTCGGGGTCGGCGCTCTTGCATCCGAAGTTCACGCTTTCTTTCGTCGGGGAATTCAGCAGGGCCGGGGCCGGCAGCTCATGGCGAAGGACTCCGCGGTCTTGCGGATGGCGGCCTCGACGGAGTCGCTGGACGCTCCGCGGAAGCGGAACCGCGCGGCGACGTGCTCGTAGCCGCCCACGGCGGGGATCACGTCGCCCGGCCCGGGCACCACCTGGGCGTACGGGCCGTCTTCGCCGGCCGCCGTGGCCCAGGCGACCGCCGTGACCTCGCACGGGGGCGGAACGGGGAGCGGGAGCAGCAGCCAGCCGGCGGTCGCGTGGCCGCCGGCGGGCGTCGCCTCCTGCGCGGGCGTCGCCTCCCGCGCGGGTGCGGTGACCGTGCCGGAGGCGGGGCCCGTGCCCGAGGCGGGGCCCGTGCCCGAGGCGGGGCCCGTGCCCGAGGCGGGGCCCGTGCCGGAAGCGGGGCCCGTGCCGGAAGCGGGGTCCGGACCGGAAGCGGAGTCCGGACCGGAGGCGGGCTCCGGGCCGACCACGGCCACGGCCGGCCGGCGCCCCAGCTGGATGTCCGCCGCCGCCGACATCAGGTCGAGGCCGTGCACCTCGCGCCACACGAACGGGATCTCCCCTCCCCCGACGCGGGCCCCCGCCTCCAGGAAGACCGGCCGGGGCGTGCCGTCGGAGGCCCTGCCCAGGAAGAGCTCCATGTGGAACACCCAGGGCCGGCCGTCGCCGAGTGCCTCGGCCGCCGCGGCGGTGAAGCCGCCCAGCGGTCCGAGGAGCTCCGGATCGTCCACCTCGACCGAGCCCAGGTAGCTGCCCTTGGTGAACTCCTCGCAGTTGTTCACGTACCGCGACACGCGCCAGGCGCCGAGCGCGTCACCGGTCCAGAGCCCGTCCACGTGCAGGACCGGGTCCGCCACGAAGGACTGCACGATGCGCGGCTCGTGCCGGTCCGGCAGGAAGATCCCGGCGTGGGCGTCGAGCTCCTCCTCCGTGTGCAGCAGCAGCACTCCCCTGCTGGCGGTGCCGCGCCGTGGCTTGACCACCACGGGCCAGCCGTGGCGCCCGGCGAAGGCCCGTACGTCGTCGGCCGTGTCGGCGTCCGCGTAGTCCGGCACCCGCACTCCGGCGGCGTCGACCAGGCGGACCATGGCCAGCTTGTCGCGGAAGCGCTCCAGCTCCGCCGGGGTCTGGCCCGGCAGCCCGAAGGCGACGCGCAGCGCGGCCGCGTTGTCGAGGTCTCCCTCGTTGAGCGCCATCAGCCGGCTCGCCGGGCCGAACCGTCCGATCAGCTCGGCGACCGCGGTCCGCGTCTCGACGGGGTCGTCGGTGGCGCCGACCACCCGCACCCCGGCCGCGTCCTCGGGAACGGAGGTCCGGCCCAGTTCCGTCGTGACGTAGGTGACCCGGTGGGCCCGGTGGTCGAGGTAGGCGGCGTACCGGGCGTGGTCGCCCCGCCAGCGGTGCAGGACGACGACGTGCTCCGGCTCCGTTCCCTCGGATCCGCTCATCGGGGCGGCTCCTCGTCGGACGCCGTGAGCCGCGCGTGGGCCACCATGATCTGCCCCAGCGCGATGCCTCCGTCGTTGGTGGGCACCTGCTGCTGGCAGTACGCCGGGAACCCGGCGCGCCGCAGTTCCACCAGGCAGTTCACCAGCAGGAACTCGTTGAGGAAGACCCCGCCGGAGAGCACCACCTGCGCGAAGGCGTCCGCGCCCTCCGTCTCGCGGACGGCCCGGCAGCGCTCGACGACCATGTCGACGACGCCCGAGTGGAAGCGTCGGCTGATCTCGGCGCGGTCGACGCCGTCGGCGAGGTCCCGGGCCAGCGCCCGCACCACGGGCCGGGGGTCGATCTCGACGCCCGTTCCGGTGTCGTCGAGCGCGAAGCGGTAGCGCAGTTCCGGGGCCGCCAGGGAGAGGTCCCGGGCGAGCAGGCCCTCCAGCTCGATCGGCCCCTGCGCCTCGTACTCCGCATGGGTGGTGACGTCCAGGAGCGCGGCGACGCCGTCGAACAGGCGGCCCATGCTGGAGGCGAGCGGCGCGTTGACGCCCCGCCGGGCCATGGTGGCGAAGACGTGCAGCTGCTGCTCGTCCCACCGCCCGAGCACGGGGAAGGCGCCCACCGCGGCCTCGGGGTCGCCCAGGGCGTCCAGGGCCAGCGCGAAGCCGGTCCTGACCGGTTCCTTCACCGCGCGGTCGCCGCCCAGCAGCGGGACGGTGCGCAGGTGCGCGACCCGGCGGGCCTCCCGGTAGTCGCCGAGCAGGAACTCGCCGCCCCAGGTGGTGCCGTCCGGCCCGTAGCCGGCCCCGTCGAACACGACGCCCAGGGTGGCTCCGGTCAGCCGGTTCTCGGCCATGCAGGAGGCCATGTGCGCGTGGTGGTGCTGCACCTGGACGACCCGGTCGTAGCCGGCACCCTCCTCCTGCAGCGCCAGTCGGGTGGCCCGGAACTGCGGATGCAGGTCGACGGCGGCGTTCCGGGGCGTCAGCTCGTGCAGGGCGGCGAGATGGCGAGCCGTCTGCTGGTGGGACTCCCAGGTCTCGTCGTTCTTCAGGTCGCCGATGTGCTGGCTCAGATAGACCCGGGTGCCGCGGGACAGCGCGACGGTGGTCTTCAGCTCGGCGCCGAAGGCGACCGTCGGGGCCAGCTCGACGCCGACCTCGACGGGGTAGGGGGCGTAGCCGCGGGCCCTGCGCAGGAAGCTGATCAGCGGGGCGTCGAGCTCCGGGTGCGCGGAGCAGCGTACGAGCGAGTCGTCGACCCTCGTCTCGATGCCGCGGTCGTTGTACAGGACGAGGTCCGCGATGGCGAAGAGGTGCTCCAGGGCGTCCTCGTTGCGGTACGCGATCGGGTAGCCGGAGATGTTCCCGCTGGTCATGACCAGCGTGTCGAGCCCCTCCTCGGCCAGCAGCAGGTGGTGCTGGGGCGCGGAGGGCAGCATCACGCCGATGTTGGGGTTGCGGGGCGCGATCGCCTCGGGCAGCCCGTCGGGCCGCTTGCGGACGAGCACGATGGGCCGTGACGGCGAGGCGAGCAACTCCGCCTCCGCCGGCCCGATCTCGGCGAAGGCGGCCGCCGTCTCCAGGTCCCGGGCCATGACGGCGAAGGGCTTGGAGTCGCGACGCTTGCCCGCCCTCAGGCCGCGTACGGCCGCCTCGTCGCGGGCGTCCACCGCGAGGTGGAAGCCGCCGACGCTCTTGACGGCGACGATCCGCCCCTCACGGAGCGCCGCCACCGCCGCGGCCAAGGCCTCCTCCCCCTCGAGGGAGTTCCCGGCGGCGTCGGCCGACAGGAGCCGGGGTCCGCAGTCGGGGCAGGCGTTGGGCTGGGCGTGGTAGCGGCGGTCGAGCGGGTCGCCGTACTCGCCCGCGCAGGCGGCGCACATGGTGAACTCCGCCATGGTGGTCTGCGCCCGGTCGTACGGCAGCGCCCGCACGATCGAGTAACGCGGTCCGCAGTTGGTGCAGTTGATGAAGGGGTAGCGGTACCGGCGGTCCTCCGGGTCGCGCAGCTCGGCGAGGCAGTCCGCGCACACGTGCCCGTCGGCGGGGACGATGGTGTCCTTGCTGCCGGTGTGCACGCTCGTCCGGATGACGAACTCGGCCGGCGGGTCGGCCGGTACGGGAAGCTCCTCGACCCGGACCCCGGTGACCCGCGCCTGCGGCGGCGCCTGGTCGGTGAGCGCCGCGAGGAACGCCTCCACGGCGGCGAGCGGGCCGGTCACCTCGGTGAGCACGCCCTCCGGGTCGTTGAGCACCCAGCCCGCCAGACCGTGGGCGTGGGCCGCCTTGTAGACGAACGGCCGGTAACCGACACCCTGGACCACTCCGGTGACCCGGGCGAGGCGCCGCACGACCGGCGCGCCGGGGTCTCCGGCGGTCCCGCCCGTGCCCGTGGCGGAGTCACCCCGTCGAGGGCCGCCGCGCACATCCTGTTCGGTGGTGGTCATGGGTCAGCAGAGCCGCGGGAGTTCGGCGCCCAGCAGTTCCTCCACCACGGAGTCGCGGCCCTCGGCGTCGCGCATCAGGACGAGAGCGCCGTCCTGCTCGGTGACCTCGCCGATGACGACCGCGCCGGCACCGTAGGCGTGGGAGCGCAGGGCGTCCAGGACCTTCTGCTCCGCCGAGGGGTCGACGAACACGCAGACGCACCCCTCGTTCGCGGAGTGGATCGGGTTGATGCCCAGCATGTCCGTGGCCATGAGGGTCTCGAACTGGATCGGCAGCGCCTCCTGCTCGATCCGGATGGTGTGGCCGACCGCCTCCGCGTACTCGTGCAGGACCGCGGCGAGACCGCCCCGGGTGACGTCCCGCACGGAGCGCACGTCGCCCTCGTCGACGGCGGCGAAGAGCTCGTCGAGCATGCCGTTGACCGGGGCGCAGTCGCTCAGCACCCGCTGCTCGAAGCCGAGGCCCTCGCGGATCGAGAGGAGGTGCACGGTGTGGTTGCCGATGGGGCCGCTGAGGATCACCCGGTCGCCCGGCCTGACGTTCCGCATCCGCAGCGGAGTCCGCTCGAACACGCCCACCCCGGCGGTGTTGAGGTAGATCTGGTCCGCTTCGCCCTTGCGCACGACCTTGGTGTCGCCGCAGACGATCTGGACGCCGGCCTCCCGGGCGGTCTCCCGGATCGAGGTGAGGACCTGCACCAGACGGGCGATCGGCAGACCGGTCTCCAGGATCATGCCCAGGGTGAGGTAGAGCGGCTTGGCTCCGACCACGGCGAGGTCGTTGACCGTTCCGCAGACCGCGATCTTGCCGATGTCACCGTTGCCGAAGAAGGGCGGGTCGACGACGAACGAGTCGGTGGTCATGGCGATCTGCCCGGTGGCGATGGGCAGCATGGCGCTGTCCTCCATCTCGCCGATGTAGACGTCGCCGAGCGTCTCGACGATCACCTTGAGCAGTTCGTGACTGAGCTGAGTGCCACTGCCGTGGTCGAGGACGACTTCACCGAGTTCGGTTGCCGGGGTGGTCATCGGGGGTTCCCTTCGGGACGTAGGGGGTGGTGCGCTGTCCGCGCGATGGAAGGGAGGTGTTACGGAAGGATCTTGACGACCTTGCGGGGCAGCTCGCCGTCGCTGTCGAGGGTGGCGAGGATCTCCTCGGAGGTCGCCACGGTGGCGCAGTAACCGCTGAGCCACTCGAGGGAGCGGTCGCGGGCCTCGGGGTCGCCGGACACCACGCAGTCGGAGGGGACCCAGATGTTGTAGCCGCGGAAGAAGGCGTCGGCGGCCGTCGTCTGCACGCAGATCTGCGTCTGCAGGCCGGTGACCAGCACGGTGTCCACGCCGTTCTTCTGCAGCAGGTCGTGCAGCTCCGTCTCGTAGAAACCGCTGTCCTTGTTCTTCTCGACGACGGTGTCGGACGGGTCCAGGAAGTCCTTCAGGATGGCCGCGCCCTCGCTGCCGCGCTGCAGCGGCAGGGTGCCGTCGAAGTCCCGCTCCACGTTGGGGTCGTCGGGGAGGTTCACCAGCTGGAGGTGGTAGATGCCGTGCCCGCGGCGCCGCATCTCCTCGAGGAAGTGGACGAAACGGGGCTGCGCCTCGGCCATGGCGGCGGTCCGCTCGGGCGTCTTGTGGACGACGTCGGACTGCAGGTCGTTGGTGAGGACGGCGATCTTGCCCATGCGGGTTCCTTGTGTGGTTCGGAGCACGACCGAGCGCGGCCCGGCCCCTCCACGGGTGGTGGAGGGCAGGCTGCGTCGGTCCATGAATGCTGGTGGCAAATGAGGCATGACAAAGGCATGACAGACCGTCAGGCCGTTCGGGACACTGCTGGTTGAGAGGGGCTGCCCTTCCCGGCGCAAAGTGGTGGTCGGTCACGTGCGACCCGAGGCGGAGTGTCGGAGATCCTCGGGCGGGGCAGACATTTGCATATCGCCCATGAACACGTCAACAACGCCACGCTGTTGATGATTCTGTGAAGCTTCCGCGAGCGCCCCGCCGGCGGAACCGCCGCCGTCCACGCACACTCGGGACGCCGAACCGGGCCCTGCACAGGGCGACATGAGCGCCCGGTCCGGCAGTCGCCCCCGGGGCCTTGACCTGCGGAACCCGCACAAGTGATGATCTCCGTCGGCGAGATGCGCGTCGCCTCCCTCCGCCGACCCTCACGCGGCGAGAGCCCCGCCCCCACCGGAAAGCGTGTCCACGAGTGTTACCTGCTCAGGGCGAGTCGTCGCTCACAACTCCTCCACATCCAGGCCGGTTCCCCCACCACCGCCGGGCCGCCCGCGACCCCCGCCGGCACCCCTCGCACTTCGGCCACCCCCGGCCCCCACTGCACCCCTGGCCCCGGCTACGCCCCTGAAATCCGCGGCACTCCTGACACCCGCGGCACTCCCGGCGCTTCGGCACCGGCGCCACTCCTGGCGCCCCGCCCGTACCCGTTGCGCGTCACCCTTGAGCGCGGCGGCGCAGTCAAGCCCCCCGTTTTGCGGGCACCCGGAGAGCCCCCGCGACGCGGCCCGCCGAGACACCCTGAACCGCGGACGGCCGGGGCAGGGGCGACCCCGAGAGCCCGAGACGCGCCTCGACGGCAGGGCGAACGCGCCCGCGCACCCCTCCCTCTCCCCGGGCTCGACGGCCGGGCACGGCATGATCAAGTCTCTCGGGATTCGATGGTGGGGGGGTGGCGTGAGGGATTGGCGGACTGATCCGACGTTCGCGATGTGCCGGGCACTGGCAGACGGAGCGGATCTGGCCTCGTTCGCGGGAGGAGCGTTCGATGTGCGGGCGGTGGTGGCCGGCATTCAGTCCGGGACCCGACGCGGGTTGCTCCTCGACGCCGTGCCGTGGGGGAACTTCCCCCACGGGGACGATGCCCGGGCAGCCGTTCATCTGCTGCACACCGGCGAGGGCTCCGCCCGCCGTGCGACGGACATGCTGGGGGGCCTGTGCGCCAACGACAGCCGGGCCGCCGCCGCCCTCGCCGTTCCGTTCCTGATCCCCGTCGCCACCGATGCCGACCACCCTCACCGTGCCGCCGCCCTCGCCGTGCTCTCCGGCCCGGCCCGCGCCCGGCACTACGGCGTCGCCTCCCGGGATGAACTCCTTCTGCACCGCAACGATCCTCGGCACCACTCCCCCGACGACTACGACGACTACGGCGTCGAGGTGACGGGCTACCCGGCAGGCTGGTCGGTGGCCGCCGCACGAGCCGCGATCACCACCGCGACACCCGCACTCCTGCCGCTTCTCAACGACTCCGACCCCACCATCCGCATCGACGCCGCCTACGCCCTGGCCACCGCCGCCGACCCCGACCGCACGGTCGGAACCGCCCTCGCCACCAGGTTCACCACCGAGCAGGACGCCACGGTCCGCGCCGCCCTGGTCCTCGCTGCCGCCGAGACCACCCGAGCCCACGTACAGCCGCCGGCCGTCGCACGGTTCCGAAGGCGGTGGCGAGACCGAACAGAGGCACCCGAAGTCCGCCTGGCGGCGGCGATCGGCTGGCTCTGCCTCACAGATGCGCCCGTCCCCGAGGACCTTTACGAGACCATCGACGCCCTCGCCACGGACGAACGCGCGCAAGCCATGGACGCCCTGCCGTGGATGTACGCCGCCGCCGGAACCGGTGAACCGGGGCTCCTGCGCTGTATTCGCTGCATGCTCCACCCCGAAGAGCCCGAACCGTGCGACGACCCCTGGGCCTTCTCGCTCTGAGCGACCGGCCTCACCCCCGTTTGTGCATCGAGGTGGTCCGACGGGACCAGGTACGTGCTCGGTCGCCGGGGCGGAGCACCCCACCCTGAACCCGCCACGGCCGGCGCCTTGATGTGTCCCTGCCGTAGCTCTTGATAAGCCATGTGACATGTGCAATTTTACAGCGCAACCCGTCAACGGACGGGACTCCCCCTCTTCTTCAGGAGTGAATCTTGCGCGCCCTGGCCATCGCCACAGCCCTGCTCACAGCCGCCCTCGCGGCCTCTCCCGCCCAGGCCGCCCAGGCCGGTCCCCAGCCGGATCACGTCTTCGCGGACCCGGCCCAGCGGCCGGCCCACGGCGTCACGAAAGGCGCCCTCGGTGCCACCGGGACCACCGGCGGCAGGCTGGAGTCGCGCATCCTGCCGATCGTCCACACCTGCAGCCCCACGCTGCGGATCCGCGCCCAGGAGATGACCGCCGCCCAGCTGACGGCGACCTGTGTGAGCCTCGCCAACCAGGACGCGTACTTCCACAACGTGGTCAAGGACTCGGGCCCGGTGGCCGACGACTACAACACCACCCTGGAGGTCGACGTCTTCAACTCCAGCGCCGACTACAAGACCTACGCCGGGAGGATCTACGGCATCGACACCAACAACGGCGGCATGTACCTGGAGGGGGACCCCGCCCGGACGGGCAACCAGCCGCGGTTCATCTGCTACGAGCGCACCGACGTCAGCCCGGGCTGGCAGATATGGAACCTCAACCACGAGTACACCCACTACCTCGACGGCCGCTTCGACCTGTACGGCGACTTCGGCGCCAGCCAGACCACGCCCACCGTCTGGTGGGGCGAGGGCATCGCGGAGTACGTCTCGTACTCCTACCGCGGTGTCCCCTACACCAACGCGACGACCGAGGCCGGCAAGCACACCTACGCCCTGCGTACGCTGTTCGACACCACCTACGACAACAGCGACGTCAACCGCACCTACAACTGGGGCTACCTCGCCGCCCGTTACATGGTCGAGAGACACCCGGCCGACGTCGCCACCGTGCTCGGCCACTACCGCACCGGAAACTGGACCGCCGCGCGCGCCTTCCTCACCTCGCTGGACTACGAGAGCGACTGGAACGCCTGGCTGACCGGCGTGGCGACGGGCGTCTGACCCCGTGGGCCGGCCACGGCCGGCCTCCCCCGTACCCGCCCGGCAGGGACGAGCCCCCTGCCGGGCGTGCGCGACTCGGGTGGCTGCGGCGGGTCAGTGCTCGCAGAGGGAGAACTCCCGCTCGTAGAGCTGCTCGTTGTGCTCGTCGACGAAGAACTTGCGTTCCCGCATGAGCTCTTCGCGGTACGCCTTGGCCTGGTCCAGCGTCATGGTGGCGGTCTCGGACCACGGTTGCTGCGGGGGCACGTCGGAGGTCGAGACGATCCTCTCCGACGGGTCGACCAGGAAGAACGCGAGGATCTTGCGGTGCCCCGGGCGGGTGGGGTCCACGAGGCGGAACGAGCCGACGCGGTGTTGCAGGATGTTCGGGAACGCCAGGCAGCGCCCCGCCGGCGTCGATGCCGATCCCAGCTGCTGGTTCAGCGCGTCCTCGTCCTCCAGGCCGTAGACCTCACGAAGACCGTCGTCGTCGTTCTGCTCGTAGTCCGGGTCGTCGAGTGCGGCCCGGAAGCTCAGCCGGCTCTCGGTGATGTTCTCGCTGTCCCAGTAGTAGATGCCGGTGGAGACGATCCGCTCGTTCAGCATCCCCTCGACGTGCCAGGAACCGCCCGGGTACTCGGGCTTCTCCGGGGTGAGATGAACGGTGGCGAGCTTCACGATGACCTGCAGACGGCGGCCGCGCAGGTCGACCCGGGCGGATTCGTCGGGCAGCTCCGGCGGGGTGAAGGCCGGGGCGTCCGGGACGACGGGGCGGCGGTTCTCCCACCAGTCGTCCTGGGCCACTTCCCATGCCCGGACGGCCTCCTTGTGGGCCTCGGCATCGGCGTACGCGGACTTGTCCGGATACGCCGGCTCCGAGTCGTACCACCCGTAGGGATCGGCCTCGATGCGCAGCGGCCGCGGATGGCGCAGATCGGTGAGCACGTTCTCCAGCAGCGGGAGCATCCGGGCGAACAGCTCCGGCAGGACGGAGGCCAGCTCCTGATGCTTCTCGGGGTGGACGTTGTTCACGTACGAACGGAAGGCGACGTCGCCGTCCTCACTGACGTCGACATCCGTGGGCAGCCACTGGAACCGCTCCGAGAACTCGTACTTCGAGTACTGGTTCGTCGGGTTCCGCCAGGCCTCCTCGGGCGCCCCGCTCGCCTCCCTCACCAGGCAGAACAGTGAGGGATGCACCAGATCCAGCACCTGCCCGTCGGATCCGGGGTGCCAGTCCCGTTCTGCTTCCGGGACCTCTTCCAGAACCCGCACCGCCTCGCGCAGCCGGGATCCGAGCTTGTCGTCGACCAGCGTGTCCGACTGCCACACCCCGTCGACGGCGGACACCTCGATGCCGGTTCGTCCGTCCCGCAGGGCGGCGTAGTGCACGAGTTCGTCGAGCACGTAACGAACCTGCGCTTCGGTGAGGCCCTGGGCGACCGCCTCCCGCGTCCACCGGGCGACGATGCCGGCGTCGTTCATCTTGTCGAACCACCCCGGCTTCGCCCGGATGTGCGCGCTGCACTGCATCATCTGCAGTTCCCGCAGCGTTCGGGGTGTCGCGAACGCTATGGAACGGGCGGTGTGGAAGGGCAGCGGGAAAGCAGACAGGCCGGTCAATTCTCGTGGTCCCTACGGTCGGTGTGCGGTGGCGGGAAGGATAGCCCAGCGGTCTGACACCGCAGCCGTGCGGCGCACGAGAGGCCGCCCCCTCGTGGTGGAGAGGGCGGCCTCCGAGACGCGCTAGGAGGATGTCGTGGCCTCGCCGCCTCTTCGTGCCGCGCGGCTCAGAGCCGAGGCCCCAGCTGCCCGCACGCCGTGACGAACGAGATCAGTTCCTCCACCTTGTCCGACTTGGCGTCCACCGCGCGGTTGACGACCTTGACCAGGTGGTCGTACGCCTCGGTGTGGTCGTACCGAGCCGTGTCGGCGATCTTCAGGGCCCAGCGCCAGTACCCGCGAATGGTGTCCGCGAGCGGCATCCGGAACTCGGCGATCACTTCGCGGATCGGGTCCACCACCGCGTCCCCGTAGCGCTCCAGGTAGCGCCCGACCATGTCCGCGAAGAACGAGAAGTGCCGGGCCTCGTCCCTGCTGAGCCGCACCAGGATCTCCTTCAGGAGCGGATCGCCGACGACCTGGCGCAGATGCTGGTAGTAGATCTGTGTGGCCTTCTCCTGCACCAGGGGATAGACGAAGAACTGGACGGCCTGCGAGTAGGGCAGGTCGAAGTGCTTCCGTCCCTCGTCGGCCAGCGAGGCCCACAGTTCCTCCTGCTCGGCGAGGCCGGTGGCCAGCTGGTAGCGGGCGAGTGCCCGTGCGTGGGTGTCCTCCTCCTGCGCCCAGCGGACGGTGAAGTGGTACAGCTCCCGGTTGTGGATGTACGTCTCCCGGTCGACGCTGTCGTCCACCGGGAAGTTCTGCTCGTACAGCGCGAAGTAGCCGGGCAGATGGTCCTCGATGATGGTGACGAACTGCACCGCCGAACGCTCGCCCTCGGTCAGCCGGCCGGCGTCGGCCTGGGACCAGTCGAAGCTGAAGTCGGTGTCCCAGCGCTTCGCGGGAGGCGAGGTGCGCAGGAAGGCGCCGACCGCCGCGTCCACGTCCGCGGCGGGCAGCAGCGGTCCACCGACCTGGGCGCGCCGCCACCCGGCGGGTATGGCGTCGATCTCCGTCATCGTGCCCTCCATCAGCGGGATTTGGCGAGGGTCAGCGCGTAGTGCTTGGTCGTGTAGCCCCACCCCGCGTTGGCCGTCTTGAGATAGCGGACCAGCTGCTCGGACAGGCCGGGCTCGATCTCGTCCAGGCGTGCCGCGTTCCGCTCCACGTTGGCGAGCCAGTCCTCGATCGTGCGCCAGTAGCCCTCGGTCAGGTCGTCCACGGCGATGACCGAGAAGCCGGCGTTCTCCGCGCCGCGCACCAGGTCGGAGAGCGGACGCATGTCGCCCCAGCCGAAGATCGAGTCCCGCACGAAGACGGAGTTCTCGCGCTCGGCGAACTCGGCGCGCTTGGCGTCGTTGCGGTAGCAGCTCTCGGACACGTACATCCGGCCGCCCCGCTTGAGCGCCGCCCAGGCCTTGCGGTAGACCGCGTCCAGGTCGGGCATGTGGACGATCGACCCGAGCATGGTGATCGCGTCGTAGGAGCGCGGTTCGAGCTCCAGGTCCTCGATCTGCCCGATGCGGGTGCTCACCTGGCCGGTCAGGCCCATCGCGGCGGCCTGCTCGGCGATGTAGGCGTGCTGGTTGGGCGCGGGGCTGATGCCCGTCGTGGTCACGCCGTACTCGGCCGCCATGAAGAGGATCAGCGAGCCCCAGCCGCAGCCGATGTCGAGCAGTCGGTCGCCCTGCCCGACGCCGAGCCGGTCGGCGACGTAGTGCAGCTTGTTCTGCTGGGCCTGGTCGAGGGTGTCCTCGTCGGTGCGGTAGATGCCGGCGCTGTACTTGCGGGTGCGGTCGAGGTACAGCTCGAAGACCCTGGGGTCCTGGTCGTAGTGCTGGTTGGTCTTCGCTTCGGCCGGTTCGATGTGGTCGACGGTCATGGGCGGTCAGCCCCGCTCGGCGACGAGGGCGGCGACGGCGTCGGCCACGTCGTTGATCGTCTTGAAGCCGAAGACCTGGTCGTCCTCCAGCTCGATGTCGTACGTGCGCTCGATCCGGGCGACAGACCGCAGCACCTTCACCGAGTCGGCGCCCTCGACCGAGGTGAGATCGCGGTCGGGGGTCAACTCGGCTGCCGGGCGGCCGAACTCGGCGGCGACCAGTTCGGTCACGGTGCGGATGATCTCGTCCTTGGTGTGGGTCTGGGACATGTTCGTTCTCTCCTCGTACGGTGTCTTTGCGAAAGAGCTGTGTTCAGCGGGCCCGGCGGCGGCCGCGCCCGGCGGTCAGTCGGCGCGCAGCGCGGCCAGCGCCTCGTCCACGAGCCGGACCTCGTCGTCGGACATCGCCATCCGGGCCTTGGTCTGCTCCGGTGTCACCGGCTGATAGGAACCGGTGACGAAGACGACGGCCTGTCCGGCGGCGTCGGTGATCTGGGCGTGCGCCGTGTACGGGCCCGTGTCGCCCGCCACCGCCTCGGTGCTCGCCGTGCAGCGGTACGTGGCGCCGATGCGGAGGGGTTCGACGTAGCGGGTGCGCATGCTGGTGGTGAAGACCGAGACGCCCAGGCGGAGCACAAGGAGATTGCCCATGATCTCGTCGCAGACCGTGGCGGACATCCCGCCGTGCACCACGCCCGGGTAGGACTCGAAGGTGCGGTCGAACTCGAGGGTGCACTCGATGCCGCCGTCCGGCGTGTGCCGGAACTGGAGCCGCAGACCGTGCTCGTTGGCGGGCGAGCAGCCGAAGCACTGGTAGTCCGGCAGGACCCGCCAGGGCAGCTCGACCGGCTCGCCGCCCCGCGAGTCCGCCTCCGTGGAGAGCGCGGTCACGCGGCGATCACCTCGGCCAGCGCGCGGCGCACCTTGCCGTTGCTCGACAGGTCCATGTCCACGATGCTGCCGAACACCTTGCGGATCTTCCCCTGGAGCTCCAGCAGCTCGTCGCCGTCGGCGATGCGCTCCAGGAACAGCTCGAAGGCGGTGTCGATGGTCTCGTGGTCCTCCAGCTCGGTCAGCTCGCTCTTGAAGATGCCCACGGGGTGCTTGATGCGCTTGTCCGAGGTGTAGACGTAGAGCGTCTCGAGGACCGAGGCCGTCTCCTCGGGGTGCCGGAGCAGCCGGTCCTTGCAGTAGTGGATGAACTCCCGGGCGTGCCCGGCCTCGTCCCGACTGGCGTTCAGCAGCAGGGTGTTGAGGACCGGCTCGTCCACCGCGCTCGCCACCCTGCGGTAGATGTGGTTGACCGTCAGCTCGGAGATGATGTTGGTGGCCAGGGTCGCGGACGGGGTGATGCCCGGGGCGTACGGGGCCCGCATGGCCGCCACCGCGGCGTCGTCCACCTTCTCGCCGATGGCGTCGAGCCAGGCCTTGAACATGTAGTGGTGCTGGACCTCCTGGTTGCCCCACACCACGGCGAAGGTCGAGAAGTCGTAGTCGTCGACGAACTCGTTGAGGAAGCCGTGGACGGCGGCGATCACGTTCGACTCGCCCATCACGGCGCTCTTGGCGATCGTCACGTACTCGGGCTTGACCTTGTCCTTGTCGACGGCGGAGAAGTCGATGTCGGTCAGCTTCCAGTGGTTGCGCTCGTACTGGGTGAAGACGTCGTAACTGTGCATCAGTTCATCCCTTGGTCGTGGAAGTGAGCTGCGGCGGTGTGCCGGTGTCAGCGGCTGTTCGCGAAGTCGTTCCGGGCGGCGAGACGTTGGAGCTTTCCGCTGGTGGTGCGCGGCAGCGTGTCCGGGGCCACGAGCACGACGTGCAGGTCGTGCAGGCCCAGAGCCTTGCGGACCAGGGTGCGCAGGCGGTCGGCCAGGGCGGGGTGCTCCGCCTCGGGGCGGTCGGTCTCCGCGACGAGGACCATGAACTCCCGCTCGCCGTCCTGCTCCTGGTCGCGCTCGTGGTGGACGAAGGCCACACAGCGGCGGCGGTGCACGCCCTCGTCGGTCCGTACGGCGCTCTCCACGTCGTCCGGGTAGTAGTTGTCGCCACGCAGGATGAGCATCTCCTTGCGGCGCCCGGTGATGTGCAGTTCGCCGTCGGCGAGGTAGCCGAGGTCGCCGGTGCGCAGCCAGCCGTCGGTGGTGAACGGCTGGGTCAGGGTGCCGGTGTCGTCGACGTACCCCGCCGTGACGGACAGGCCGCGCAGCTGCACCTCGCCGACCGACCGCTCGTCGAGCGCCACGCCGCCGTCGCTGTCCGGGTCGGCGATCCGGACGTTCATCCCGAGCACGGGCCGGCCGACGGCGACCAGGCCGCGCGCACCCGGCGCCGTCCGCTCGACCGGTACGGCGACACCCCGCTCGGCGAGCGCCGCGCGGTCCACCCAGTCGAAGCGCGGACCGCGCCCGAGCGGCGGGAAGGTCACCGCGAGCGTCGCCTCCGCCAGGCCGTACACCGTCAGCATGACGCGCGGGTCGAAGCCGGCCGGGGCGAAGTGCCCGAAGAACGTCTCGAGCGAGTCCACGGCGATCGGTTCGGCGCCGTTGAACGCCACCCGCCAGCGGGACAGGTCGTACGACCCGGCCTCGTCGGCCGGCACGGCCTCCACCAGGTAGTCGTAGGCGAAGTTGGGCATCGGGCTGACGGTGTAGCCGCCCTCGGCGAACCGGCGCAGCCAGCCCGCCGGGTCCTTGACGAAGGCCGAGGGCCGCCAGATGGTGCAGGGCACGCCGGTCAGGATGCCGGTGAGCGTGCCGAACAGGCCCATGTCGTGGAAGAGCGGCAGCCAGCCGGAGTTCTTGTCGGCCGGCGTGAGCCGGATGCCGTCGCGGATCGCGCGCAGGGTGGCGAGGACGTTGGCGTGGGTCAGCCGGACGCCCTTGGGGTGCGAGGTGCTGCCCGAGGTGTACTGGAGGACGATCTCGCATTCGGCGGCCACGTCCGCGCCGCTCACCTCGTCCGCCTCCGCCTCGCCACCGTGGGCCAGGATCTCGGCCGCCCCGAGCACCCGGCGGCCCGGGAGCGCCTCCTCGATGAGGGGCAGCATCTTGGCGAGGCGGCTCGAGACCACCACGTCCTTGATCCCGGCGTCGTCGAGCACGCCGACCAGCCGGGCGGCACCCTCCCGTGAGTGCATCGGCAGCGGGCACACGCACGCGCCGAGGCGGCTGAGCGCGAAGAGGATCAGCAGGAAGTCCGGCTCGTTGGTGGACAGCGCGCCGACCCGGTCGCCCTTTCCTATGCCCAGGCCTCGCAGGTGCGCCGCGATCCGCCGGGACCGGGCGCTCAGCTCGGTCAGGCTCAGCGCCACCTTGTCGGCCGGGAAGTCGACGGTGACCTCTCCGTGTGCGATGGCGATCTCGTCAAGGGCGGTGTGCAGTGTCGGTTCGTCCATGGGCGTCCCCCGTTCGTACGACGGCGTACGACGGCATGCGTCACCAAGACGTCCATGCCGCCTGTACGGCGCTGATGTCGATGTCACTGTTGTCGTCGATGACCAGTGGTGTTGCGTCTGTCGAGGCGCTGGGGCCTAGCTCCCAACGCCCGTCGGGGCCGGTGTGCCGCGGTGTCCACCGGGAGAGGCGGACGGCGGCGGGCACCGTTGCCGCGGTGACCGCCAGGTGACGGCCGCCGAGGTCCACCACGCGCGTCCGCAGCCCGGCCGGCCGGCCGCGCCAGGTCGCCTCGGCCCACTCCCGGCCGGGGTGGCCGGTGAAGTGGATCGTGGAGAGTCCGGCGCGCAGGCCGCGCCCGAGCGCCTTGGCCACGCTCTCCTTGGCCGTCCACAGGTGCCGTGCCCCGCCCGGTTCGGACAGGAGCGCGCGGTCGGCGCCGCCGCAGAAGCGGTCGGCCACCTCGCGCAGCGCGTGCTCGTGGGTGTCCTCGACGTCGATTCCGCACGGGCCGGTGCCGAGCACCAGCACGAGCAGTCCGCTGTCGTGGCTGACGTTGAAGCACGGCCACCGCGTCGGCGCCCCGGCCGGCCGTGGGCGTCCGTCGGCGTCGGTGACGACGGACACCCGGTGCGCCGGCAGGCCGGTGGCCCGGCTCAGGACGGCCCGGACAAGCAGCCGGGACGCCTGTGCCTGGGCGCGCCTGCGGCCGGGGGCGTACCGGTCGCGCAGCGCCGCGCGCTCCGGCTCGGGCAGATCGGGCGGGCCCTGTTCCGCCGCGGTGTACACGGCGGACAGGTCCGCGAGGTGAACGTGAAGGGATGGGGCGTGGTGCGGTCCGGCGCCCGTCGCTGGTGCCATGAGGTCCCCGCCGGCGGTGCCGTGGGCTATGCCGGTGCCGGTCCGCCGGCCGTGGCGGGCAGCGTGGCGAGTCCGCGGAACTGCAGGTTGTCGGCGCGCCAGCGGTACGGGCGGGCTTCGTCCAGCGCCAGGTCGGGGATCCGCTGGATCAGCTCCCGCAGGACGCAGGCGCCTTCCAGTCTGGCCAGTCCGGCCCCGATGCAGAAGTGCACGCCGGTGCCGAGCGCCACGTGCCCGGTCTCGGTGCGGGTCACGTCGATCCGGTCCGGGTCGCTGAAGTGCTCCGGGTCGCGGTTGGCCGATCCCCGTACCAGGTAGACGAGTTGGCCTTCCTTGATGGCCGTGCCGTGCAGCTCGATGTCGCGGGTGACCAGGCGGTGGGTGAGCTGCACCGGACCGTCCCAGCGCAGGATCTCCTCCACGGCGGCCGGGACGAGCTGTGGCTGGGCCTTGATCAGCTCCCACTGGTCCCGTTGGGTGAGGAGCCCGCGCAGGCCGTTGCCCATCATGTCGACGGAGGTCTCGTAGGTGGCCACCAGGAGAAGCAGCAGGTTCGAGCAGAGCTCCTCGTCGCCGAGCCGCTCGCCGTCCGACTCGGCCTGCACCAGACGGGAGATCAGATCGTCCTTGGGGTTCTTCCTGCGCTCGGCGATCACCGCGCCCAGGTAGTCCATCATCTGCTCCAGCGACCGGACCGCCGGGCCTTGGGTGCCGAGCAGGTCAGGGGCGCCGCCGAGGAAGATCTTGATGGTGTCGCACCACTGGGTGATGAGCGAACCGTCTTCTTCGGGAAGGTCGTAGAGGGCGAGGAGCACACCGGCCGGCACGGCGTAGCTGAGGTCGGGAATCAGGTCGAAGCCGTCCGCCTTCTCCAGCATGGCGTCGACGAGCCGGGTGACGATCCCCGCCACCCGCGGTTCGAGCAGCCGCACGTCGCGCGGGCTGAAGCCCTGGTTCATGAGCTTGCGCACCCGGGTGTGCTGGGGCGGGTCGAGCATCCACATCCACTGCTCGGCGAGCGCGAGGAAGCGCTGCATCGCGGCGGAGGGGTTGGCCCCGCCGCGAGCGGCGAGCAGGTGGATGCGCCGGGACGAGAAGGTCTCGTGATCGCGTATCGCCGCGTTCACGTCGTCGTAGCGGGTCAGCAGGAAGCCGTTGAGCTGGTCGTCCCAGTGCACCGGATCGTGCTCGCGCAGCAGCGCGTACGTGGGGTAGGGGTCGGCGAAGACTTCAGGCGTGAGCAGCTTGAGGCCGCTGGTGGGGCCGTCGGTGGGCACGACTCAACTCCCCTCGTGCGCTGTGGCGTTCGCGAGACCGTCGGCCATGGCGCGGGGCAGCTCGGCGATGCCGGTGCCGACCAGCACGACGGTGCCGGCTTCGTTCTCCACGCTGATGTCGCAGGTGAGCAGCGCGTGGTCCGCGGGCAGCTCAGGGGCCACGGCGGACGCGGCTTCCGCGTCGGCCTCGGCGGCACGGACGGTCGCGGTGACGGTGTCGCCCGCGTAGACCGGGGCGAGGAAGCTGAGGGAGAGGGCTCGCACGTGCACTCCGGGCTCGGCGAGCAGGGGGACCACGGAGAGGGTGAGCGCGCCCTGGGCCATCCGGCGGTCGCCGTGTCCACCCATGTGGTGCGCGCCCAGGTCGCCGGTGAGGCGAGCGCTGACGTCGATGTCTTCGGCGCGTAACGTGCGCGTGTTGGTGCGGGTGGTGCTCACGGCAGAACCATCCGTTCTCTTGAAGCGCTTACGTAAGGAACGCTGCGGATCACGCGCTGACGATGAGGCCCTTGCTGCGGCCGCTGATCACGACCTCGCCCCCGCACCGGATGCGCGCGTCGAAGGCGATCTTGGTCATCCCGGCGGTCGGCTCCAGGCGGGTGACCTCCAATTCGGCGACGATCTCCTCGTTGCGCTCCAGCGGCCGGGTGGCTCGCCACTCCATGCGCTGCGACAGGTAGTTGAGGTCACCGCCGAGCTTGGTCAACGGGGCGACGGTCAGTACGTACGGCAGGTGCTCGGGCAGCGATTCGGTCGGCGTGCCCGCCAACTCGTAGTAGTCGCGTACCTCTTGGTCGGTGTACTTCTTGGCCCAGGTCAGCACGGTGCCGACGGAGATGTCTCCGTGGACGGCGTTCTTGATGGCGATTGACGACAACATCCCCTCCAGTACGGGAAACCGACGTGGCGAAAGATGGCCGGTCGCTACCTACCAGTAGGTAGCGGCCTGTTCGAATCATGCCTCACGGGACGGTCACGCGGGAAGGCGTTCCGGGATTGTGCCCTGCGTCACATGTGGCCGGATCGCTGCCGCCGCCGGGGCACCGCTCGGTCCGGGCCGAGGGCCTCGCGCAGCCACTCTTCGACCCGTCCCCCGTCGGGGGCCGGCGGCCCGTGACGGCATCGGGCATCCGGTCGTTGTCGGGGCGAATCCTTCCACGTCGTCGGCGGGCGGTGACGGGAACGAACTCGTGACGGCCGAGGGAGCTGCATGCCCAGGGAACGCCTTGATCCCGCCCTGCTCAGGCTGTGTGGCGTTCTGGCCGTGGGTGCCTTCGCTCCGCTTCTCGACAGCACGATCGTCTCCGTGGCGGTCGACGCCCTCGCCGACGACCTCGGCGTCCCGACGACGACCGTGCAGTGGGTGAGCACCGCCTACTTGCTGGCGTTCGCGATGGTCATGCCGATGAGCGGCTGGGCCGGTGACCGGTTCGGGACCCGGCGGGTCTGGCTGGGCGCGCTGGCCCTGTTCTCCGTCGGTTCGCTGCTGTGCGCCTGCGCCCGGAGCGTCGAGTCGCTGGTCCTGTTCAGAAGCCTGCAGGGGGCCGGTGGGGGGCTGATGATGCCGGTCCTGCAGACCATCGTCGTCCGAGCCTGCGGCGGTCGAGGCGTCGGCCGGCTCGTCGCGGTCGTCTCGTTGCCGGCGCTGCTGGGCCCGGTCCTGGGGCCGGTGTTCGGCGGGCTGCTGCTCGGACATCTCAGCTGGCGCTGGATCTTCTACGTCAACCTGCCCGTCTGCGCGCTCGCGCTGTTCCTCGGCCGGCGGGACGTGCCCAAGGATCATGGGCGGCGGGCTTCCCGCCTCGACGTCGTCGGGCTGCTGTTGGTCTGTCCGGGCCTCACCGGGCTCGTGTACGGGCTCGCGCAGTGCGGCGACCAGGGCGGGGCGGCAGGAGGGCGGGTGCTCCTGCCCATGGCGGCGGGGGGCGTCCTGGTCGTGGCGTTCGTCGGACGGAGCCTGCGGAGCAGCGCGCCCCTCATCGACATGCGTCTGTTCGGGCTGCGTTCCTTCGCCGCGACGTCGGTGCTGATGTTCGCCGGCGGTCTGACCACGTACGGCGGGATGTTCCTGCTGCCCCTGTACTGCCAGCTCGTGCTCGACAAGGGCGTCGTCGCCACCGGCCTCCTGCTCGTTCCGCAGGGCGTCGGCGCGCTGGCGGCCCGGGTGGCCGGCGTGCTCACCGACCGGATCGGGCCCCGTCCGGTCGTGGTGGCCGGCCTGCTGGTGAGCGCGGTCGCGACGTGGCCCTTCGCCGCCTCGGTGGGTGAGGGCTCGGTGATCGCTGTCGCCCTGTTCCTCCGCGGCCTCGGGATGAGCGCCGTCAACCTCGCCGTGACGGTCGGCGCCTATCAGGGGCTGGCGGACTCCCAGGTCGCGGACGCCAGCACGACGACGCGCATCCTCCAGCAGCTCGGCGGCTCCTTCGGCATCGCCGCCCTCGCCGTCCTGCTCCAGCGCGGTGGCCACACCGCCGCGGCCTTCGCCCAGGCCTTCGGCCTGACGGCCGCCCTCACCGTCTGCGCCGTCGCCGTGGCAGCACTGCTGCCCGGCCACCGAGCACCGGCCTCGGCATCTCCGGCGACAGCCGAAGGACGGTCCTGACGGCCCTCTGCCGCCGGGCCCGTGGCCCGTCCGCCCGGCAGCGGCCGGGCGGTTTCCGGACAGTCGCGGGTGAGGGGGCCGGTCACATGATCGGCGAACGCGTGACCTTTGTCCGCGCGTCGCGGTTGACCGGGCATGAACGCTGAGAGGATCCGTCACCTCACCTTCGACGGCTTCGGCTACCGGTGCCGGATCGTCGAGAACGCCGCTCCCGTCACCGAGCCCGTCATCGTCCTCGGTGGCGCCTTCCAGGACATGTACGCCTATCAACGGCTCGAGGCACGCTGGGCCGCGTCGGCGACCGTCGTCAGCGTGGACCTGCCGGGGTCCGGCGCGGCCGACGTGCTGCCCGCCACGTACGGCTTCGATTTCCTCGCCGACGCGCTGGCGCACCTGCTGGACCGGCTGGGCCTGGGACGGGTGAACCTCTTCGGGGCCTCCTACGCCGCGCCGATCACCTACGCCCTGGCCCAGGAGCACCCCGAGCGCGTCGCCCGCCTGGCCCTGGTGGGTGCCGCTCCGGTGTATCCGCCGGACCAACGCGCCGCGCTCCGGACGATGGCCGAGGCCCTGGAGTCCGGCGACGCCGGCGCCTACGCCCGGATGAGCATCGCGGCACTGCTGGCCCCCGAGGAGCGGGAGGTCCACAAGCGCGCGGTCGTGACCCGCGTCCTCGCCCGCACCATGGGGTCGGTCACGTATGCCGACATCCCCCGGCACCTGGCCTCCACCCACCGTGTCATCGACTGGCCGGGGCTGCGGCCGGGCGGTGTCCGGGACGTTCCGGCGCTGGTCTTCACCGGCGAACACGACAGCCTCACCTACCCCGACCTCGGGCGTGAGGTCGCCGGCACCATCGACGGCAGCGTCTTCACCCTGATCCGGGGCGCCGACCACCTCTGCCATCTCGAACGCCCGCTGGAGATGTCCCAGTTGCTGGCCCGCTTCTTCACCGACCAGCCACTCGACGACCTGCCGTACCTGACTCCCCTCGAACACCACACCCGGCAGGCCTCCCTGGTCCCGTGACGGCTCCGAAGCGCACCCCGGCCGATCCGTCGCCGCACTCCTCCCACCGACCTCAAGGGGCCCCGATGTCCGACCTCCGGCCCGAGCCGGCCGACCAGGCCTTCGTCACCTACACGGAAGCCATCCTCGGCACCCTGGCGCGCCGTCCCGACCTGCCCGTGATCATCTGCCCTGACCGCCGGCAGATCACCGGGGGCGAGCTGCGCGACAGCGTCCACCGGCTCGCCCGGGAGCTGATCGCGCGGGGCATCCGGCCCGGGCAGACCGTTTCCCTGCTCACCGGCAACACCCCTCAGGCGCTCGTCGCGCGCTACGCCGCCAACCTGGCCGGAGCGCGCGTGACACCCCTGTACGCGGGGCTGTCCCCGGACGTCCTGGCGCACCTGGTGGACGTCGTCGACACCGAGCTGCTGCTGGTCGACCCCACCCGGTACGCGGACCTGGAGCGGCTCGCACCGCTTCTCCACGTGCCGATGCTGGCGACGCTGGGCCCGCACCCGGGCGCCGACGACATCTGCGCGGCGGCGACCGGCCGGCCGTCGGGGCCCGTGACCGTGCCCGTCGGCGCCGGCGACGACTGGTGCATCCGCCACACGGGCGGCACCACGACCGGGCTGCCGAAGAGCCTGCAGATGAAGCACGGCCCGTACCGGCGCATGCTGGACGACCTGTGCTCCCCCACCCCCTTCCGCTATCTGGCCTGTACGCCGCTGACGCACATCGCCGGGCTCTGGGCGGACCTGGCGCTCCTCCAGGGCGGATCCGTCGTCCTGCAGCCCGCCTTCGATCCCGGCGAGGCCCTCGCGGCGATCGAACGCGAGCGGATCACCCGTCTGTTCCTCCAGCCGCCGCTCCTGCACCGGCTCCTCGACCATCCCGCGCTGCCCGCCACCGACACCTCCAGCATCCGGAGGATCACCTATGGCGGCAGCCCCGCGTCAACGACCAGACTGCGGCAGACCGAGAGCGTCTTCGGCAAGGTGCTGCAGAGCTGGTACGGGCAGAACGAGACGCTCGGGCTCACCGAGGTCCGCCCCGAGGAACACCACCTCGTCGGCCGGCACGGGCAGATCACCGTCGGCCGCGCCATGCCCGGCGTCGAACTCCGCGTCGTCGACCGGCACGGCGGCGTCCTCCCGGCCGGCAGCGAGGGCGAGATCCACGCCCGCGCCCACAGCGCCATGAACGGCTACTGGAAGCAGCCGGAGCTGACCGCCCGCGTGCTGCACGACGGCTGGGTGAGCACCGGCGACATCGGCTACCTCGACGACGCCGGTTACCTCTTCCTCGTCGACCGCGGCCACGACACGATCACCGTCGACGGCGCGGAGATCTATCCCAGCGAGATCGAGGAGGTGCTGATGACCCATCCCGCCGTCGCCGAGTGCGCCGTCTTCGGGATGCGTCATGACGACGCCCGTGAGCACGTCCACGCCGCCGTCGTGCCCGTCCGCGGTCACAGCGCCGACATCGACGAGCTGCGCGACTTCGTCGCCGCCCACAAGAGCGGCCGCCATGTCCCCCACACCTTCCACGTCTTGCGGGCCATCCCGCTCAGCGGCATCGGCAAGCCCGACAAGCACGCCCTCCGCCGGGCGCTCGCCTGAGCGAACGCACCCGCAGGACACGTACGGTGGATCAGCCGGTGCGGCGGGCCGGCCAGCGTCGAAGGGTGATGCGGTACAGCGTGGAAGCCTGGCGCAGGAAGACGATCTCGCTGGCCCTGAGGTAGGTGCGGTACCGCCGGTAGGTGTCGGGGCCGACGAGCCGCAGGGCCTCTTCCCGGGCCTGGAACAGGCGGGCGGACCAGCCGCGCAGCGTGCGCGCGTAGTCCGCGCCGTCCTCGCGCAGCGTGGTGATCGCGAAGTACGGCTCACACGCGGTGGCGATCTCGGACAGCCGCGGCAGTGCCGATCCCGGGAAGACCTCGCGTGCGAAGAAGTCGGGTACGGAGTCGTCGTGGTCCGCGTGGTCGGCGAGCGCGATGGTCTGGAGGCTGAGCCTGCCCATCGGCGGCAGCCACCCGGCGCACCGCTCGAAGAAGGCACGGTAGGCCCCGATCCGCTCCTCGTGGGACATGGCCTGATGGGTGAAGTGTTCGAATGCTCCGATCGAGACGATTCCGTCGTACGGGTCGTCCGGCTCGTGGTCGCGCCAGTCCCGGAGTTCGACGTCCACGCGGGGCAGCCCGAGTGAGCGCACGTGTGCGTGCTGGTCGGCGCTGAGGGTGAGGCCGACCGCGTGCCGGACGCCGGTCTCCTCCGCGGCCGTCCGCAGCAGACTGCCCCAGCCGCACCCGATGTCCAGCAGGCGACCGCCCGCCGTGATGCCCGCTTGGTCCAGGTGGTACCGGAGCTTGGCGTGCTGTGCCGCCGCCAACAGATCGGTCCGTGCGGGCGAGCCGACGATGCCGTCCCACAGGGCGCAGGAGTACGTCAGGCCGGGATCCAGCCACAGGGCGTAGAAGTCGCCGCCGACGTCGTAGTGGGCCTCGATGTCCGTGGCGGTGGCGCCCGCGCGCCGACGCCGGTCGGTCTGGGTGTTCACGTGCGGCCTCTCTCGTCGTACGACATGGACGGACCCGGGCGGGAAGCCAGGGCGACGGGAGCGGCTTCCCTCAGCCGGTCGAACAGCCGGCTGGAGCGTTCGGCCTTCCTCCGCAACTCGTCCAGATGGCGGCCGATGCGGTCACGGGCCTGCTCGCCCGCGGAGCCGAGGCCGGAGCGGGTCATCACTCCCAGGGCGCGCAGCAGCGGCTGCAGCACGTGACGGCGGTGGACGTCGAGGTTGTAGATGCCGGACGCGGCGATCCGCAGGGCGCGCTGCCGGAAGCCGGGGATCGTGGTTCCCGGCATGTCGAAGGCGCAGATGACGTCGGCGAGGGCGGCGACGGCACCGTCGGGGTCCCACTCCAGTGCGGTGGTGTACAGGTCGCGGTAGAAGATCATGTGGAGGTTCTCGTCCGCGGCGATCCTCGTGGTCAGCTGACGGGCCACCGGATCGGTACAGGCCAGCCCGGTGTTGCGGTGGGCCTCGCGGGTGGCCAGTTCCTGGACGGTCACGTAGGCCAGGCCGTGCAGCAGGGAGGCGTGGTCGCTGGCGTAGCCGGTGGACACGTGCCGCATGCGCAGCCGCTCCAGGGTGACGGGGTCGACGCATCTGCGCGCGTGGACATAGCCGCGCAGCGCCTGGGCGTGGCGGTCCTCCTCGGCCGTCCAGCGGTGCACCCACGCGCCCCAGGCGCCGTCGCGGCCGAACTGCGTGGCGATCTCGAAGTGGTAGCTCGGCAGGTTGTCCTCGGTCAGCAGGTTGACCGTCAGCGCGTCCGCCACGGCCTGCGGGAGCCCGGACTGATCGGCCTGCCACGCGGTGCCGTCCAGCGGACCGTCGTAGTCGGTGGCTTCGCTCCAGGGGATGTAGGCGTGGGGGAACCAGTCCGGCGCCGCGGCGAGGTGACGGTCCAGAAGCCTGGCCACGGTCGGTTCCAGCTCGGTCAGGAGATCGTGGGGGTGGGTCATCACGGGCTTTCGGCCAGGTGGCGGGCGGTCGGATCGGATGCGGGCCCGGCGGCGGGGGCGGCCGGTGCCGTCGGGGTGTCAGGGGGAGGTCAGCAGGAGGACCGCGTTCTGCCCGCCGAAGCCGAAGGAGAAGCTCAGGGCGGCGTCGGCGGAGACGGCGCGAGGTTCTCCGGCGACGATGTCGATCTCGTGGTCCGTGTCCTGGTTCTGGAAGTTCGCCACCGGCGGCACCTTCTGGTGGCGCAGCGCCAGCACGGTGTAGGCGGCCTCGATCGCCCCGGCCGCGCCGAGGGAGTGGCCGATGACGCCTTTGGGGGCGGTGACCGGTGGTGTCCGGTCCCCGAAGACCCGTCTGAGGGCCGCTGCTTCCAGCGCGTCGTTCCTGGGCGTGGAGGTGCCGTGCGCGTTGATGTGCCCGATGTCGTTCGGCCGGCACCCGCCGTCCTCGAGGGCGGCGGCGATGGCCTGCAGCACGCCCCGGCCCTCGGGGTGAGGGGAGATGGGGTGGTGCGCGTCGGCACTGGCCCCGTAGCCGCGCAGCAGGGCCTGCACGGGTGCCCGGCGGGCCCGCGCTCCGGACAGCCGCTCCAGTACCAGGACGGCGGCGCCCTCGCCGAGGACGAATCCGTCGCGCGCCGTGTCGAACGGCCGGCTGGCGAGGGCCGGCTGGTCACGGCGCCGGGACAGCGCCTGCATCCGGGCGAAGCACGCGGCGGAGATCCGGGTCCGTGCGCCCTCGGCGCCGCCGGTCAGCACGATGTCGCACACGCCCGAGCGCAGCAGGTCCCGCGCGACCCCGATCGCCGTGGCGCCCGAGGCGCACGCCGTGGACACGGTGAAGTTGGGCCCCTGCGCCCCCAGGTCGAGCGCCACTTCCCCCGCCGCCATGTTGGGCAGGCTGCGCGGCAGCGCGAGCGGGGAGACCCGCTCCGGATTTCCCGCGTGGAGGTGGGAGAAGAGGGTCTCGTACGTGCTCATGCTGGTGCTGCCGACGCCGAGGACGACCCCGACCCGTTCTCCTCGCCAGCTGCGCGCTTCGAGTCCGGCGTCGACGACCGCGTGCCGGGCGGCGACCAGGGCGAACTGGGTGAAGGGGTCCAGGCGCTGGGCGAGTCGGCCGAGCTGCGCCTCGGCGTCGAAGTCCGCGATCCGGCACGAGAAGTCGACGGGCAGTCCCGCCAGGAGGGGATCGGCGTCGGCCACCGACCGGCCGCGGCACAGGGTCGCCCAGTTCGCCTCGGCCGTGTGCCCGGCCGGCGTCACCAGACCCAGGCCGGTGATCGCGATGTCAGGTTGCCTCATCGAACACCTTCGCCGCCTCGCCGAGAGTGGCGGAGGGCGAGAGGGTAAGGGCGCTCTCGGGCAGGACGATCCCGAACACCTCCTCGGCCGCCACCACGAGTTCCATCAGGGCCAGGGAGTCGATGTCCAGACTCTCCAGCGTGGCCTCGGCGGTCAGGTCCTCGGCGCGTACCGGAATTCTCAGATGTTCGGTCAGCAGGGTGATGAATTTCTCGGAAAGTGCCGACTGCTCCAAGGCCTTCGTCATACCAACAGCTCCTCTTTCCGCGGGGCCGGCGGGGGACATGCGGTTCCGCTCATATGGGTACGTTCCATGCACGAGCTCGGGGCGCCTGCGTCTCACCTGCTTTTCGCACCGGCTGATGTTTCCCGGTGGGCTGCCTGCCAGTTGGACCGAGCCTCCGGCACCGCCATCGCCGCGAGGAGCGCGCAGCACGAGTATGTCCCTTGCCGGGGCTTCACATGGCGAGCGGCTCGCTGGAGGCGGCCGCCGCGATTGCCGACGGCGCGGACACAGCGCTTGTGGAAATGCCCGAATTACCGCGGGGGCTCCTCGAATTCGCCGTCCGCGGGCCGGACGCGCGCTCCGAGCCGCTCGGCCGTCGCATTCTCCGTTCGGGTGGTTGCCTACGGCTGTTCAGGCCAGCGCCCGCCCGTGGTCCGGGGACCCGCGGGCAGACTCGTGCGGAGCCTACGGGAGGTGCCGATGCCCGGTTCCAGCTGTGCGACTCCATCCGCTGCCGGTCCGAGCGGCGGCCTCGACGCCGAGGGCAGCACGGTGGGCCCGACCTCGCGCACACTGCCGCTGACCGCGACCCAACGCAAGATCTGGCTCGCCGACCAGGGGGCGTCCGGCCCGCACGAGGCGTACCGGATCAGCCAATGCGTCGAGATCCACGGACCGGTCGACACCAGGCTGTTCGAAGCGGCGATGAGGCAGGTCCTCACCGAGGCGGACACGCTGCGTGTGCGTGTCGCCGAGACCTCGGACGGCCCCGTGCAGGAGGTGCGCCCGGCAGCCGGTGGCGCCCTGGTGTCCGTCGACGTCAGCGGTGAGCCGGAACCTCGCGACGCGGCGCGGGGGTGGATCGCGGCGGACATGGCCGTACCGTTCGACCTGGCCCGCGGCCCGCTCTTCCGGTGCGCGCTGATCACGCTGCGGCAGGACCACTGGCTGTGTTACCTGAGCGCTCACCATGTGGTGGCGGACGGCTTCAGTCTCTTCCTGATCACGCGCCGGTTCACCCAGGTGTACACGCTGCTGGCAGCCGGCGAACGGGTGGGAGCGTCCCCGTTCGGATCGCTGGCGGACCTGGTCAAGGCCGACGGCGACTACCGGTCCTCGGCCCGGTACGCCGCCGATCGCGCCTACTGGACGCGGACGTTCGGCGACCCGCCGGATCCTGCCCCCGTACCCGCCCGTCCGGCCTTCGCACAGGGGCAGGAGGACGGCGCAGAGCGGGACGTGGGCAGCGGATACCTGTCCGCGCGGGCTGTCTGTGCGAGCGGGGAGCGTCCGCTCGCTCGGCCGGAGGCTCTTCAGGAGGCGGCCCGGCTCGCCGGGATCGGGCGGTCGCGTTTCCTCTGCGCTGCGGCGGCGGTGTACGTGCATCAACTGACGCGGGCGCCCGAAGTGGTGATCGGCCTGGCCGTCACCGGCCGCCCACAGCGCGACCTCATGTCCACCCCGGGCGTGCTCCACAACATCGTGCCCCTTCGCCTCGGGGTCCGCTCCCCCATGCCGCTGGCCGAACTGCTCACCCAGGTCGATCGCGCGATGCTCGAGGCCGTGGACCATCAGCGCTACCCCGGTGAGGATCTGGCCCGCGACCTCGGCCTGCCCGGCAGCATCGCCTCCCGGTTCTCGCTGATCGTCAACATCATGCCGTTCGGCCGCCCCCTCAGCCTGGCCGGCCATCCCTGCACCGTCTCGGACATCCAGGTCGCCGCCGGCCGGCCCGCCGGCCTGAAGCTGCTCGCCCTGGACCGGCGCGACGGTGCCGGCCTACGGCTGGACGTACAGGCACCCCGCGAGCACTACAGCCGGGCCGACGTGACCGCTCATCAAGAGCGGTTGCTGATCCTGCTCGGCGCCATGACCACGGCTGCCCCGGACCGGCAGGTCGGCACCTTCACCCTGCCTTCGCCCGGGGAGCGAACACGGCTCCCGCACGCCGACGCCGGCAGTCGACCCCGGCCGTGACGGTCGGACCGGCGACCGGAACCGCTCGGCAGGGCGGCGGACTTCGGCGCGCCCGGCATCCGGGAACGGTCCTCACCCTGGTCTCGGCCGCCGCGTTCATGGCCATGCTGGACAACCTGGCCGTCACCAACGCGCTGCCCAGCATGGGCGAGAGCCTCGGCCTGGGCATCAGCGGACTCCAGTGGGCCGTGGCGTCGTACACCCTCGTCCTGGCCGCGACCCTGCTGTCCGCGGGCGCGGTCGGGGCGCGACTGGGGCACCGGCGGGCCTTCCTCACCGGGCTGCTCGGTTTCATGGCGGGCTCCGCCGTCAGCTCCCTGGCGACCACGCTTGCCGTGATGGTGGCCGGGCGCGTCGTGCAGGGGCTGGGCGCCGCCTTGCTGCTGCCGGCCGGCGCGGCGCTGCTGCGCCACACCTACCCCGACGCGACCGCCCGGGCCCGTGCGCTCGGCGTACGGGCCGCGGTCGGCGGGCTCGGGGTGGCGCTCGGCCCGGCGCTCGGCGGCCTGCTGACGCAGGCCCTGGGCTGGCGCAGCGTGATGTGGGTCAACCTGCCCATCGGCGTGGCGGCGCTGGCCGTCGCCCGGTGGGCGTTGCCGTGCCCGCCCGTGGCACCCGCGGGATGGGATCCCGCGGGTCAGGCACTCGCGGTCACCGGTCTCGGCAGCCTCGTGTACGGCCTGCTGCAGGGGCCCGTCGACGGCTGGAACGCGCCGGGTACGGCGGTCGCGCTCACGGTCGCGGCCCTGGCGCTGCCCGCCTTCGCGCTCGTGCAGACCCGCGTGGCCCGCCCCCTGCTCGACCCTGTGCTGCTCCGCGACCGGGAGTGCCGCGCCGTCGCCCTGTCCTGCTTCTCCTCCAGCGTGGCGCTCTTCGGCGGCTCCTTCTTCCTGAGCCTCTTTCTGCAGGACGTCCTCGGCTGGTCGCCCGCCGGGGCCGGGGTGGTGTTCCTGTGCGCCTCGGCGTTCATCGTGCTCGCCTCGCCCGCCGCCGCGGCCCTGACGGTCCGTTTCGGCGTCCGCGTCCCCCTGGCACTGGGCCTGGGGCTCGACGCCCTCGCTCTGGCCGGGCTCAGCTGCTTCGGTCGGCAGGCCGCCTTCGCGGACTACTGGTGGCTCCTGCCGGCCCTCGGCGCCGGAACGGGTCTGCTGTTCGTGCCGGCCACCGTCACGCTGGTCGGCCGTGCCCCCGCGTCCCAGGCCGGCACGGCCTCGGCGGTGGTCGACACCCTGCGGGAGGTGGGCGGCGTCGTCGGCGTGGCCGCGCTCGGCGCGGTACTGACCGCACGCATGCGCGGCACGCTCCATGACCGCGCCACACGAGCCGGGCTCTCGCCGGACGCGACGGAACACCTGGTGCGGACCGTCGTGAGGGACGGTCCGGTGCACGGACCGGACGCCGGAGCGCGTGCCGGCACAGGAGCCTCCCCCGTCAGCGTCTGGGCGGAGGACTCCTTCGTCGACGGCCTGCACCTGGCCTTGCGCTGCGGGGCCCTGACGCTGACCGGCACACTCGCACTCGTCCTGGCGCTGCGCCTGTCCGGTCCGCTTTGCGATGCGCGCGACGCGGTGGACCGGAATCGGGACGACGGGATGTGAACCTGCGCCCCCTTGACCCGCAAATGGCTGCGCCAGGGCCGCAATCAGAATAGGGAGGCGGCCGGAATCGTTCGGGGCGCGCGAGGCGAACCGTGCGCCGCGGGTGTGCTGCGGCCCGGCCTGAATACGCCATTGTGGTGATCCGGTCGCCTTACCTAGCGTGGTCGAAGCGGAATGACCGGTCTCCGGATCGGGAAATCGCCGCATGCGCATGCACACCGAAATCCTCTGCAACGAAAAGGAGTTCGACCATGACGTATGAGCGCCCCACCCTCACCAAGGCCGGCAGCTTCCGCAAGGTGACGGGAATCAAGAACACCGGGCCCAAGGACGTCCTCGGCGGCAAGCAGCTCCTCTGACGTGAGTCCCGTGCCGCCCCGCTGAACCGGCGGCCGGGCCACCGGGTGGCGGCTCCCAGCCGCCACCCGACCACCCTGCTTCCCGTACCTCGCCGACCGAAGGCCGTAGCCGTGGAAGACTCGCTGTCGCTCCATGCCCTGCCCACCTGGTTCGCCGTCCTGCCCGACACCGACGCGGCCGCCGCTGTCGCCACCCGAGCACTCGCCCACGCCGCCCAGGGGCTGCGCCACGCGTCAGGGCGCCCGTGGCTGGTGGGGCGCTGGGCGCCCTCGAGCATGGTGGTGGGCGAGTGCCGAGGAACCCGTATCGCCGTGCTCGGCGAACACTCCGTCACCGCCGAAGCGGCCCGACGCGCAGCCGCAGCAGCCGAAGGCAGGTCCCTGTCGGCGCTCGACCGCATCAGTGCCACCTGGACGGGCAGCTTCCACCTCGTGGCCAGCAGCGGCGGGCGGGTCCGGGTCCAGGGCGGCGTCGTCGGCATGAGGCGGGTGTTCTTCACCAGTCCCACCCTCCCGGCGGCCGGCCGTGTCAGCCTGGCCTCCGACCGGGCCGACGTACTCGCCGAACTGGTCGGCGCCGAACTCGACGAACGCAGGCTCGCCCTCGAACTGCTCACGCTGGGCGTGCCGCACCCGCTGTCGGGATCCCCGATGTGGAAGGGCGTACACGCCCAGCCCGGCGGCCACTACCTGACGCTCGACTCCGACGGACGGGCCGAGGAGACCCGCTGGTGGTCGCCCCCCGAACCGCACCTGCCCCTGGCCGAGGGCGCCGGGCGCTTCCGGGAGGCGCTCACCGCCGCCGTCGCCACGCGCACGCGCGGGCGCGAGCTGGTGACGGCCGACCTGGGCGGCCTCGACTCCACCGCCGTGTGCTGCGCCGCCGCCCGCGGGGACGCGAAGGTCGCGGCGTACACCGCCGCCATCCACGACGAACTCGGCGACGACGTGTACTGGGCCCGCCGGACCACCGAGGCACTGGGGACGATCGAGCACCACATCGTCCCCGCGTCCGACCTGGCCATGACGTTCGACGGGATCGACACCCTCGACGACCTCCTGGACACCCCCAGCATCCTCACGGTCGACCGCAACCGTCGCATGCACATCATCGCCCTGGCGGCAGCCCGCGGCTCGCGCCTGCACCTGACCGGCCTGGGGGGCGACGAGCTGCTCGCCGGAGCGCCCGCCCGCCTGCACGCGCTGATGGGCACGCATCCCCTCACCGCGCTGCGGGACCTGCGCGGATACACCGCGAAGTACCAGTGGTCCCGGTGGCGCGTGCTGCGTCAGCTCCTGGACCGCCGCTCCTATCGCGCCTGGCTCGGCAGGGTCGCCCGGGACCTCGACGCGCCGCCGGCCCCGGCGGACGAACCGCTGCTCGACTGGTCGGCACCCCCGCGCATGCCGGGCTGGGCCACGCCCGAGGCCGTGGAGGCGGTACGCGAGCTGCTCCGCGCACACCTCCCCGAAGCCGAACCACGTGGCCGCGGGCACGGCGAGCACCGGGAGATGGCCGCGATGGACGGCATCTCCCAGTGGACCCGGCACATCGGCCAGATGGCCGCCCCTCTCGGCATCACAGTGGCGGCCCCCTACTACGACGACCGGGTGATCGAGGCCGCCCTTGCCGTCCGGCCGCAGGAGCGGATCACTCCCTGGCGGTACAAGCCGCTGATCGTCGAAGCCATGCGCGGCATCGTCCCCGAGGCCAGCCGCACCCGCGGCACCAAGGCCAACGCCACCTTCGAGGAGGAGGCGGGGCTGCGCCGCCACCGCGCCCGCCTGCTGGCGCTGTGCGAGGAGTCGCGTCTCGCCCGGCTGGGCCTGGTCGACGTGGAGGTTCTGCGCGAGTGGTGCCGCCGGGCCCTGTCGGCCGAGACGGAGAGCTACCTGCTGCACCCGACCGTGGCCTGCGAAGTATGGCTGCGCTCCCGGGAGATGACACCGTCCCGGACGCGACCCCCGACGGAACGGAAAAGGTGAGGCCGATGTGCACGTTGAAGCCCGGAGTGCTGCTGACCGAGACCGAGTACGGCATGGCCCTGCTCGATCAGAAGAGCGCCGAGTACTGGACTCTCAACCCCACGGCGGCCGTCGTGCTCCGTGAACTCCTGGACGGCCACAGCACCGAGCGGGCGGCGGCGGCCCTCGTCGAACGGTACGAGGACGTGGACACCGAAGTGGCCGCGCAGGACGTCGTGAAGATCGTCGAAGACCTCCGCTCCGCCGGGCTCATCACCCTGTAGGCCGCCCCGGCCGCCGGCCGCCGACCGCCGACCGCCGAGAGAAGGGATACACAGTTGTCGACCCCGGAAGCCGTTCCCTACCGCCCTCGTTCCGTCCCTCCGGCCCGCCGTCTCGGCACGCGCCTGGTGATCGGCTGCGCCCACGTCCTGGCCACCCTGCCGCCCCAGCGGATCCGGGCGGTCCTGGCTCGGCTCCGCCGCGGAGCCCGGCCCGCCACGCTGGCCGAGGCGGAAGCGGCCCGGGCGACGGTGCTTGCCGTGAGCCTGGCCGCAGGCGGGCACAAGGGCTGCCTGCCCCGGTCCCTGGCCACGGTGCTGTTGTGTCGCTGGCGCGGCCAGTGGCCCACCTGGTGCGTGGGGGTGCGCACCCGCCCGCCGTTCGCCGCGCACGCCTGGGTGGAAGCCGAGGGTGAACCCGTCGGCGAGGGCACGCCGGCCGGATACTTCCAGCGCTTCTTCGCGGTGGAGTGAGCCCGTGACCACTGCGCCGCTCGCCCTCATGGGGCACCTCCGACCGCAGCGCGGCCGTATGACGGCGGGCGTCCTGCTGGGTCTGCTCGGCAGCGTGATGGGCCTGGCCCAGCCCATGGTGGCCAAGCGGGTGATGGACGACATGGGCCGGGGGGGTCCGGCGTACGGCCCGGTGATCGCTCTCAGCGTGCTGGTGGCGGTGGGAGGGATCCTGGCCGGCCTCGGGCACTACGTGCTGGACCGGTCCGCGGAGTCCGTCGTCTGTGCCGCCCGGCGCCGGCTGATCGACCGTCTGCTGGCGCTGCGCGTACCGGTGGTGGAGCGCACCGAGCCGGGGGATCTGATCTCCCGCGTCACCTCGGACACCGCGCTGCTGCGGCAGAGCGCTCCTCAGGCGGTGTCGGCCGCGGTCACCGGCACACTGATCACCCTCGCGACGGTGGTCATGATGGGCCTGCTCGACGCAGTGCTGCTCGGCGTCACGCTCGGCGTCATCGCGTTCATCGGCGTCGTCGTCGCCGTCGTGGCCCCGCGGATCGGCCGCGCGACCCGGCACACGCAGGAGGCGGTCGGCCGCATGGGCGCCGCGCTGGAGCGGGCTCTGGGGGCCTTCCGTACGATCAAGGCGTCGGGTGCCGAACGGCAGGAGGCGGAGGCGCTGTACCGGGCGGCCGAGCACGCCCGGCGTACCGGTGTCCGCGCCGCGGCCTGGGAAGCGGTGTCCGCGACCCTGTCGGCGGTCGTCGTGCAGGTCTGCTTCCTGGTCGTGCTGGGAGTGGGGGGCGCGCGCGTCACCTCCGGTGCCATCGGCGTCTCCACCCTGGTCGCCTTTCTCCTCTACCTCTTCGCGCTCGCGCCCCGGATCGGCCAGCTGGTGGAAGGCGTCGGCCAGTTCCAGATCGGTTCTGCGGCCGCAGCCCGGATCCGGGAGGTCGAGAAGCTGGAGGTCGAGAAGCTGGAGGTTGAGAACCTGCAGGCCGAGAAGCCGGACGCCGAGGAGCTGGAGGCCGAGGACGAGCGACACGCGGGCGAAGGAGGTGCGCGTCGGCCGGCAGCCGATCCGCTGCCCGCCCATGTGGCCTTCCGCGACGTCCGCTTCGCCTACCGCCCCGGGCTGCCCCGGGTCCACCACCGTGTCTCCTTCACCGTTCCCGGCGGAGGCCTGACCGCGTTCGTCGGGCCGTCCGGGACGGGCAAGACCACGGTCTTCTCTCTCATCGAACGCTTCTACGACCCGGACGCCGGCCAGGTGCTGCTGGACGGGAAGGACGTGCGCCAGTGGCCCCTGGCGGAACTCCGCGCGGCCATCGGGTACGTGGAACAGGACACACCCGTCCTCGCCGGCACCCTGCGCGAGAACCTGACGCTGGGCGCCGTCGACGCCACGGAGGAAGAACTCCGCCACGCCCTGCGCCTTGTCCGTCTCGACGGGGTGACGGACCGCCTGCCCCATGGCCTCGACACCGACGTCGGCCACCGCGGCAGCAGGCTCTCGGGCGGTGAGCGCCAGCGCGTCGCGATCGCCCGGGCCCTGCTGCGCCGCCCGAGACTGCTGTTGCTGGACGAAGCCACCTCGCAGCTCGACGCGGCCAACGAGGCGGCACTGCGCGACACCATCGCCGACATCGCCGGTCGCATCACCGTCCTCGTCGTCGCCCACCGCCTGTCCACGGTCACCACGGCCGACCGTATCGTCGTGATGGAGGCCGGCCACGTACGGGCGGTGGGCACCCACGCCGAACTCCTCGAAGCGGACGCCCTCTACCGCGAGCTCGCCACCACGCAGCTGCTGAACGGCCGGTGAGCGACACGGGGACTCGCTGCGATGTCCCAAAGCCCGGCGGAACGAGATCCGGAGGCGCCGGCCCAGCCTCCCGCCGGGCCCGCTCCCCGGACTCTCCGAGCTTCACAGGGACCGGGACCGGGATCGGGACCGGGACCGGGACCGGGACCGGGACGGTGCGCTCTGGCCGATGACCCGTCAAGTCACCTGCTGTCACACGTTCTTCATGCTCCGTGCATGGTCCTGGTGCGGCTCCCCCGCGCACGATCGACAGACGCCGGGTCCGACCCGGCCCGGTCGTACCCGCACCCGAGGAGCAGTCCCCCATGCCCAGCCGCCGTACCTTCCTGGCCGCTTCGACCGCGACGCTCGGTCTGACCGCCGTCACCGCCACGACCGCCGGGTCGGCCCAGGCGGCGCCCGCGGTGACGGTCCCGGACACGCAGGACGGCTCCGGCACCCGGCTGCCGAACATCGTCGTCGTCCTCGCCGACGACCTCGGCTACGGCGAACTCGGCGCCTACGGCCAGAAGCTGATCACCACCCCCCGCCTGGACCGACTCGCCGCCGAGGGGCTCCGCTTCACCGACGCCTACTCCACCGCCGCCGTCTGCGCACCCTCCCGCTGCTCCCTGCTGACCGGACTCCACACCGGCCACTCCACGGTCCGCGCCAACCCCTCCTCCGGCGGCCAGGGCTCGCTCACCGCCACCGACACCACCTTCGCCCAGGTGCTCCGGGCGCGCGGCTACCGGACCGCCGTGATCGGCAAGTGGGGCTTCGGACCGGAGGCCGCCGGCCAGGACAGCCATCCGGCCGCCCGCGGCTTCGAGGAGTTCTACGGCTACATCGACCACAGCCACGCCCACCAGTACTACCCCGAGTACCTCTGGCACAACGCGGTCAAGGAGCCCATCCCCGCCAACGCCGGCGGCGCCCAGGCCGTGTACGCCCCCGACCTCCTCGAACAGCACGCCCTGGAGTTCATCGACACCCACACCGCCGAACCGTTCCTCCTGCTGCTCACCCCGAACGTCCCGCACGCGCCCAGCGACATCCCCGACACCAGCGCCTACGCCGACCGGAGCTGGACGGCCGCGAACAAGGGGCACGCGGCCCAGGTCTCCTCCTTCGACTCACTGGTCGGCAAGGTGGTCGACCGGCTCCGCGCCCTCGGCCTGGAGCAGGACACCGTCGTCCTCGTCACCAGCGACAACGGCCCCCACGAGGAGGGCGGGGTCGACCCCGACCTGTTCGACGCCAACGGGCCGCTGCGCGGCTACAAGCGCAACCTCTACGAAGGCGGCGTACGCGTGCCCCTCATCGCCTGGGGCCCCGGCCGGGTCCAGCGGGGCACCAGCAACCGCCCCACCCCGCTGACCGACGTCCTCCCCACCCTCGCCGAGCTCGGCGGCGCCCCCGCCCCCACCGACGTGGACGGGCTCTCCGCCGCTCCCCTGCTCGCCGGCAGCCCCGACTCGGCGCGCCACGGACACCTGTACTGGTTCCGCGACGAGCTGGGGGTCACCAGCCGGGCCAACGCCCAGGACGACAAGCGCGCCACGTGGCTCGCCGAGGCGGTCCGCAGGGAGAACTGGAAGGCCGTGCGCTTCGCCCCCGAACGCGACCACAACCTCCCCGACGACAAGTGGCAGGTGGAGCTGTACGACCTGGCGACCGATCTCGGCGAGACCCGCAACGTCCTCGACAAGAACCCCTCCAAGGCCGCGGAACTGGTGGCGCTGATGCGCTCCTCCTGGAAGGACTCCTATCCGCGCACCCCGTTCGGGACCCGCCTGACGTTGCCCCGCCTTGCCGTCCCCGGCCAGGCGTTCACCGTGACCGCCACCCTGGACAACGGTTCCGCACGGCCCTGGACCACCGCCGCGCTCGGCCTGCGCGCCCCCGCCGGATGGACCGTGACCTCCGCCTCCCCGACCACGGCCGGGGAGCTCGCCGTCGGCGCCCGGCTCACCGCCTCCTGGCAGGTCACACCGCCCGTGGACGCCACCCCCGCGACCACGTGGGAACTCACCGCGGAGGGCACCGCCCTCACCCCGGCCGGCCCGGTCCACTACCCGGCGACGGGCACCGTCCCGACCCCTCCCCCCGCCCCCACACGCGACTCCTACCTCTCCGACCTCACCTGGATCAGCGCCACCAACGGCTGGGGACCGGTGGAACTCGACACCTCCAACGGCAAGAGTGCCGCCGGCGACGGCCCGCTGATCTCCTTCGGCGGTACGACGTACCCCAAGGGTCTGGGCGTCCACGCGCCCAGCGACATCGCCTACCACCTCGGCGGTGCCGCCGTGCGCTTCACTTCCCTGGTCGGCATCGACGACTTCTCCGCCAAGCAGAGCACCCTCGGCGCCACCCGCGCCAAGGTCTACGGCGACGACCGCCTGCTCCTCACCACCCCCACCCTCACGGCCGCCACCGGCCCGGTCCAGGTCGACCTGGACGTGCGCGGCGTCCGCGTCCTGCGACTGGTGGTCGAGGACGCCAACAACCGCACGTCCTACGACCACACCTCCTGGGCCCTGGCCCGGGTCACCGTGTCCTGACACCCGCACCCACCTGCCAGAGGCCGTCTCGGATCACTCCGAAACGGCCTCTTCGGCGGTCAGGGGGAGGGGGTGCTCACGCAGGCTGGAGACACCGGAACGGAACACGGCGCGAACGATGGGACCGGGCATGGACGCCTGAGGCGGGGGATCACCAGCCGCGGCAGGGCAAGGGAGCCACCGGCCCGCTTGCCGTGGTCTTCCGCATCCACGGCGCCGGTTGACGGGAGGCGCGCGGGGCGGTGGCCGGCAACCCGGCCACCGCCCCTTACCCGCCCGCGTTCACCGCCGTACGGGTCAGGCCTTGACGTTCACCGCCGCCCAGGCGGCGTCCACGGCCCGGACCTCGGCGCTGCCCGCGCCGTAGAGGTCGGCGGCCGCCTTCAGGGTGCCCTCACGGGCACCGTGGTAGTCCGTGGTGGAGGTGAAGTACGCGGTCAGCGCCTTGTACCAGATCTGCACCGCCTTGTCGCGGCCGATGCCGGTGACCGTGGAGCCGTCCACGGTCGGGCTGTCGTAGTGCACTCCGTTGATGTCCTTCGCGCCGCTGCCCTCGGACAGCAGGTAGAAGAAGTGGTTGGCGACACCGGAGGAGTAGTGCACGTTGAGGTTGCCGACGCCGGCACTCCAGTAGTCGGCCGAGCCGCGGCCGTCCTTGCTGGGCTGGTCCTGGTAGCGCAGCGGCTTGCCGTTGCCGAAGATGTCGATCTTCTCGCCGAGCAGGTAGTCGCCCGGGTCCTGGGCGTTGTTCGCGTTCCACTCCACCGCGGTGCCGAAGATGTCCGAGGTGGCCTCGTTCAGGCCTCCGGACTCGCCGGAGTAGGTCAGGTTCGCGGTGGCGGAGGTGACGCCGTGGCTGAACTCGTGGCCGGCCACGTCGAGCTGCGTCAGCGGGTGCTGGTTGTTCGCGCCGTCGCCGTAGGTGATGGTGAAGGACTGGTCGTTCCAGAAGGCGTTCTGGTAGGCGTTGCCGTAGTGGACCCGGGAGACCGGGGCGCGGCCGTCGTTCTTGATGCCGTTGCGGTGCAGGACGTCCTTGTAGAAGTCCCAGGTCTCGGCGGCGCCGTAGGCGGCGTCGACGGCGGCGGTCTGGTTGTTGCCGGGGGTGCCGTCGCCCCACGCGTTGTCCGCGTCGGTGAACAGGACGCCCTTGCCGCCCGTACGGTGCTGGAGGTCGACGACACTGGCGCCGCCGCGCACGGTGTCGACAAGGTCGAAGCCCTTCGACGACGTGGTGGAGTTGAGCGCGACGGTGCCGCTGTACTGGCTGACCCCGGTGCCGGCGGCGCCGACCTGGGGGCTGCCCGGCTTGGCGGTCGCGGAGCCGGCCTTGGCGGTGAGGCCGCCGGCTATGTCGTCGATCAGCTGCTGCTCGTACAGCTTCCTGCCGGTGTTCGCGTCGGTGACGACGCGCAGCAGGCTCGGAGTGACGCCGTCCTCCTGGATACCGCTGACGACGGTCTCGTAGGCGAGGACGGGCTTGCCGTCGGCGGCCCAGATGACCTTGCGGGGGGCCTCGTCGGTGGCGGCGTCCGTGGCTCGCGCGGCCTTGGCGGCCTTGACCGCGGCGGACTTGGCGGCGGTCGGAGTGAGCTTCGGGGTCAGGGAGGAGACCTTGATGGCCGCCTTGACGGCCTTGGTGACGTCCTTGACGGCGCCGTCGGGGGCGCGGTGGACGATGAGGTCGCCGCCGAGGACGGGAAGGCCGGCGTAGGTGCGCTCGTAGCGCGTGTGGACCGTGCCGTCGGCGTCCTTGACGACGTCCTTGACGACCAGCTTCTCCTTGGCTCCGAGACCGAGCGACGAGGCGGTGGCCGTGACGGAGGCCCCGTCGCGGGGCTCCGGAGCGGCACCCGCCGACGCGGTGGCGGCACCGGCCGCGATCAGGGTGCCGGTGAGGACGACGGCGCCGGAGGTGAGGGCGAGCCGCCGTGCCGTGCCACCGGCGGAGGAAAGCGAGGACATGTGGTTTCTCCAAGGGTTCATGGGGAGTTGGGCGGGATCGCCGCCCACCCGTTCAAGGCGGACTGCCGTGATGGGCAGGGACATTCGCAGCCCGTCGCGCACATGTCACGTGAGACATAAGGTGATTCGACCGGTCGTGACGGATTTGCCGCCCGTCTCTTCACGAGAAGGAAGGGCCCACGACACACGGCGACACGCTGGCGCCGAATTCCGAAACGCGAGCGAAAGGAGCCCGACGGGGCACACGCCGCGCCAGGTGCACCGCGGAGCCCCCGTAAGGGAATCCGAATGTGATGCCCATCTCTCCTCTTCGGGCGATTCGCGGTAGTTGGCGAGCATTTTCATTGCGAAGACATGAACAGAGAAACACTCTAGACATCCAAGGCAATACCGCTGATCCACCTTCGAATCTGGCTCATTGCGCCCGTGTCGATCTTTCGATCTAATGCTCAATGCCTGGAGCGGTGACCCCGTCTCCGACGTGATCCAGGGCGTTCCCCCACAGTCGGCGCGCCCCGAACGAGCGGGAGTGCGGCAGCGTGGCAGTGGTATCGGTGGTGAACGCGTTCCGGCGTGATCGGGTCGGGATCGTCTCGTTCCACGTCGTCGGGTTCTTCGTGCTCCTCGCCCTCGCGGCGCCTCTGATCACCGCCCTCTACGGCAAGAACCCGACCGAGCACTACGGCCAGAACGAGGCCGGCCTCCTGAGTCCGGAGGGCCTGCCCCTGCTGCCCGACGGCGGCATCTCGGCCGAGCACTGGTTCGGCATCGAGCCCGGCCTCGGGCGTGACGTCCTCGCCCAACTCCTGTACGGCATCCGCACCTCGCTGCTGATCGCCTTCACATCGGCCGCCGTCGTCGCCGTCATCGGCGTTGTCGTCGGAGTGGCCGTGGGTTATCTCAGCGGGCTCGCCGACCGGGCGTTCACCTTCGTATGCAACGTCCTGCTCGCCTTTCCGAGCCTGCTGTTCCTGCTCACGCTGGGGCCGGTCATCCAGACCCGCTTCGTCGCACCCGACGAGAACGAGCCCCCGTGGATGCAGTTCGCGGTTCTCATCCTGGTCTTCTCCGCCTTCGGCTGGGTGCCGCTCGCGATGGTGCTGCGCACGGCCGTACGATCCCTGCGCGAGCGGGAGTTCGTCGAGGCGGCCCGGGCCCTCGGTGCGAGCCGGCGGCACATCGTGTTCCGCGAGCTGCTGCCGAACGTCTGGGCGCCGGTCCTCGTGCACATCACCCTCACCGTGCCCGCGACGGTCACCACCGAGGCCGCGCTGTCCTTCCTCGGGGTCGGGATCAACGAGCCCGTCCCCGACTGGGGCCGCATGATCTCCCGGGGCGCCGACGTCTTCTACGACGACCCCACCTACATGGTCTTCCCCGGCGCCTCGCTCCTCGTCTTCGTCCTCGCCTTCAACCTCCTCGGCGACGCCGTGCGGGACGCGCTCGACCCGCACACCGTCCGCTGAGCCCCGCACCTTCTCTCCCCCTCATCGGCAACACCCGCACCACACGATGGAGTTCGTCATGCCCGCAATCACCCTGCGCGCCGCAGCCGTACCGGTTCTCGCCACCACCGTCGCCCTGCTGCTGTGCTCATGCTCCGCAGGTGCGGGCGCGGGCACAGGCGCCGGGCAGGGCAGGAACAGCACCGCCGCCAAGAGCGGCCAGCGGCTGACCACCACCCTCGGCACCGTCAAGGACAGCCAGGGCCCCGCCCCCGAGATCCCCGGCGCCCGCAAGGGCGGCACCGTCACCGTCGCCAACCAGGCGGACTTCCCGCACCTCGACCCGCAGAAGATCTACGCCGGCGAGCGGTACAGCACCTCCCTGCTGTGGGGCCGACAGCTGACGCAGTATCAGATCGTCGACGGCAGGCCCCGGTTGGTCGGCGACCTCGCGACCGACACCGGCACCTCCACCGACGGAGGCCGCACCTGGACGTACCACCTGAAGGACGGCATCGCCTGGGAGGACGGCAAGCCCGTCACCGCGCAGCAGGTCAAGTACGGCATCGAGCGCACCTTCGCGCCCGGCTTCGAGGTCGGCCCCTCCTACTGGCAGCCCTGGCTCACCGGCACCAAGGACCTCACCGAGGCGGTGAAGAAGTACGGCGGCCCCAAGAAGGACGGTGACCTCGAGGCGATCGAGACGCCCGACGACAAGACCATCGTCTTCCACTTCCCCCAGCCGCAGTCCGACGTGCCGTACATGGCCGCCCAGTCCTCCTCCTCACCGGTCCGCGAGGACAAGGACACGGGCACCGGCTACGACGTGCAGCCCTTCGCCACCGGGCCGTACAAGATCGTCGAGCACAAGCAGAACCAGAGCCTCACCCTGGAGCGCAACCCGTACTGGAGGCCGGAGACGGACTCGATCCGACACGCCTACCCGGACCGCTTCGAGTTCACCTTCGGCAAGGAGGCCCTCAACACCGCCCAGGAGGTGTTCACCGGCCAGGGCGCCGGTGCGACCACGCTCACCACCAAGGACCAGCTGCCGCCGGAGCTGATCTCGACGGTCGAACGCGACCCCGCCAAGCGCAAGCTGGTCGTCTCCGGCAGCAAGGGCGCCTACACCCAGGACCTGTACATCAGGAACGACCGGGTCACCGATCCCGAGGTCCGCAAGGCCATCCACTACCTCTTCCCGCGCGAGCAGGCCCGCCAGGTCCTCGGCGGCCGCTACGCCGGCGACTTCGCGACCACCCTCTCCTCGCCGGCCGTCGTCGGCTGGAAGAAGTACGACCTCTACCCCGTCTCCCCCGCCGGCGACATCACCAAGGCCAAGGAACACCTGGCCAGGGCGAAGACGAAGGTCACCCGACTGACGTACGCGTACCCCACCGAGAGCCCGGCGGACGACCAGGTCGCCCAGGTCCTCGCCGACGCCTTCGCCAAGGCCGGGATCAAGCTCGTGCTGAAGGGCCTTCAGCCCGGCGCGTTCAACGACCAGATCTTCGGCGGGGAGGACAGCCCGTACGACCTGTTCCTGTCCACCAACTCCGTGGACTGGCCCACCCCGTCGACCCTGCTTCCGCTCGGCTACGAGAGCCACCTGGACGCGGTGTCCAACACCATCCGGTACGCCAACCCGCAGGTGGACGAGGAGCTCGCCCGCATCGCGAAGATCGGTGACGCCCAGAAGAAGGCCGAGGAGCTGATCACCCTGGAGAGGACGGTCATGAAGGACGTCCCCCTGGTGCCGTTCCTCTACAAGAGCGTCTCCCAGTTCCGCGGCGAGAAGATCGGCGGCGCCGCCATCCACCCGATCTACGGCGTCACGGCCCTGGCCGACGTGTACGTCAAGAACTCCTGACCTCCTGCGACCATGACCCGTTACCTCCTCAAGAGGGTCGCGCAGGCCGTGGCGGTACTCTTCGCGATCACCGCCACGGCCTTCGGGCTCTTCCACGCCGCCCCCTCCGACCCCGCCCTGATCGCCTGTGGCCCCAGGTGCACCTCCGCACAGCTCGCGGCCGTCCGCACGAGCATGGGCCTCGACCAGCCGATCGCCTCCCAGTTCACCGACTACGTCGGCGGCATCGTCGTCGGCCGCACCATCGCGGACGTCGACGGCACCCCGATCCCCTGCCCGGCCCCATGCCTCGGCTACTCCTACACCCTCCACCAGCCCGTGCTCACCGCCATCGGGGACCGCCTCCCGGTGACCGTCTCGATCGCGGTCGGCGCCCTCGCGGTGATCCTGGTCCTCGGTGTCGGCTCGGGCCTGGTCGCGGCGCTGCGCCGGGGCACCGCGACCGATCGTCTGCTGTCCGGCTTCAACCTGCTGGGCGCCAGCGTCCAGATCTCCTTCCTCGGCTACGTGGTCCTGTTCCTGCTCGTCTACTCCACGGGCCTGTTCCCACCCCCGCGCTACGTGCCCTTCGCCGACCGGCCCGGCCAGTGGGCCCTGGGCCTGATCCTGCCGTGGCTGGTCCTCGGCTTCGTCAACGCCGCCGTCTACGCCCGGCTGACCCGCTCACAGATGCTGGAGACCATGCACCACGGGTACGTCCGCACGGCTCGCGCCAAGGGCCTGGGCACCCTGCGCACCCACCTCAGGTACACGGCGCGCGGAGCGGCCGGCCCGCTGGTGCAGCTGCTCGGCCTGGAGGTCGGGGCATTGCTCGGAGGCGCGTTCATCACGGAGACCGTGTTCGGTCTCGGCGGCGTCGGCAAGCTGGCCGTGGACGCGGTGACCGGCAACGACCTGCCCACGGTCGTCGGCACCGTCCTCGTCGCCGCCTTCTTCGTCGTCGTGTTCGTGGCCGTGGCCGACCTGGTGGTGGCCTGGCTGGATCCCCGAGTGAGGCTCGCATGAGCGATCGACCCGCATTGAGCGTCCGCGATCTGGCGGTCACCTTCCGGACGCCGCACGGCCCGGTCCCGGCCGTCCGGGACGTCTCCTTCGACGTAGCACCGGGCGAAGTCCTGGGCCTCGTCGGGGAGTCGGGCTCGGGCAAGTCGACGATCGGCCTGGCCGCCCTGGCCCTCCACGACCCGGCGCGCACCCACGTCCGGGGCAGCGTCCGACTCGGCGGCGACGGCCTCGAACTGGTCGGCGCACCCGAACCCGCCCTGAGGCGGATCAGGGGCGCCCGGGTCGCGATGGTCTTCCAGGACGCCCTGGACGCGCTGTCGCCCTACCACACGATCGGCGCACAGGTGGCGGAGGCGTACCGCGTCCACCACCCACGGGCCGGCCGCAAGGAGGCGCTGGAACGGGCGGCGGCGATGCTGGAACGGGTGGGCATCCCGGCCGCCCGCGCCTCGGACCACCCCCACCACCTCTCGGGCGGCATGCGCCAACGCGTCGTCATCGCCATGGCGCTCGTCAACGATCCGGGCGTCCTCATCGCCGACGAACCCACCACGGCACTGGACGCCCGAGTCCAGCACCAGGTGCTCGGCCTGATCCGCGAACTCCAGTCGGAGGCCGGGACGGCCATGCTCCTCATCACGCACGACGTGGGCGTGGTGGCGAGGACATGCGACCGCATGCTGGTGATGCGCGACGGCGAGGCGCTCGAGGAAGGCCCCACCGAACGCCTCCTGGCCGCCCCCGCCCACCCCTACACCAAGGCCCTCATCGGAGCGGCTCCCACCCTGGACACCGTCCCCGGCACCCGTCTTCCCACGGTCGACGACCCGGAGCCGGAGCCACGCGCCAAGGCCCGCCTCCGCGCCGCCCCCGATCCCGGAGTCCTGGCCGAGGTGCGCGAGCTGCGCGTGGACTACCCGGGCCGCCGTCGCACCCGCCCCCAGACCGCGGTGAAGGGCGTGAGCCTCCACGTGGCACGCGGGGAGACCCTGGGCCTGGTGGGCGAGTCCGGCTCGGGCAAGTCCACCCTCGCGCGAGCCCTGGCCGGCCTGCGCCGTCCCACGAGCGGGGAGGTCCGCTTCGACGGCCGGGACGTCTCCGGGGCGGCGACGGACACGCGTCTGCGCCGGGAGCTGAGCCGGGAGGTCCAACTGGTCTTCCAGGACCCGTACGCGTCGCTGAACCCGCGCCACACGGTGGAGCAGATCGTCACCACGCCCCTGCGCATCCACACGGACCTGGACCGGACGGAACGCCGGAAGCGGGCGGCGGAGCTCCTGGAACAGGTAGGCCTGTCGCCGTCGCACCTCTCCCGCCACCCACACGAGTTCTCCGGCGGTCAGCGTCAACGCATCGGCATCGCCCGCGCGCTGGCAGTCCGCCCGCGTCTGGTCATCGCCGACGAGCCGGTGTCGGCCCTGGACGTGTCGGTCCAGGCGCAGGTCCTGAACCTCCTGATGGACCTGCGCGAGGAGCTCGACCTGTCGCTGCTCTTCATCTCCCACGATCTGGCGGTGGTGCGGCACTTCTGTGACCGCATCGCGGTCCTGAAGCAGGGCGAGCTGGTGGAGGTGGGTCCGAGGGACACCGTCTTCGACTCACCGGCCGCCCCGTACACGAGGGAACTACTGGCCGCGTTCCCGCACCACCTTCCGACCGCTGCCGGCCGGCCCGCGCAGCACGCCGGTCCATGCCCGGCCCGGCACGCATCATCACCACCCTCCTCATCCCCGAGGCGCTGGGCCCCCTGATCCTCAGCTACACCTTCGTCTTCGTCTCCGTGGTCGACGCGACCGCGACCGCGACCGGCGATGCCGTGCCCACCGTGGCGGACAGCCGGTCGTCGACGCAGGCCGCGATCGCGGGAGCGACGACGTCGGTCACCTCCGGGCGCCAGCCCGGGACGGCGTTGACCTCGCAGACGGTGTAGGAGCCCTCGGCGGTGAACAGCAGGTCCACCCCGGCGATGTCCAGGCCCAGGACACGCACCGCGGCCAGCGCCAACTGTTCTGCCTGTGGATGGCGGCCCACGCACCTGGTGGCGGTCCCGCCCTTGGCGATGTTGGCGGCGAGAGAGTCGTCGTGGGACGTGTGCACGACGGTGTCCACCACCGTGTCGTCCACCACGACCACGCGCATGGAACGCCCGTGGGAGTGGGCCACATGCTCTTGGAACAGGAACGGCGATGTCTGTGCGAGGCTGCCGGCCATCTGGTGCAGCAGGTTCGAGTCGGAGGCGAGGAACACCTGGGCGCCCTTGGTTCCGCGGACGGACTTCACGACGGACGGTGTGGGCAGGTGGGGGCTTCGGACGACGCCTTCCAAGGGTGCGGTCGCGTAGGAAAGGGTGTCCGGCACCGGCAGCCCGGCCAGAGCGAGCTCCTGCACCTGCCACACCTTGTTCCGGCAGGTGAGCTGCGCGTCCAGAGGGTTGACCAGGCGACTGCCCAGGCGTTCGAGATGCCGCAGGAGTGTCACCTCGCGGTCGTCGCGCATGGTCCCCGGCAGGTGCCGCACGCAGACGACCGCGGGGGGCGGCAGGGCCGTGCCGCCCAGGGTGCTCAGCATCAGTCGCCCGCCCCTGACCCCGAACAGCAACTCGTCCGTGTGCCATACGGCGAAACGGCGGCCGTACCGCTGCGCGAACGCCGTCGCCAGATCGCGGCTGCAGCGGCGGAGCGCGGTCGGCTGCTGCCGTACCAGCATCCACACATCGGCAGGCCCGGCACATGCCGACTCGGCACGACGGTCCGTCACCAATGGGAGCTCCTCACATGTCCGCGGCCGGCCGCCCACTCCGCACCGGCCCCCTGGGCTTTCCCTCACCATGGGCCACATCCCCCACGCTCTCAAGGGGGCCCGTGACGGCAACCACCCCGGTGGCTGCCGGCGCTCTCGAAGCCGTCGCACACGCCTGGCGTACGGCCCGGCCTGCGACCTCTGGGCACGATCAATCGAAAGCACCTGTGTGCCCTGGGGCCGGACGCCTGGCTCGCGGGAGGCGGGGGAGGCGGTCGTCGCATAGCGTCGACGCAGGCGCGTGCGGATGGACACGCCGACGGACACGCGTCCGCATCCGCGTGCGGACAGGCCGGCGGGCGTGTCGCGCGGCGACCCGGTCGGTCGGGCCCGCCCCCGTACCGCCAAACGGCGGACGTTCGGGCCCGCGTCGGCAAAGGCTTCGAGGTGAGGAGGGAAACCGGTGGACCAGACCCTGCCGGAGCGCGCGTCCACGGTGGCGCTGCGCGTCAACGGAACGGACCGCTCGCTCACCCTGGACCACCGCACGACCCTGCTGGACGCGCTGCGCGACCACCTCGACCTCACCGGCACCAAGAAGGGCTGCGACCACGGGCAGTGCGGTGCCTGCACCGTCCTCCTCGACGACCGGCGCGTGAACAGCTGTCTGCTGTTCGCCGTCGCGTGCGCGGGCCGTTCCGTCACCACCGTCGAGGGCCTCACGGACGGCGAGCGCCTCCATCCGGTCCAGGAGGCGTTCGTCGCCCGGGACGCCCTGCAGTGCGGCTACTGCACACCGGGCCAGATCTGCTCGGCCGTGGCCCTGCTGGACGAGGCGGCGCGCGGCGAACCCTCGCACGTGACACCGCCGGAACGACCGCCCGGTGAGCCCGTCACCCTCACACCGGACGAGATCCGGGAACGCATGAGCGGGAACATCTGCCGCTGCGGCGCCTACCCGAACATCGTGGCCGCGATCGAGGAGGTCGCACGGTGAAGCCCTTCGCGTACGTGCGCCCCGAACGCACCGAGGAGGCCATCGCGCACCTCGCGGCCCACCCCGGCGCCCGCTTCCTGGCGGGCGGCACCAACCTCGTGGACCTGATGAAGCTGGGCGTCACCGGCCCGCCGCTGCTCGTCGACCTCGGTGCCTTGCCCCTCGACAGCGTCGCGGAGACCCCCGAGGGCGGCCTGCTGATCGGGGCGACCGCGCGCAACAGCGACGTCGCCGCCCACCCCGACGTGCGCACCCGCTACCCCGTGCTGTCCCAGGCCCTGCTGGCCGGCGCCTCGCCCCAGCTCCGCAACGCGGCCACCACCGGAGGCAACCTCCTCCAGCGCACCCGCTGCCCCTACTTCCAGGACACGTCCACGCCGTGCAACAAGCGTCTGCCCGGTTCCGGCTGCCCCGCCCGGGAGGGCGTCCACCGGGACCTCGCGGTCCTCGGCCACTCCCCCCACTGTGTCGCCACGCATCCCTCGGACATGGCCGTCGCCCTCGCCGCCCTCGACGCAGAGGTCCGGCTGCGCGGGGCGGACGGCGAGCGGACGGTGCCCGTCGCCGCGTTCCACCGGCTGCCCGGCGACCGCCCGGACCTGGACACCGTCATCGCGCCCGGCGAACTCATCACGGGCGTGACGCTCCCCGCGCCGCCGCCCGGCGCGCTCAGCGCCTACCGCAAGGCCCGCGACCGCGCCTCGTACGCCTTCGCGCTCGCCTCCGTAGCCCTCGTCCTGACCGTAGAGGACGGCCATGTGGGGCACGCCGCCCTCGCTTTCGGCGGTCTCGCCCACAAGCCCTGGCGGGCGCGGGCGGCGGAGGAGGTGTTGCGGGGCGCGCCGGCCACCACCGAGACCTTCCGGCGGGCCGCCGATGCCGAACTCGCCGCCGCCGAGCCCCTTCGCGACAACGGCTTCAAGGTGCCGCTGGCCCGAAACCTCGCCGTGCGCCTCCTGGGCGACCTCGCGTCCCGCGCCGCCGCGGCCGCCCCGTGACCCCCACGACGCGCCCGCACCCGTCTGCCACGCCCCCTGACGTCCTGCCCGGCGTCGCCCCGCCCCGCCCGCCCGGCATCCGTCTGCCCGCCGGACGTCCGACCGCGCACACCCCGCCGTACGCCGACCGGAGGAGGCATCACGCCATGACCCGCCATGAACCCGCGCCCGCGCAGCCTTCGGCGGCCGTCAGGCGTGACGCCCGCCAGAAGGTGACGGGCGAGGCCCGCTACGCCGTCGACCGGACGCCGCCCGGCTGCCTCCACGCCTGCCCGGTGCCCGCCGCCGTCGCCCGCGGACGGGTCACCGCCGTCCACGCCGACGAGATCCTGCAACGCCCCGGCGTACACGCCGTCCTGACCCACGAGAACGCCCCGCGCCTCGGCGACGCCGACGACCCGACGCTCGCGCTCCTCCAGGAGGACCGGGTCCCCCACCGGGGCTGGTTCGTCGCCGTCGTGGTCGCCGACACGCCCGAGAACGCCCGCGCCGCCGCCGACGTGCTGCGGATCGACTACGCGCCGAGCGAGCACGACGTCCGGCTGAGCGCCGACCACCCGCGCCTCTACACGCCCGAGAAGGCCAACGGCGGCCACCCGGCCGTACGCGAGCGGGGCGACTTCGACACCGCCTTCGCCGCGTCCCCGGTCCGCGTCGACGCCACCTACACCATGGGCGCCCTGCACAACCACCCGATGGAACCGCACGCCGCCACAGCCTGGTGGGACGACGACGGCCTGACCGTGTACGACTCCAGCCAGGGCGCGACGACCGTACGGGACGTCCTCGCGCGGCTGTTCCGGCTGCCCCAGCAGAAGGTCACCGTCGTCTCCGCCTACGTCGGCGGCGGCTTCGGCTCCAAGGGCACCCCCCGGCCGCCGGCCGTCCTCGCGGCGATGGCCGCCCGGCACACCGGCCGGCCCGTGCGGCTCGCCCTGCCCCGCCGCGACCTGCCCGCCACCGTGGGGCACCGCGCGCCCACCATCCAGCGCGTCCTCATCGGCGCGGCCGCCGACGGAACGATCGCGGCCCTCGCCCACGACGTGGTCACCCAGACGTCCACGGTGAAGGAGTTCGTCGAACAGGCCGCCGTCCCGGCCCGCACCATGTACACCTCTCCTCACAGCCGCACCACCCACCGGGTGGTCGCCCTGGACGTGCCCACCCCGTCGTGGATGCGCGCCCCCGGCGAGGCGTCCGGGATGTACGCCCTCGAAGCGGCCATGGACGAACTCGCCGAGGCGGTCGGCGTCGACCCGGTGGAGCTCCGGCTGCGCAACGAGCCCGACACCGAGCCCGACAGCGGCAAACCGTTCAGCAGCCGGGGCCTCGCCGCCTGCCTGCGGGACGGTGCGCGCCGGTTCCGCTGGGCGGAGCGGGACCCGCGCCCCGGCGTCCGGCGGGACGGGGACGTGCTGGCCGGCACGGGCGTCGCCGCGGCCACCTACCCCGTACTCGTGAGCCCGTCCCGCGCCTCCGCCCACGCCGCCCCGGACGGCCGCTTCGTCGTCCGCGTCAACGCCACCGACATCGGCACCGGGGCGCGGACGGTCCTCGCCCGGATCGCCGCCGACGCCCTCGGCGCCCCGCTCGACTCCGTAGGCGTCGAACTCGGCAGCAGCCGACTGCCCGACGCCCCCGTCGCCGGCGGCTCCTCCGGGACCGCGTCCTGGGGCTGGGCCGTGCACAAGGCCTGTGCCGCGCTGCGCGCGACCCTGGCCGCCGACCCCGGTCGTCCGCTGCCGCCCGAGGGCGTCACGGTCGAGGCGGACACGGACGAGGAGGCGGGGCGGACGTCCCCGTACGCCCGCCACGCCTTCGGCGCCCACTTCGCGGAGGTCCGCGTCGACACCGTCACCGGCGAGGTCCGGGTGAGCCGGCTGCTCGGCGTCTACGCCGTGGGCCGGGTCCTCAACGCGCGCACCGCCCGCTCCCAGTTCATCGGCGGCATGACGATGGGGCTCGGGATGGCGCTCACCGAACACAGCACCATGGACCTCGCCTTCGGCGACTTCCGCGAACGCGACCTGGCCTCCTACCACGTCCCCGCCTGCGCCGACGTGCCGGACATCGAGGCGCACTGGGTGGACGAGCACGACCCCCACCTCAACCCGATGGGCAGCAAGGGCGTCGGGGAGATCGGCATCGTCGGCACCGCGGCGGCGATCGCCAACGCGGTCCACCACGCCTGCGGCGTGCGCCTTCGAGACCTCCCCCTGACCCCCGACCGCCTCCTCCCGCTGCTCACCGCCCGGGCGCCCACCGCCTAGGCCGCGCCCGTCCTGCCTGCCTTGTAAGCGGCCGCGCCGAAGCCGCGCTCGCGGAACCGGGGCACACACCGCCTGCGTCGTCGCCCTCCCGCAGGGCGACAGGTTCACCGCCGGCGGAGGCGGGCGATGCCCCGGAGGGCGCCCGGACCGGGTCCGGATCTTTTGGCGGTGCCGTCGGGCCAGGGTGCGGGGTCGAGGAGATGCGGGCGTCGCGCCCTCCGGGCAGAGTGGGTAAGGACCTGTTCGTTCCGAGGTGGTCCCCGGTGGTCCCGCGTGCTGGAGACGGGACGGAGTGATGCGAGGATTGTCGTGACGTCGGAGTGATCGATGTTCCGCAGACGGCCGGCCGACAACAGCGAGGAGCTTCTGCTCCGGCTCGGGTCGCTGACCGCCAGGGCTCGGGAGTTGGCCGAGACCCAGCGTTCCCGTGTCGAGCTCGCCGTGGCCCTGCAGCGCGAAATGCTGCCCTCGGACCTGCCCAGTTTTCCGGGCGCCCGGCTGGCCGTCCGCTATGAGCCCGCCAACCACGGGCTCAACGTCGGTGGTGACTGGTACGACGCCTTCTCCCTGCCCGGCGGGCAGATCGGCATGTCCATCGGTGACGTGCAGGGGCACAACATCGAGGCCGCCGCCTTCATGGGACAGGTCCGCGTGGCACTGCGCGCGCTGGCCTCCGTCACCGGAGACCCGGGAGAGCTGCTCGGCCGCACCAACGACCTGCTGATCTCGCTGGGCGCCGACCTCTTCGCCACCTGCACCTTCCTGCGGCTCGACCCCGCCGCCGGCACCCTGGAGTGCGCCCGGGCCGGTCACATCCCCCACATCTGGGCCACCACCGACGGCCGCTCCGGCATCGACGACAGCGAGGGCGGGCCTCCGCTCGGTGTGCTCCGCGACGTGGACTACCCGGCCACACGCCACCGGCTGACCGCCGACGGTGTCTTCGTCCTCCTGACCGACGGGGTGGTGGAGGGGCCCTCGCTCCACGTCGACGAGGGCCTGGACCGGGTGACGCGGCTCGCCGGGATCACCGCTGTCGCCGGGCTGGACGTCGACGCGCTCGCCACCGCCGTCATGAAGCTGGCGGCCACGGTGGGGCACGAGGACGACGCAGCCGTCCTGGTCGTCGGCCATGACGGCGGTCCGGCCCGGTCGACGGTCGAGGAGTGAAGGCGGCTCGGCCCGGGTCGCCCCGCCCCCCCCTGGCCGGCTCGCCCCGGGTCGCCCCGCCCCTGGCCGGCCCGCCCCGGTTCGGGCCAGACCCCGGGGGTTCGGGCCAGACCCCGGGCCGGTCCGGACTCCACCAGCCGGTCCGGACCGCAGCCGGTCCGGACTCGTGCCGTACGGCGGCGCCCGACACGCGAGGGCCCTTACCCGGTCGTGGCGGCCCGGCCGGTGTCTGATGGCTGGCGTGTTGGATATTCGGCAGTTCCGGCCCTTTACCGAGGCGGCGCTGATTTCGCTGGCCGTGGCGATCTGCTACTACGCGGCCGGACGGCTCGGCCTGCTGGGCCGCCTCGTCGTCGGAGACGTGGTGGCCACCCCCATCTGGCCCCCCACCGGCGTCGCCGTCGCCGCTCTGCTGCTGTTCGGCGCGCGGGTCTGGCCCGGGATCGCTCTCGGCTCCTTCCTCGTCATCGCCTCCCTCACCACCCCTGGGCCCACCACCGTGGTCACCGTGGCGGGCAACACCGTCGCACCGCTCTGCGCCTTCCTGCTGCTGAGACGGGTCGGCTTCCGGCTCGACATGGCGCGGCTGCGGGACGGGGTCTCGCTGGTCTTCCTCGGGGGGTTCGGCGCCATGCTGATCAGCGCTACCGCGGGGGTCGGACTGCAGGTGGTGACAGGCTCCCTGGACAGGAGCGAGTTCTGGGCCGTGTGGCTGGCCTGGTGGGCGGGCGACACGATGGGGGTTCTGCTCGTCGCTCCGCTCCTGCTCGTACTCGCGGGGCCGGCCGGACGGTTCCGGGTACGGCGCTGGAAGGAGGCGACCCTTCTGGGGCTGACGACCCTGGTTCTCGTCCCCCTGGCCGTGCTCAGCCCGATCAGCCTGCTCTTCCTCGTCTTCCCCCTGCTGGTGTGGGCAGCGCTCCGCTTCCAGCTCGCCGGCAGCGTGCTGTGCGCGCTCTTCGCGTCCGCATTCGCCACCTTCGGGGCGACCTCCGACCGGGGCGCGTTCTTCAACCTGTCGGACGTCGAGACCATGGTCAAGCTCCAGACGTTCAACGGTTCCGCCGCCCTGACCGCCCTGCTCCTCGCCTCCGTCGTCACCGAGCAGCGTGCGACCCGCCGTTCGGTGCGCCGCGCCTGCGAGGAACTGGCGGAGGTCCTGGAGCACCTCGCGGCGGGTGAGCCCTCGCCGGGCCCGCCCGCCGGGACCCCGCTCGAGCCCACCGTGAGCCGGGCGGTCCCGCCCGGCGGACACCGGGATGCATGACCCTCCGCGTCCGTGACGGATCCGCTCGAGGTCACGGGGCCGAGGCCGACCGCGAGGAGCAGGCCGGTCCGGTGACCGGCAGGCCGGCCGGCGTCGACCGGCGGGTCAGGGCGACGCCGGTGAGAACGACCGCCATTCCCAGGGCGATCCGGAGGCTGAAGTCCTCGTGGAGGACGACGGCGCCGAGGGCCACGGAGACCACGGGCAGCAGGTAACCGACGGTGGCCGTGTGGGTGGCGCCCTCGGCCGCGATGTTCCGGTAGGTGAGGTGGAAGGTGACGCCGGTGGCGACGACGCCGAGGATCACCGTGGCGATCAGTTGTCTCGGGGTGATCTCGATCGGTGTCAGGCCGCCCGCCACCAGGGTCGGCGCGGTGAGGACGGTCGCGGCGGTGAGCTGCGCCGCGGACAGCGCGAGGGTCGGGATGCCCTTGCCGACCAGGTGACGGCTCATGAACAGGAAACCGACCGCGTAACCGGCCGCCGCGCCGACGATGGCGAGGGCTCCCCAGCCGCCCGACTCGCCGGCCTGCCACGGCGCGAAGATGAGTACCACCCCGGCGAATCCCAGGAGCAGGCCGACCACCCGTGCCGGCCGCAGACCGCCTTCGGTGCCGACGGCCGCGCCGAGGATCAGGGACCACAGAGGGGTCGTGGCGTTCAGGACGCCGGCGACGCCGGAGTCGATGCTCTGCTGTCCGAAGCTGAAGAGGGCGAACGGCAGGGCGTTGCAGAAGAAGGCGGCGACGACGATCCGACCCCAGACGGCCGGGCCGCGGGGCAGCCGCCGGCCGGAGAGCAGGCAGAGGGCCAGCAGGGTGACCGCCCCGAGCAGGCACCGGCCGAACGTCACCTGCACCGGTGTCAGCGCCTCCAGGGCCACCTCGATCCAGAGGAAGGTCGAGCCCCAGAGCAGGGCCAGCAGGCCGAGGCGCACCCCTGTCCAGCTTCTGTCCATCACGCCGACGTTCCCCGCTGCCTCCTGAATCGATCCCGTGGACATGAACGCTGCCGCACTCTTCTCGGAAGGACAAGAAAAAGGTTCTGCGCTTCTCTTAAGCTCTACTACATGATCGATGTGAGACGTATGCAGGTCCTGCGCGCCGTGATCACCAGCGGCTCGGTGACGGCGGCGGCCGCACATCTCGGCTACACCCCCTCCGCGATCAGCCAGCAGATCGCGGCTCTGGAGAAGGAGGCGGGGATGGCGCTGCTCGAACGAGTCGGCCGGGGAGTACGGCCCACGGAGGCCGGACTGCTGCTCACCCGGTACACGGCCGTCATCAGCAAGCACCTCGCCGAGGCCGAGACCGCGCTCGCCGATCTGCGCGCCGGGCGCGAGGGCCGGCTGACCGTCCGCTACTTCGCCTCCGTCGGGCCGACCCTGCTGGCGCCCGCCCTGGCCCGCGTGCGCGGCGAGCACCCGGCGGTCGCGATCGACCCGCGGCTGGCGGACCCTGACGACGCGGTGGCGGAGGTGTCCAGGGGCGACGCCGACGTGGCCCTGGTCGTCCGGCCGCCGGCCGACGCGCCCCGGCGGGGCCTCCAGGTCGTGCACCTGCTCGACGACCCGTACCGCGCGGTGCTGCCCGCCGGCCATCCGCTCGCCCCCAAGCGCGTGCTCGACCTCACCGATCTCGCCGGTGAACCCTGGGTCCGAAGCGAGCCCCCCGGCCCCTGCCTCGCCCCGGTCACCGACGCCTGCGCCGCGGCAGGCTTCAGCCCTGACTTCGCGGCCACGTCGCAGGACTACGCCACCGCACAGGGCTTCGTCGCCGCCGGTCTCGGAGTCAGTCTCGTCCCCCGGCTCGGACTGAGCGCCCGTCACCCCGGCGTCGCGGTCCGCCGCGTCAGGCACCCCGAGCCGGTTCGCGCGATCCACGCCGTGATCCGGGCGGGTTCCCTGGAACAGCCCGTCCTGCGCACGCTCCTCGACGCCTTCCGCGAGTCGGCCGGGGCAGGACGAGCGACGCCGGAGGCCGAAGGACACGTGGGCTCGCGCACCCGGAACAGCAGCTGAAGCGACGCGTGCTGGACAGCCGGCCGCTTCCGGTCGTCACGGTCGACACGGAGTGGACGTTCTGGGAATCGGGCCCCCTGGACCCGCGACCACATGGCGACCACCATGGCCCCGGATGCACGAAAGGCCGTCCTCTCACTCATGAGAGAACGGCCTCCGACCTGCTGAAAGCATGGTCGGGACGACAGGATTTGAACCTGCGACCCCTTGACCCCCAGTCAAGTGCGCTACCAAGCTGCGCCACGTCCCGGTGCCCGGTCGCCTCCGGTTCGGGACCGGCGGCGGCGTGCAAGAGAACATTACCTCACTTCACGGGGTGGATCACCACACGGGGTGTGACCGGGCGTCGCGTTCGAGAATGGAGGGATGGACAAGGAACTGGGACAGGGGCAGGGACCGGAACGGAAGCGGGAGAGGGACCGGGAACGGGAGGGGGAACGGGAGCGGGAGCGGGAGCGGGAGCGGGACCGCGGCCGGGATCGGGATCCCGAGGGGCGGGCTCGGAGTGCGCGGCCTCGGGACGGGTTGGGGAGGCCGTTGGCGTACGGGGCCGAGGGGGTGGCCCGGCAGCCCGAGGGGGTGGCGCGGACGCCCGAGGGGACGGTGCGGGAGGCGCAGCGGTTGCTGGACGCCGGGATGCCGTTCCACGCGCACGAGGTGTTCGAGGACGCCTGGAAGGCGGGGCCGGCGGGTGAGCGGGATCTGTGGCAGGGCTTGGCGCAGCTCGCCGTGGGGCTGACGCACGCGGCCCGCGGGAACGCGACCGGTGGGGCGCGGTTGCTGCTGCGCGGGGCCGGGCGGGTCGAGGAGTACGCGCGGGGCGGGGCGGAGACGTACGGGATCGACGTCCCCGGGGTGGCGGGCTGGGCGCGGGGGCTGGCCGCGCGCGTGACGGCGGGCGGGGCCGGGGGCGTCGACGCCGCGGCGGAGGCGCCGCGGTTGCGGGTCAGCAGGTGAGCGGGAGCTCCTCGGGCGAGCGGTGGATCAGGGTGGGGCGCATACGGATCTGAGCGCCGTCCGCCGGGCGCAGTCCGGGCAGGAGCCGGGTGAAGGCCGTGAGGGTGGCGCGGAGCTGGACGCGGGCCAGTTGGGAGCCGGGGCAGCCGTGCGGGCCGTGCCCGAAGGCGAGGTGGCGCGGGTACGGCCGGGGCCGGGTGATGTCGAAGGTGTCCGGTTCGAGATGCCGGGCCGGGTCGCGGTTGGCGGAGCCGTACGCGACGAAGACGGTCGCTCCGGCGGGCAGTTCGGTGCCGGCGAGGGTGACGGGGCGGGTGGTGGTGCGGCGGAAGCCCTGGACGGCGGTGTCGAAGCGGGCGGCCTCCTCGACGGCGGCGGGTATGAGCTCCGGCCGCTCGCGCAGCAGCTCCCACTGCTCGCGGTGGCGCATCAGGTGGAGCACCGTCGTGCCGATGAGGGCGGTGGTGGTGAGGTGGCCGGCGATGAGCAGGTTCTGGAGGTTGGAGACCAGTTCGCAGCGCTGGTCCTCGGTGAGCTCGCGTGGTCCGGGGCCGAGCCCCGCGTCGGGGGCGAGCGCGCCGACGAGCGCGCTGACCAGGTCGTCACGGGGCCGCGTACGCCGGTCGCGGGCGTAGCGGTCGAGGAGGTGCTGGAGGGCGAGCACCTCCTGGGCGGCGGCGATCTGCTCGTCCTCGGGGAGGGGCCGGAAGAGGAGCCGTTCGGCGCTGTACGAGCCGTGGACGGCGGCCGGCACGTCCGCCGGGTCGAGGCCGAGCAGCCGGCCGATCACGGTGCCGGGGAGGCGCCGGGCGTAGTGGGCCATGAAGTCCGCGTGGCCCTCCTTGGCGACCGTGTCGGCGAAGGCGCCGGCGAGGGTGTCCGCCTGCCGGGTGATGTACGGGGTGAGCGCGGCGATCCGGGCGGCGGACAGGCCGCTGTTGAGCGGCGCGCGGTGGCGGCGGTGCGCGGCACCGTCGGTGGACACCACGGTGGGCCGGGCGGCGAAGCCCGCGCCGAGGACGGCGAGGGCCGCGGGCGCGGGCAGCACGTCCGGGCGCAGGGCCTGCGCGGAGGAGAAGTCCTGCGGCCGGAGCAGCACTTCGCGGATGTCGGCGTCCCGCGAGACCAGCCAGGCGTCGAGGGCGGGGACGTAGGTCAGCCCGGCGATGTCTCGCGCCCGGGCGTAGAGGGGGTACGGGTCGCGCTGGAGCTCGTCGAGCTGGGCGTGACGCTTCCGCTGGGCCGGGTCCACGCGGCGCCTCCTCACGGTTCCGGGTGCGGTGCGGTGCGGTGCCATGGCGGGCGGGGCACCGGGCGGTGCGTTCCGGTGCGCCCATGGTGACGGGGGCGCGGGCCGGGTGAACAGGGGCGTGCGCCGAGGTGGCGGGAAAGGGCCGTCGGGGAGCGCCTATCCCGGTTCCGCTTCCAGCGCCTCCGTCAGGACCGCGGTGTGGCTGTGCGAGGGGTCCTTGGCGGACGTGAGGAGGGTGACGGGGCCCTCGGCGGCGCGGGTGCGCAGGTCGGCCAGGGCCTCGGCGGCGGCCGGTTCGTCGAGTTCCTTCCCGTACCGGCGCCGGAACTCCTCGTACTCCCCCTCCTCGCCGTGGTACCAGCGGCGCAGTTCGGTGGAGGGGGTCAGGTCCTTGGGCCACACGTCGACGTGCGCGTCGGCCTTGGAGATGCCGCGCGGCCAGAGGCGGTCGACGAGGACCCGCAGGCCGTCGTCGGGCTCGGGCGGGTCGTAGACGCGTCGCGTGCGGACCCGCGGACGTGAGGAGTGAGGCATGGCTTCAGGGTGCCGGAAGGGCAGGCGCTTCACACCTCGGGCCGGTGGGGTGTCGAGGCCTCGGCCTCCGGCTCGGCCGGTGCGGTGGCGCCCAGCGCGGGGAGGAGGACCGCGTCGACGAAGGTGCGCATGGCCGAGGCGTCGGCGAAGCGCTCCTCGAAGAGGCGCTCGACGCGCAGCATGCCCATGAAGCAGGGGGCGACGAAGTCGATCGCCGGGTTGTCGGCGGCGATCTCGCCGCGTTCGACCGCGCGCTTCAGCATCGCGTCCAGCGCGGCGACCTCCGGCTCGATGACGGTCTCGCGCAGGGCGGCGCGCAGGTCGGGGTGCTGGATGTACGCCTGGCTGACCGCCTCCATCAGCTCGGTGTCCCGCTCGCGGTGCGAGGCGGCGGTGCGGGCGGCCTCGCGCAGGTCGCCGACGAGCGAGCCGGTGTCGATGCCGGTGAAGAGGGCGCAGCGGCTCCGGCCGAGGGCGGCGGTGACGAGCCGGGGCTTGGTGCCCCACTGGCGGTAGAGGGTCGCCTTGCCGCACTTGGTGCGGGCGGCGACGCCCTCCATGGTGACGGAGTCGTAGCCGCCTTCGCGCAGCAGACAGATGACCGCGTCGTAGAGCTCGGCCTCCCGCTCGGCGGTCAGTTTGCTCCGCCGGGCGGCGGCGGTGGCGGCCTGCGTGGACATCGTTTCCTCCCGGACAGCCCGTACCCCACCGGACCTGTGTCTGCACATACGAGAGTAGGGGTCGCACAATCGAGACGCAAACGTATCGAGACGCTTGCGTCTCGATGAATCCGGATCTAGAGTTCATCCGTTTGCTGTCCGAATTGACGGAAAAAGGGGCCGAGCCATGGCTGCCGGGATAAGCGGGATACGAAGAACTCGTCCTGCAGGACCGGGGGCGACGGCTACCCCCAGACCACCGCTGCTGCGCGAGCTGCTGCTGGTCACGGCGCTCTTCCTCGTCTACAAGTTCGGCCGGCTCTTCGCCAACGGCCACGAGACCCGCGCCTTCCACAACGCCGACCGGGTGTGGGATGCCGAACGCGCCGTGCACCTGCCCGGCGAGGGCGCGGTGCAGCAGCTGCTGCTGCACGGCGAGACCCTCGTCCGCGCCGCCAACACGTACTACGCGGCCGTGCACTTCCCCGCCACGATCGCCTTCCTCGCCTGGCTCTACTGGCGCCGCCCCGCCCACTACGTCTGGTCGCGCCGCGTCCTCGCCCTGCTGACCGCCGCCGCGCTGGCGCTGCACCTGCTGATGCCGCTCGCGCCGCCCCGGATGCTCGCCGCCTCCGGCCTGGTCGACACCGCCCGGGTCTACGGGCCCTCCGTGTACGGCGCGACGCCCGAGACGGACTCCATGGCGAACCAGTTCGCGGCGATGCCCTCGCTCCACTTCGGCTGGGCGCTGATGGTCGCGATCGGCCTGATCCTGGCGACCCGGTCCCGCTGGCGTCTGCTGTGGCTGCTGCATCCGGTGCTGACGCTGCTGGTCGTCGTCGGCACCGCGAACCACTACTGGTTCGACGCCCTGGCCGCCGCCGTCCTGCTCGCGCTCGCGCTGCTCGTCGTACCGGCGCCGCGGCACCGGACGCCCGACGGCGACCCCGATCCGTCCCGGCCGCCGGCCGCACTCACCCCGGCCACGGCCGCCGCGACCGCCGGAGCCCTGCGATGAGCGCCGCCGCCGGGACCGTGGTCGCGGTCCTCCTGTCCCTCGTCTCCGCCGCCGGGTACGCGCTCGCCGCCGTCGCCCAGTCCCGGCTCGCCTCCGCCTCCACGGGTGGCCGCGGGGCCCTTCGCCGACTGCTCGGCCGGCCGCAGTGGTGGTGGGCGGTGGGCCTCAACGCCGCCGGCGCGCTCGCCCACGTCGCCGCCCTGCATTACGGGCCGCTCACCCTCGTCCAGCCGCTCGGCGCGCTGACGCTGGTCGCGGCCCTGCCCATCGGCGCCTACGGGGCACGGCGCCGGGTCAGCCGGGCGGAGTGGCGCGGGGCGCTGTGGACCCTGGCGGGTCTGGTCGGGCTCGTCGCCGTGACCGGCCCGGTCGCCCCCGAGGAGGCCCTGAACCTGCGCGAGGCCCTCGTCGTCACGGCCGTGACGCTGCTCCTCATCGGGGTGCTCGCCCACCGTTCCCGCGCCCGGATGGGTACGGGCGCGCGGGGCCGGGGTCTCGGGCACGCGACCGCGTCCGGAGTGGCCTCCGGCGTCGGCTCGGCCCTGACCCAGACCCTGACCGCCGCGCTCGCGCGCGACCTGCCGGGCGGTCCTTCGGGCTGGTGGCAGACGGCGTTGCTGGCGGTCCTGATCGCCGCCTTCGCGGTGGGCGGGCTGCTGCTGTCCCAGGCCGCGTACCGGGGCGGCCTCGCCGCGCCCCTCGCGGTGGTCAACCTCTCCAACCCGGCCGCCGCCGCCGTCATCGGCGTGGCCCTGCTCGGCGAGACCTTCCGCGCGGGCGCCTGGGGCTGGCTGGTCGCCGCCGGCGCGTCGCTGGTCGCGGCGCGCGGGGTGGTCCTGCTGACGACGGGCCTCGGGACGGAGGCCGCGGAGCCCGCGGGGATGGAGGCCTCGGGGGCGGCCGGGGTGGTGGGTACCTCGGGGGCGACCGCGGTGGCGGAGGCCGATCCCCTGCTTGTGCCCGGTCCCCCCACCCCGCTCGACTCCCTCCCCGTACGGGGAGGGCTCGGCGCCCCGGAGCCGCTGCCGGAGCCCGTCCGCTGACGCGGGACGCCCGACCCCCGGGAACGCGGGAAGCCGCGGCCCCGCCGGCCGCGGGGTTGCGCGGTTGGGGGGGCCGGGGGGGCCGGGGCAGGAGGGCCTGCGGGCCCTCGGGGCCCCCGGCCCGCCGGCGGGGCCCCCCCCCCCCCCGGGCCCGCCGAACCCCGGCCCCCCCGGGGCCGGCGGCTTTCCGCGTTTCAGGAGCCCGGGCGTCCCGCGTCAGTAGTCGATGCGGTCCGTCTTGGCCAGCCACGCGTCGAACGGCTCGGTGCGGTTCGACAGCTCCAGGCGCTCGACCGGCATCGGCCACAGCGACGAGTCCTTCTTGTCGAACAGGTCGTAGAAGCGGCGGTCGTCGAAGCCGGCCACCGCGGCGTCGTCCCGGTCGGCGGCGAAGATGACGCGGTCCACCCGCGCCCAGAGCGCCGACGAGAGACACATCGGACACGGCTCACAGGACGTCACCAGGACACAGCCCTCGAGCGAGAACGTGTTCAGCTCCTTACAGGCCGCGCGGATGGCGCTCACCTCGGCATGCGCGGTCGGGTCCAGGTTCGTGGTCACCTGGTTGTTGCCGAGCGCGACGATCTCGCCGTCCTTGGCCACCAGGGCGCCGAAGGGACCGCCGCCGTTCGCGACGCTGTCGGTGGCCAGCCTGATCGCCCTTTCCAGCCAGGCGCGCTCGGACTCGTGGACGCTCGTCGCCTGAGTGGTGGTGGTCATGGTGACTCCTTCTGGAGAGGGTGGGGATGAGGTGAAGCGGCGCGGATGCCGGCGGCGGCATCCGCGGGGGATCAGGCCGCGGGCGTCTGGCAGGGTCCCTGGCCGGGGGATCCCGCCGCGTGAGGAAGGGGCAGGGAGGCGCGCCGGCCGATGAAGGCGCCGGCAGGGCAGGTGGTGGTCCTGGCGATCACTCCGGCGCGGGGAGCACCGGGAAGGTACGGAGGCGGGGCAGTGGTGACGGGGACGTCCGGGCGCCGAGGCACGGAGCACACGCGTGACGTCTCAGTCATTACCTTCCTTCCCCGACCGGCACTGTTTCCCCGCTGTTGCAACCCACTTCGTCCCGTTGCAACGTGTGTGAGGAGTACACCTCCGACCGGTGGAGGCGAGCTAGGAGCGGAAGACATGAAAGCGCCCGTAGGCTGAAACAGGGTCTTCGTAGACTTCTACAAGACAGGGCTCCGGCCTGCGGCTTTGATCGACTCCTCGGAGCCTCGGCGAGCCCGTGGAGCCGCTTTCCGGGCGCTCCGAGCTGCCCGATCCGGGGGTCTCGCCCCACTCCCCGCCCATTCGGGCCGCGCCGGGCCGGGCGAGGGCGGCCGGTGTGGGCGGCTCCACGACCTCTCGGGACACGTCTCCCCAAGCGCCGCGCCGCGACTCACGGCCCGGCACAGCCGGACGGGGCCGGGCCGCGCCGGGCGGGGGGCGGGCCGGGCGAGGCCGGGCGGGCCGGGCGAGGCCGGGCGGGCCGGGCGGGGGGCGGGCCGGGCGAGGCGGGGCGGGTCGGGCGAGGCGGGGCGGGTCGGGCGGGCCGGCGCGGCCCGGGCGGGAGGAAGCCGACGGAAAGCCGTCCGGCCGGAACGCGGCCCCCGGCCCCGGCCCACGGCGGCCGGAAAGCGTCGGAACGGGGACGGGGCGGTGCGCCGGCCGCACTATGCTCGCCCGGCCAGGACCTCCTCCCGCGTCCCCGACGAAGGGATCCCCATGACGCTCCACGTCTCCCCCGCCTCCCTCCAGGACTGGGCGCTCGTACGCGAGTGGGCCGCCGCGGAGGGCTGGAACCCCGGGGCGGCCGACGCGGTGGCGTTCTTCGCGCAGGACCCCGAGGGGTTCTTCCTGGGGCGGATCGACGGGGAGCCCGTCTCCGCGATCTCGGTCGTCAACTACAGCGAGGACTACGCCTTCCTGGGCTTCTATCTCGTACGCCCCGATCTGCGCGGCCACGGTCACGGCCTCACCACCTGGCGAGCGGCGCTCACCCACGCCGGCGGCCGCACGGTGGGGCTCGACGGGGTGCCGGACCAGCAGGACAACTACCGGCGCTCGGGGTTCACGCTCGCCTACCGTTCCGCCCGCTATGTCGGTGAAGTCCCGCTTCCCGACCGGCCGGTGACGGGCGTGGTGGCCGCGGAACGAGTGGATCCGGCCGACCTCGCCGCGTACGACAACGCGTGTCATCCGGCCGACCGGCCGCGTTTCCTCAGGTCCTGGCTCACCACACCGGGCCACCGGGCCCTGGTCCGCGTCGTGGACGGGCGCCCGACCGGCTACGGGGTCGTGCGCCCCGCCGAGTCGGAGGCCCGGATCGGCCCCCTGTTCGCCGACACCCCCGCCGACGCGGCCGCCCTCCTGGACGCCCTCGCCGCCGAGGCCCGCGCCTTCGGCTCGCCGCGGATCGCCGTCGACATGCCCGAGGCCAACCCCGCCGCCGCCCGACTCGCCGAAGCGCGCGGCCTGGAACCGACCTTCGAGACGGCGCGGATGTACACGGGCCCGATCCGTCCCGTCGCCCAGCAGCGGGTCTTCGGCGTGACGACCCTCGAACTGGGCTGATCCTCGCGGTCTGAACCACCCCCCGCGGCACCCCCGCCCCACCCTCACCTCGCCCCTCCCCACCCCTCCCCCTCCCGCCCCTGAGGGGTGACAAGGGTTTTCCCCGTATCGCGTTCACCTCGGCGTTCCCTACTGTCTGCCGCATCGGCGGACAGATCCCCTCCACCTCCTGTCAGGTGCATGAGAACGAGTGGGTAATGTTCGCCGGTGGCGGCCCTGACCCCGGCCGTCGCGCCGGTGGCGGCGCACGGGCCCCCACGCCCAGGGAACGACGGATCGCGACCCCACTTCGCCCCGACGCTTCCCGCGCCGCCGCCACTGCTCCACCCACGTCGTAGTCGAAAGGGCCCACCTTGAACGGTTCCAGGCGGAGAGTCATATCCGTGGTGGTCGCGAGCGCCGCGATCCTCGGTGCCGCTGCCACCACCTCCGGGGCGTTCGCCGCCGTCCCGGCCGCACCCTCTCCGAAGCCGGCCCCGGCTTCGCAGGCGATGACCGCGCTGCCCAGCGCTCCCGTCGAGAAGGTCATCGTCACCTACAAGTCCTCGTCCGCCGAGGCCGGCTCCAACGCCGCCGCCAAGAGCGACGCGGCCGAGAAGGCCGCGAAGACCGGCGAGAAGCTCTCCTTCGAGCGCCGCCTGGCCGGCGGTGCCGCGCTGGTGAACCTGGGCGGTTCCGCGGACAAGCAGGACGTCGCCGAGGTCATGGCCGCGTTCAAGGCCGACCCGCAGGTCGCCTCCGTCGAGCCCGACATCCGCGCCTACGCGATGGCTGTCACCCCGAACGACACCGACTACGCCAAGCAGTGGGACCTCTTCGAGCCCACCGGCGGCATGAACGTCCCCACCGCCTGGGACAAGACGACCGGTTCCGGCGTCACCGTCGCCGTCATCGACACCGGCTACGCCGCCCACTCGGACCTGGCGGCCAACGTCATCTCCGGTTACGACTTCATCTCCACCGCCGCCGACGCCCGTGACGGCAACGGCCGCGACGCGGACGCCAAGGACGAGGGCGACTGGAACGCCACCGACGGCGAGTGCGGCACCGGCTCCAAGGCCTCGAACTCCTCCTGGCACGGCACCCACGTGGCCGGCACCATCGCCGGCGTCACGAACAACACCAAGGGCATCGCGGGCATCGCGTACAACGCGAAGATCCAGCCCGTGCGCGTGCTCGGCAAGTGCGGTGGCTCGTCCGCCGACATCGCCGACGCGATCACCTGGGCCTCCGGCGGCACCGTGCCGGGCGTCCCGGTCAACCCGACCCCGGCCAAGGTCATCAACATGAGCCTGGGCGGCGCCAGCGCCACCTGCCCGAGCGTCTACCAGACCGCGATCAACGGCGCCGTCTCCCGCGGTACCACCGTCGTCGTCGCCGCGGGCAACAGCAACGCCAACGCGTCCGGCTTCACGCCCGCGAACTGCTCGAACGTCATCACCGTGGCGTCGACCAGCCGCGAGGGCAACCGGTCGTACTACTCCAACTACGGCACCATCGTGGATGTCGCGGCCCCCGGTGGCGAGACCCGCCGCTCGACCGACACCCCCGGCACCGTGACCACGCCCGAGAACGGCATCTACTCCACGCTGAACTCCGGCACGACCGTCCAGTCGACCGAGACCTACAAGCCCTACCAGGGCACCTCGATGGCGGCCCCGCACATCGCCGGTCTCGCCGCGCTGCTGAAGTCGGCCAAGTCGACCCTGACCCCGGCCGACATCGAGTCGGCGATCAAGACGAACGCCCGCCCGCTGCCCGGCACCTGCACCGGCGGCTGCGGCACCGGCATCGCGGACGCCGCCAAGACGGTGGACGCGGTCACCAACACGACCCCGCCGGCCGGCAACGTCTTCACGAACGCGACCGACGTGGCCATCGCGGACAACACCACCGTGACCTCCTCGATCGCCGTCACCGGCCTGGCCGGCAACGCCCCCGCCACCCTCAAGGTCGGCGTGGACATCAAGCACACCTGGCGCGGGGACCTGGTCATCGACCTGATCGCCCCCGACGGCACCGTGCGCAACCTGAAGGCCTCCTCCTCGTCCGACAGCGCCGACAACGTCCTGGCCACCTACACCGTGGACGCGTCGAGCGAGCTCGCGAACGGCACCTGGAAGCTCCAGGTCCGCGATGTGGCCTCGGGTGACACCGGCTACATCGACTCGTGGAGCCTGACCTTCTGATCGACCGCTGATTCTCTTTCGAATCACGCTCGAACCACCCCCCACACCAGCATCGTTGCTGGTCAGCGAAGCGCCCGTGGTCTACACCACGGGCGCTTCCGTGTGCCGGTCACCCGCCGGACACGCACGGTTCACCGGGGTGTGCTGTCCGTATGCCGGACACAAGGCCTGGACTGGGGCGATCAGCTCCGTATTCTCTGCGCAACGGGGCTCATGGGCCGGGCCCCGAGCGCGGGAGGGTGGTGGACACATGACGACAGCGCCGCTGCGCCCAGCGCCGGTGGGCCGGGAGGAACTCCTCGCCCGACTCGAACGTGTACTGCAGGCGCGGGGACGCGCGCTGCTCACCGGTCCCGCCGGGGTCGGCAAGACCGAGGTCGCCGTGGCGGCCGCCGCCCGCGCCGAGGCGCGCGGCGAGACCGTGCTCTGGCTCGCCACCCTCCCGGCCGACCGCGACATACCCGGCGCGGCCGCCGCCGCCCTGGTCGCGTCCGTGGCCGCCACCATCACCTGGCCGGCCGCCGGCTCCCCGGCGGCCGCTCCGCGGCCCGCCACGGCCCTGGACGAGGGCCCCCCGGGCGACCAGGCCCTGCCGGACGGTACCGGCGCCCTGAGCCCCTTCCTCGGCCTCGGAGCGCCCCTCCCGACCGCCGGCCTCGGTTCCCTCGACGCGGCTCCCCACGCCGCTCCCGTGCCCGCCCCTCGGACGGCCTCCGACGCCGCGCCGGCCGGAGAGTGCCCCTACGAGCACGGTCCCGCCGCTCTGCGCCTCGGTCTCGGCGTCATGGCCTCGGGCGTGTTCGACGGGCTGCCGGGCCCCCAGCGGGCCGCCGTGGCGATGCTCTGCCGGGAGGCACCGCCCCAGGACGGTGGCTGGGACCCGATCGCCCTGCGGCTCGGGATCGCCGGGATCCTGCGGGCGTTGACCGGGCGCGGGCCCGCGCTCCTGGTGGTCGACGGGGTGCAGCACATCGACCCGGACAGCGCCGATCTGCTCCGGTTCGCCCTGCACCTCGCGCCGGCCTCGCTGCGGGTGATCTCCGTCGAGACGCCGGAGGCGTACGCGGCGTACGAAACGCGGGATCCGCACGACACCCGGCTCTGGGTGCCGTCGGAGGCGGACGTGCTGCTGGTGCCGCCGCTGCACGCCGACGAGATCGCCGAACTGCTCATCCACCACCGGCTGCCGTCCCGGATGGCCGGGCGCATCCACAAGGCGAGCGGCGGCAATCCGCGGCTCGCGCTCGCCGTGGGCCGCTCGCTGGCCGACGCCCGGACGCCGGTGCACCACGCGGAGGCGTTGACCCTGTCCGGGCGGGCCCGGGACCTGGCGCGACAGCTGCTCGGCGCGGCGCCCCCCGACGTCCGCGAGACGCTGCTGCTGGCGGCGCTGGCGCTGCGGCCCACCGCGGCCCTGGTGCGGCGGGCCGGACGGCCCAACGCGGAGGCGGATCTGGCGGCGGCGGAGCGGGCCGGTCTGGTGTCGCTCGCCGAGGACGGCACGGTCGCGTTCACGGCGGGGCTGCTGCCGTCGACGCTGGTGCACGACGCCTGCTGGGCCGAGCGCAGCGCCGGACACGCGGCGTTGGCTCGGGTGGTGGACGATCCGGTGGAGGCGGTGCGGCACCGGGCGCTGGCGACCGACGCGCCGCAGGAGGAGCTGGCGGCCGAGGTCGCCGAGGCGGCGGACCTCGCCCGGCGGCGCGGGAACAGCGCGCTCGCCGCGGAACTGGCCCTGCTCGCGGCGGAGTCGACGCCCGGCTCGCACGGGCAGCGGCGGATCGCGCGCCTGGTGGACGCCGCCGAGGAGGCCGCCCGGGCGGCGCGGGCCGATCTGGCGATGCGGGCCGCGACCGATCTGCTGGCCCGGGACGCGGCGCCGGCCGACCGGGTGCGGGCGCGTCTCGCCGTGCTCGACACGGCGGGGCAGGGGCTGACCGGGCTCGACGAGATGTACGTGCACGCGATGGAGGACTCCGAGGGCGACACGGCGCTGCGGGCGGCGGTGCAGCTCCGGCTGGCCGTCAAGTACGTGCTGGCGGACGGCGATCCGGCGCGTTCGCGGGCGGCCGCGATGGAGTCGGCGGCGCTCGCCGCGTCGATGGGGGATCCCCGTACGGCGGCGCAGGCCCTGACCGTGCAGGCGCGGATGGAGCGGGCACTCGGTTCGGCCGACGCGGACGCGGTGCTCGCGCAGGCGCGGGCGCTGGAGACGGCCGAGCGCCCGGCCGGGATCCGCAACGCCGCGCAGATCCTGACGATCCGTCACGCCCTCTTCGACGGGCGGCTCGTGGACGCCCGGGCGCAGCTGAACGCGCTGCTGCCGCTGGTGCAGCGGCGCGGTTCGGTGGAGGACGCGATCGAGCTGCTCAGCACGCTCGCGGAGATCGAGTCGCGGATCGGCCCGTGCCCGTCGGCCCTGGGGCACGCGGGGCAGTCGCTGGCGCTGACCCTGGAGGCGGGCCTGTCTCCCGGGCCCGCCTGGTACGCGCTGGCGCTCGCGGAGACGGCCGGCGGCAGTTTCGCCCGGGCGGCGAGCTACGCCCGGCGCAGCGTGCAGGCCTCCGAGGAGGAGGGCGACCGGGTCTTCCTGTCGCGCAGCCTGTACGCGCTCGGCCGGGTCCAGCTGGTCAACGGGGACGTCGCCGCGGCCCTGGAGACGCTGCGCCGGGTCGAGGCCAACGAGCGCGCGCAGTCGACGGTGGATCCGTCGATGCTGCGCTGGCACGAGGAGCTGGCGGAGGCGCTGCTCGCGCACGACGAGGTGGAGGAGGCCCTGGCGGTCGTGGCGGCGGTGCGGCCGGTGGGCGAGCGGCTGGGCCGGACCACGGTGCTGCTGGGCTGCGACCGGGCGTACGCGCTGTGCCTCGCGGCGGAGGGCCGGACGGACGAGGCGGCGGAGCTGCTGGCGGGGACGGCGGGCCGGTTCGCGGACGCGGAGCTGCCGCTGGAGCAGGGCCGGGCCCTGATGGCGCTGGCCCGGGTGGAGCGCCGCCGGCGGCGGCGCTCGGCGGCGCAGGCCGCGCTGCAGTCGGCGGCCGCGGTGTTCGAGCGCGTCGGGGCGGCGCCCTGGCTCGCGCTGGCGAGCGAGGCGCCGGCCGGTCCGGCGGGTGAGGGCCCGGTGGGCGAGGAGGCGCTGCCGGCGCTGTCCACGCTGACGGAGGCGGAGCTGCGGCTGGCCCGTCTGGTGGGGCAGGGCGCCAGCAACCAGGAGGCGGCGGCGAAGCTGTACCTGAGCGTGAAGACGGTCGAGGCGCGGCTGACGCGTATCTACCAGAAGCTCGACGTCCGCTCCCGCGCACAACTCGCCACGGCGCTCCGGCCGTAGGGGCACCGAAGGGCGGAGCGCGCGGGGGTGCCAAGGGGCCGGGCGCGCCGAGGTTTCGGGCGCGCCCGGTTCGGGCGTGAAGGGCCGGGCGCGCCCGGTTCGGGCGTGAAGGGCCGGGGCGCCAGGAAGTCAGGCCTGGCCGGGTGTCAGGCACCAAAGAGCCCGGCGCGCCGGGGAGTCAGGCCTGCCCCGGCGTCAGACGCCAAGGGCCCGGCCGAGGTGGCAGGCCTGCCTGAGGGGCGGATGCGCCGGATCGTCCCGGCGGCAGGGGCCTCAGACGGTGAACGGGCGCTGCCCCAGGAAGGCCTCCGACGGGGATCCGGTGGTGTAGAGGTTCGGGCTCTGGGTGGGCGGCAGTCTGCGCTGGATCGCCCGGTGGAAGGTGCGGTAGTCGCCGTGGAAGCCGCCGTCGCTCCAGACGCCGAGGAGCGCCTCGGTGAAGGCGCCGTTGACGTCTCCGTCGGCGGCGACCTGGTTGTCCTGGCAGGCGGAGACGAGGATGACCGGGGGTCCGTCCCCGTCGCCGTTGACGGGCGCCGCCTTGGCCAGCGAGCGCTGGAGGTCGTCGTAGAAGTCCCGGTCGCGCTCGTACAGCTCGATCTGCTTGGGCTCGGGCACGAACCGTCCGGTGACGGCGTCGGCGCCGGGCAGCTCGACGCTGCTGCCGCTGTGGCAGCAGTCGAAGAGGGTGACGACGCGGACGCCGGCGTCGAAGCGCAGGAACTCCTGGTGGACCTCGTCGTCGAGGAACTGGCGGTCGTAGAACACGAGGGTCTCGTCGCGCCGGTCGGGTTCGTCGTCGGGTCCCGTGACGTCCGGGACCTGGCCGCCGTGGCCCGAATAGGTGAAGAGCAGGATGTCGCCGGCGGCGAGCCGGTCGGCCGCCGCGCGCAGGGCGGCGGTGATCCGGTCGACGGTGCCCTCCTGGGTGAGCAGCACGGTGTCCGCGAAACCGGCGGCGCGAGCCAGCCGGGCCATGTCGCGGGCGTCGTTCTCGCAGGCCACCAGGGTGCCGTCCCAGCCGTCGTAGCGGTCGGGGTCGACGCGGTTCAGCCCGACGTGGAGAGAGATTCCGGTGGGCATGGGGTGCCTCCTTGGACGGGTGGAGGGGGCACCGGGGGCGTCTGTTCGAGTGGCCTACGGGTCCGGTGCCGTGGGCAGCCCTCCCCCGCGCGGTACTTACATCGTATGAACACAAGCGAATCCGGGCACTACCAGTTCGCCGACCGCACCGGCTACGACGAGAACTTCCTCGGGCCGACGGTGCCGCTGGCGCTGCCGGCCCGCGCGTCGGTGAAGACGGTGATCCTGCCCTACACCCACTTCACCGTCGTCTTCCGGCCGGACCGCCGGCTCGCCGCGTCGACCGCCGTCTGCATCGAGGGACGGGAGCTGCTGGAGGACGTCCCGCGCGACGACGTCTGGGAGTTCGACCCGCGGCTGCCCCGCGAGCAGCAGGCCGGCGACGACATCTACCGCAACAACAGCCTGGACCGCGGCCATCTGGTGCGCCGGCTGGACCCGGTGTGGGGCTCGGCGGCGGTGGCGGGCCGGGCCAACACGGACACCTTCCACTTCACCAACGCGGCACCGCAGGCGGACGTGTTCAACCAGGGCAAGCAGCTGTGGCAGGGCCTGGAGAACTACCTCCTGGACCACGCGGCCGAGTACGACCGCAAGCTGACGGTGTTCACGGGACCGGTGCTCCAGGACTCGGACCCGCCGTACCGGGGCATCCAGGTGCCGCTGCGCTTCTGGAAGGTGGCCGCGTTCATGCAGGACGGGGCGCTGGCCGCGACGGCGTACGTGCTCGACCAGAGCCCGGACCTGAGCCGGGACGCGGACCGCGCGTTCGCCGGGGCGACGCCGGGCGCGCCGCCGCCGCTGGGCCCGTTCCGTACGTACCAGGTGCCGGTCTCGGACGTCGCGGAGATCACCGAGCTGGAGTTCGGGCCGCTGCCGGACGTGGACCTGATGCCGCCGACGCGCGCCCCGGAGGAGCGCTGGCGGCGCCTGGAGTCGTACGACGACATCATGATGGCGCCGTGACCGGAAGGCGCCGGGCGGCGCGCGCCCGGCATGCTCCGGCGGCCGGGCCGCGGGGGCGCGCGGTCAGCGATTGCGGCGGCCGTCGCCCGGCGGGACGATGACAGCAGCGTAGTCGTCCCCATCGGCGCAGGGACGACCGGGCAGGTGCGTCATGCCTCTCACCGAGACGGAGTGGGGCCTCGTCACCAGCTGGGTGCGGGACCATCTCCTGGACGACCCCGATCCCCGGACGCGGCTGCTCCGCACCGCTCTGACCACGGATTTCGTCGCGGATCTCCCGCTCACCCCGGACCGGGACGCGAACGCGCGGCTGATCGTGGGGGCGGCCCGCAAGGACATCGCCCACCAGCGGCGTCTCCTCGACGCCCTGGCCCGCCTGGACGCGCTCGACCGCCTCGACGCGACCGACTCGGTCGGGCGGGGCATGGAGGTTCGGGCCCTGCTCGGCCGGCTGCGCGAGGACGAGCAGGCGCGGCAGGCGGCGCTCGACCCCTTCGAGGCGGTGGTGCTGCGGCACGGCACCGAGGTGTTCATCGACCGGGCGGAGCTGCGGGAGACGCTGCGCAAGTTCGTGGCGGACCCGGAACTCTCGGTCCTCGTGGTGGACGGCGAGCCGGACAGCGGCCGCTCGTACACGTACCGCCTGATCCGGCACCTGGGGCAGCACACCGGCTTCCGTCCGGTACGGGTGACCCTGTCGCGGACGTCGACGGCGGCGCGCCTGGTGGGCCGGCTGGCCGAGTTCGTGTCGGGCCCGGAGGCCGACGGATTCCCCTTGAATCCGACACAGTTGAACGATCCACTGCCGTCGATCGACGACGCGGTGCACCGGATCGTCGGCCGGGCGACCGCCGCCGAGGACCGGTTCTGGCTGGTGCTCGACGACTGCGACAAGCTCGACCCGAACTCCGACGTGTGGGACTGCGTCGGCAAGCTCGCCCTCGCGATCTACGAGCACACCCCGGTGCGCGAGGAGACCGTGCCGCGGCTCGTGCTGCTCGGCTACGCCACCGCGACGCACCAACTCCCGTACGACATCAGGAACAGCGAGTGCCGGGACACCGCGCGCCCGGCCGGTCCCGACGAACTGCGCGACTTCTTCACCCGGTTCTTCGCCGAGGCGGCCACGAGGACCCCGGGCGCGGCGGGTCCGCCGCCGCCCGGGCTCGTGGAGACGACCGTCACCGCGGTGCTGCGGGCCGTGGACTCGGCCGATCCGGCGGACAGTTACATGCGCCGGCTGTGCACGGCGGTCGAGGAGGCCGTACGGCTCCACCAGAGCCTGGCGCCCGGCGAGGACTTCGCCGGCCGGCTCGGCGCCCTGGGCGCCCCCGCCGCGCCGGTCGTGCCCGCCATGCCCGAGCTGCGCCGCGCATATCGTGAAGCGGCCTGCCTCCTCGACGAGTTCGACCCGGCGCTGCTGCGGCTGCCCGGAGAGCCGGCGCCGAGCGGCAAGGCGGTCCTGCAGCTCGTGGAGGACTGCACGGCGCTGGCCGGGCCGCAGCGCTCGGTGCGCTGGGTGCTGACCCCGGAGGTGCGGGCGACGGCCCTCAAGGGGCTCGGGAGCCCGGAGGCCGCCCGGGTCGCGCTCGCCGCCAACGCGGACTCCCTCCCCGAGGGCCCCGGGGTGGCACGTGCCGCGCTGGCCCTGCTGTCGGGCGTCCCGGCCGGTCCGACGGCCCTGGCGAACGCGGACGTGGAGGAGTTGTCCGACCTCCTCCAGGCCGTGCTGTGGCTGGAGCAGGTGCCGGGCACGGCCGGCCTCCTGCCGGCCGTCGGCGACATCCAGCGGCGCCTGGAACGGGCCCGTCTCCTCCAGCCGCTGCGGCTGCTCGTCCGGGACACCTTCCACGGCCGCCTCCACGAACTCGACGCGCTGCGCACCTACCTGGCCCTGCCGTCCGAGCCCGCCGAGCCGCCCGTACTGCTGCACGGCATCGGCGGCATCGGCAAGAGCACCCTGCTCGCCCGCTTCCTGCTCGACAGTCTGCGCGAGGCGGCACCGGAGGGGTTCCCCTTCGCCTACATCGACTTCGAGCGTCCGACGCTCTCCATCCACGAACCGGCCACGGTGATCGCCGAGTCGGCCCGGCAGCTCGGCATCCAGTACCCCGACCACCGGGCGGCGTTCGACGCGCTCGCCGACCGCTGCGGCGAGACCGCCGACGCGCAGCGCGGCGAACTCAAGCAGATCGACGACCTCTCCCGGCTCTCCGCCACCCGCGCCACCCTCGGCCGGGACTACTCCGCCGGGTTCCACGCCCAGGCCAGCGCCCGCGAGCAGGACCTCGCCCGCGAGCTCGCCGTCCTGGTCGCCGAGGCGGTCGCCACCCCGCCGGGCGAGATGGAGCCGCCGCTGGTGATCGCGCTGGACTCCTTCGAGGAGGCCCAGTACCGGGGTTCGCCGATCATCTCCCGCATGTGGGCCGTGTGGGCGGCGCTGCGCGCCGAGTACCCGCGGCTGCGGTGGGTGGTCGCCGGGCGGGCCCCGATCGACCACCCGGCGCGGATCCTCAGCCCGCGCACCATGGAGCTGTCGGAGCTCGACGAGCCCGCCTCCGTGGACCTCCTCCTGTCCTGCGGTGTCGACGACGAGACCGTGGCCCACACCCTCTACGCCCAGGTCGGTGGCCATCCCCTCAGCCTGAAGCTCGCCGCGCGCACCGTGGTCACCCTCGGCGAGGAGGCCGACTCGCTCGGGGAGCTGCTGCGCGGCCTGACCAACCGGCGGCGGCTGCACAGCAGTGTCGACCAGATGCTGATCCAGGGCACCCTGTACGACCGCCTCCTCAAGCACATCGCGGACGCCGAGGTGCGCGTCCTCGTCCAGGCCGGTCTCGCGCTGCGGGTCATCACCCCCGAGCTGGTCCGCGACGTGCTCGCCGGGCCGGCCGGGCTCGGGGAGCTGAAGACCGCCGACGCGGGCCGGCTCTTCGGCCGGCTGGTGTCGCGGCTCGACCTCATGGAGTCGGCGGGGCCGCAGGCGATCCGGCACCGGCCCGACCTGCGCTCCATCATGCTGCGGCTCTCGGACGGGGCGCGGACCGACCTGATGCGGGCGGTGGACGCACGGGCCGTGGCCTACTACGCGGGGCGCGACACCGTCCGGGACCGCGCCGAGGAGATCTACCACCGGCTGCGTCTGGGCGAGAACCCCCGCACGGTGGAGGAGCGTTGGCAGGCCGGCGTGGAGAACCACCTGGCGGGCGCCGACCGGGACATGGCGCCCCGCTCGGCCGCCTTCCTGCTGGGCCGGATCGGCGGCCACGTGCCCGACCGGATCATGGCCGAGGCCGACCAGGAGGACTGGGAACGGATCGCCGCCCGCGAGGTGGAGGACCTGCTCACCCAGGGCTATCTGGAGGCCGCGGCCCGGCGGCTCGCCGAACGGCAGCCGTGGACGCCGTGCAGCAAGCTGCACGCCCTGCTCGTGGAGACGCTGGCCCGCTCCGGGCGCGTCGAGGACGCCCGGGAGACCGCCGAGCGGGCCGAGGAACGGGCGGAGGAGGCCGGCTGCGCGGAGACCCGCCTGGAGCTGCTGCAGCTGTCCGCGCGACTCGCGCAGGACGTCGGCGACTTCGCCGCGGCCGACCGGGACCTCCACGAGGCCGAGGGCGTGGCCGCCGGCCTCGGGCTGCCGTACGAGTCGATCGGCGTCCTGGTGGCCCGGTCCCGGCTCGCCGACGCCGCGGACACGGACTCCGCGGAGACGGACGCCCGGCTCGCCCGCCGGCTACGCGGCCTGGACGACGAGGACCTGGCCCGCCAGCCGGCGCTGGCCCGGGCGGCGGCCGTGTCGGCCTGCCGGGTCGACCCGCCGGCGCTGGCGCGCACGCTGCGGCTGGTGGGGCTGCCCGAGGACGACGACGCCGTGGTGACGGCGCTCGCGCGGTGGATCGACACGGCGATGACCGAGGAGCCGCAGCTGCGCGAGCCCCTGGCCCGGATCCTGGAGTCGGCCGCGGCGGGCGCCCTGCCGCCGGGCACGGCCGGGCGGGCCACGCCGGGCGCCGTCCGGTACGCGGACCCGTACGCCGAGCCGCCGGCCGGCGCGTTCGGCGGCCCGTACGCCGATCCGTACGCCCACCCGATGTCACGCGACCGGATCGAGGAGACGCTGCGGGCGGCGCGGGGGCACGGCACCCTGGACAGCCTCGCCTGGCGGACGCTCACCCTGGGCGACCGCAGCGGCAGTCTGCTGCTGGGCGTGGCCGCCGCCGTCGAGGCCGGATCGGGCCTGGCGCAGCGGGCCGGCATCCCCGGGTACGGCCCCGAGCCCGGCGGAGCGGCCCTGGTCGGCATCACCCCGCCGCCGGACCATGCCGAGGCCGCCTGGCGCGAGGAGCCGTACCTGCCCGCCGAGGAACTGCTCGCGGTGGAGAACGCGGCCATGGAGGCGGGGCTCGCCGACCGGGAGCTGCGGGGCCGGCTGTTCGCGGGCGTCAAGGACCACTTCCGGGCGGCCCTGCCGCCGCAGCCGACCCCCTTCACCCAGACCCAGTCCGACCTGCGGACGATGAACCGGGTCGAGCGCCTGATGGAGGGCGAGGTGCCGCTGGAGCTGTGGCTGCGCAACGCGATCGCGCTCGCCGCGGACCCGGGCCCGGTCGCCGTCTTCCAGCGGGCACTGGACCATGTGGTGCGCGACGCGGCGGGCGAGCCCGAGCTGCCGGACGAGTTCCTGTCCGCGGAGTTCAAGGAGGAGATCGTCGTCCGGGACGACATGGTGCCCTTCGAGTTCCTCTACGAGGGCTTCGTCGCCGGCGCGGCCGTCGCCCGGGTCACGGTGCCGCCGTACGAGTCGGGGAAGCAGCTCCAGCCGGCGTACCCGCACGTCGGCACGGGCTGGCTGATCGCCCCCGGTCTCCTCGTCACCAACCACCACGTGGTGAACGCCCGCAACGGCATCGGCGGCGGCCGCAAGCAGGTCGCGGAGGAGGATCTGCAGCTCCAGGTGCGCAACTCCCGCTCGCGCTTCGACTACGGTTCCGACCAGGCCGAGACCGAGGAGGCCACGGCCGCCGCCCTGGTCGCCTGGGACGAGGAACTCGACTACGCAGTGGTGCGGCTGACGGCCGCTCAGCCCGAGCGCATGGTGCTGCGGGTGGCCACGGCGCCGTGCGAGTCCCGGGGCAACGCCCCACAGGCGGTCAACATCATCCAGCACCCCAAGGGCATGCCGAAGCGGGTCGCGCTGCGCAACAACCTGGTCTACCAGGCGGACGACAAGAACCTCGCCTACTTCACCGACACCCAGGGCGGCTCCTCCGGTTCGCCGGTGTTCACGGACCGGTGGACGGTCGTCGCGCTGCACCGCGGAGCGCGCCGGGTCACCGGCGTCGAGTTCCAGGGCCGGTCGACGGCGGTGGTGAACATCGGCACCCAGATGAGCCGGATCCTCGCCCATCTGCGGGAGAACCTGCCCGAGTTGTACGCGGAGATCATGGCGGCGCAGGAGAAGCTGCCGAGGGAACCGGAGCTGTGAGCGCGGGAGACGGCGGATCGGCACAGGGGCGCGTGGCGCCAGGCGGAGGTGACCGGAGATGACGTACGGATCACGGAGCGGATCACACAGCGGCTCGCCGGTGGCGACGGGCCCCGAGCAGGTCTTCGGCGATCTGGGCGAGGTGGCCGCGCGGGTGCGGTCCCGGCTGGAGGAGGAGCTGGAGATCCAGGAGTCCGCCGAGGAGCTGCCGCCCGCCGTCGCCCCGGCCGCCGAGATCGGGCGCTTCGCCCAGGAGGAACGGGCCCGGATCCTGGAGGCGGGCGTCACCGGCCTGGAGAAGCTGGCGGACGGCCGGACGGAGGACATCGACGAGGACGAGTACTTCGGGGTGGAGGCGATCGTCCTCCTGGAGGGCCGGCCCGCGATCCTGGTGCAGGGCCAGGACTTCGCCCCGCAGCAGGGCGACTGGGCGGTGCTCGACGCGAGCCGGGCCGCGATCCACGAGTCGATCGCCCGGGTCGGCCGGGTCGAGGTGACCGGTCACCCGAACCTCGACTGGATCGGCACCGCGTTCCTGGTCGGCCCCGAGGCGGTGATGACCAACCGGCACGTGGCCGCCGAGTTCAGCCGCGCGGACGGCGCGGGCTGGACCTTCCAGCAGGGCATGACGGCCCGGGTCGACCCCGGCGAGGAGCTGCCGGCGCACCCCGCGCCGGGCCCGGTGCCGGCCGCCGACTCCCTCGCGTACGAGATCACCGAGGTGATCGGGATCCACCCGGACGTGGACATGGCCCTGCTGCGGATCGCCCCGCCCGACGGCGAACCGCTGCCGACCCCGCTGGCGGTCGCGGCGGACGCCCCGGCGAGCGTGCCGGGCCGGCCGGTCTACGTCATCGGCTACCCGGCCTGGGACGGGCGCCGCAACGAGCCCGAGTCCATGCGGCGGATCTTCATGGACATCTACAACGTGAAGCGCCTGCAGCCCGGCATGGCGACCGAGTTCGAGCCCGGCGGCCTGGTGATGAAGCACGACTGCTCCACCCTGGGCGGCAACAGCGGCTCCCCGGTCTTCGACCTCACCGACCACCGCGTGCTCGGCCTCCACTACGGCGGGCGCTACCGGATCGGCAACGTGGCCGTACCGCTGTGGGAGCTGGTGGACGATCCGCTCCTCGGACAGGCGAAGGTCAACTGGGTGTGACGGCGTCCCTCAGGGCGAGCGGCGGGCCGGGGCCCGGACCGCCCTGTCACCCGCCGTCGCCGCCGAGCAGGCCGAAGACCGGGAGCAGGCCGTGCGGGCGGGCGTCGACGGGGAGGGGGTCGACGAAGTGCACCCGGGCGCCGAGGACTTCGGCCCCGCCGTCGGCCCGGCGGTCGTCGCCGACCATCAGGGTCTCGGCGGGGGCGAGGCCGAGCCGTTCGCACGCGAAGCGGAAGATGCCCGGGTCCGGCTTCTGCACGCCGACCTCGAAGGAGAGGGCGTAGACGTCGACCCACTCGTCGAGGCCGTGGGTGCGGAACACCGGCCGCAGGTCCCAGCCGATGTTGCTGACGACGGCGACCGCCAGGCCGCCGCGGCTCAGCTCGCCGAGCGTGCGGGCGGTGTCCGGGTAGGGGTGCCAGGCCTGGGGGGTGCGGTGGCGGTCGTAGAGCGCCTGGACGAGCGCCGGCTCGGTCACCCCGGCCTCCTTGATGAGGGCCGTGTACGCGGCGCGGTGCCGCTCCGCGTCGAGGTCGCGCTCCGCCCAGAGCTTCTTCAGACGCCCGGGCATCCGTTGCGGGTCGGGGCCGCCGGGCTGGGCGCCGTGGAAGGTGAGCCGTTCCACGGTGTGCGCGAACGCGTCGCCGGAGAGCCGGACCCCGGCCTCGGCGAGGGCCGCGTCGAGCCAGTGCGCGACGGACTCGATGCGCAGGAGTGTGCCGGAGAAGTCGAACATGACGCCTTTGATCACCCTCCGATCGTACGAACGCCGCGCCGGGAACTCCAGGAAGCCTCACCGCGTTATACCCCCTACGGGTATATCAACGAGGAGGCAGGGTGCGACGACTGACGGCGCTCGAACCGGAGCAGGCCACGGGCAAGGCGCGCGAACTGCTCGCCGACATCGTCGAGCGGCACGGCTCGGCGGGCGAGATGGTGTCGACGATGGCCCACTCGCCGGCCGTCCTGGAGGGCTATCTGAGCCTGTCCCGGGCGATGAGGCGGGTGAAGATCCCCCGGGCCCTGAGCGAGAAGATCTCGCTCGCCGTCCAGGAGTGGATCGGCTGCGGCACCTGCCGCGAGGCCCATGCGACGGCGGCCCGCGCCGCCGGCCTGAGCGAGACCGACATCGAGCTGGCCCGGCAGGGCACCTCGACGGACGCCCGCGAGTCCGCCCTGATCGCGGTCGCCCTGCGTGTCCTGGCCGAACCGAGCTCCCTGGGCGACCAGGACGTGGCGGAGCTCCGGGCGCACGGCTGGAGCGACCGGATCATCGCCGAGGTGGTGGGTGTGGTCACGCTGAACATGCTGACGGGCGCGTTCAACCTGCTGGCGGGGATCCGGCCGGAGGAAGATGGCGAGGAGAGTTGACCGCGCCGACCGACGGAGACGCCATGCCCGCTCAGCCCCTGACCGTCGCTGTGCTCGGCACGGGGATCATGGGGGCCGCGATGGCGCGGAACCTGGCCCGGGCCGGGCTCGACGTACGGGCGTGGAACCGGACGCGGGCCAAGGCGGAGCCGCTGGCGGCCGACGGGGTGCGCGTGACCGACCGGCCCGACGAGGCGGTGGCCGGTGCGGACGTGGTGCTCACCGTGCTGTACGACGGGGCCGCCGCGCTCGACGTGATGCGCGCGGCGGCGCCCGCGCTGCGGCCCGGCGGCGTGTGGCTGCAGTCGACGACGGCCGGGCTCGACCGGCTGACCGAGCTCGCCGCCTTCGCCCGAGCGCACGGACTGCTCTTCTACGACGCCCCGGTACTGGGCACCCGGGCGCCGGCCGAGGCCGGACAGCTCACGGTCCTCGCCGCCGGGCCGCTCGAGGGCCGGGCGACCCTCGGCCCGGTCCTGGAGGCGGTCGGCGCCCGTACGGTGTGGGCGGGTGACGACGGCGCGGCCGGCGGCGCGACCCGGCTCAAGCTCGTCGCCAACAGCTGGGTCCTGGCCGTCACCAACGCGACCGGTGAGCTCCTGGCGCTGGCCCGGGCGCTCGGCGTCGATCCGCGGGCCTTCCTCGACACGGTCGACGGCGGCCCGCTCGACATGGGCTATCTGCGGGCCAAGGCCGCCCTCGTCCTGGAGGACCGCCTCTCGCCGCCGAGCTTCTCGGTGACCACCGCCGCGAAGGACGCCCGCCTGATCGTCGCCGCGGGCGAACGGCACGGCCTGCGGCTGGACGGGGCGCAGGCCACCGCCGTCCGGCTCGACCGGGCCGCCGCGCAGGGCCACGGCACCGAGGACATGGCGGCGGCCTACTTCGCCAGCTACGACGCGGAGGCCGACGCCGACCGCGTGCGGCGCGAGGTGGGCTCGCGCCGGGTGGCCGCCGGCCACGCCGACACCGTGCTGCTGCGCCGTACGTACGAGACGGCGGCCGAGGACCTCTGGGAGGCGCTGACCTCCGCCGAGCGCCTCGGGCGCTGGTTCCTGCCGGTGACGGGCGAGCTCCGGCCGGGCGGGCGATACCAGCTGGAGGGCAACGCGGGCGGCGAGATCCTCGAGTGCGTCGCGCCCGAACGCCTGCGCGTCTCCTGGATCCTCGGCCCGGCACCCGACCCCGGCTTCAGCGAGGTGACGCTCCGGCTCGTTCCGGCGGGTCCCGGCCGCACCGTCCTGGAGCTGGAGCACGCGGCCGTACCGCCGCGGGAGTTCCGCGCCCGCTACGGCCCGGGCGCGGTCGGTGTCGGCTGGGACCTGGCCCTGCTCGGCCTCGCGCGCCACCTGGCGGGCGCCACCCTCACCACCGACGAGGCCGCCGCCTGGCAGACCTCCGCCGAGGCCCGCTCCTTCGTCGTCCGCGTGGGCGAGGCCTGGGGCGCCGCCTACGCCGCCGCGGGCGCGGACGAGGCGACGGTGGCCGCGACGACGGCGGCGACGATCGCCTCCTACCACGGGGACTAGTTCCGTCGGGCACGGGGACCAGGTCCTGCCGGGCCGGTCCGGCGGATGTGATTTGCCCGGTTCATCCGGTGATGCGGTAATGGAGGGGCTGAGACTCGACGTTTCCACCGGCACCCTGGGAGCAGGAATGACCGACGGCCCCGAGCCCATCAGTGACGACGCCCTCCGTGCCCTCCAGCGGGAGCTCGCCGAGCTGCGCAGCGAGCGCGGGACCGCGGCCGCGACCCTCCGGGACCCGGACGAGGTCGGCGACCGGGCCGACGAGGCCGACGAGTTGCGGCGCGCCGACGAGGTGGCGCGGCTCGACCGGCGCATCGCCGACATCGAGGGCCGGATCGCCGCGGCGGGCGTCGCCGGCCCGCCGTCCTCGGACGTGGTGGGGGTCGGCAGCACGGTCACCGTACGGTTCGAGGACGGTGCCGAGTCGACCGTCCACGTGGGCGAGCTGGCCGACGCCGACGACCCGGCCCTGGTGACCTCCGACAGCCCGCTCGGGCTGGCCCTGATGGGGCGGCACGCCGGGGAGACCGTCTCGTACCGCGCGCCCGGCGGCCCGACCACCGCGGTCGTCGTGTCGGTCGGCGCCTGATCCCGCCGGCCTCGGCCCCCTCGGCGCGCGCCACTCCCCGAGGGCGTGGGCGTCGGCGGCGAGCAGGCGTCCGGACCCGCCGTCGCAGTCCGTGACGACCCCGCTTGCGGGGTGCCGTCGGCCGGGTTTGAGTGAGGGTGACTCCCACCCCCACGGTCGTGCCGGTGGGCGCCCCCACCCCCGTCAGGAGCTTCGCATGTCGATGGCGTTCGGTTCCCCCTTCGGTTCCTCCGATCCGTTCAGCGACCTGCTGAACCGGTTCTTCGGTATGTCGCCGGCGTCGTCGCCCCCGGTCGTCCAGCGGGTGCCCATCGGACGCCTCCTCACCGAGTCCTCGCACCGGCTCCTCAACCAGGCCGCGCGCAAGGCGGACGAGGACGGCACGACGGACCTCGACACCGAACACCTGCTGTGGGCGGCGACGCAGGTCGAGCCGTCCCGGAGGATCCTGGCCGAGGCCGGAGTGAATCCCGACCAGCTCGCCGAGCAGATCGCCCAGGTGCTCCCCGGCGAGGCCGGGGAACCCTCGTCCCAGCCCGGGCTCACCCCGGCGGCGAAGCGCACCCTGGCCGCCGCCCACGCCTACGCGCAGGCCGCCGGGGTGTCGTACATCGGCCCCGAGCACATCCTCGGCGCGCTGCTCGGCGACCCGGACTCCGGCGCCACCCGCTTCCTGCGCGCCGAGGACCTCGACGTACAGAGGCTGCGCGGTCTCGCGGACCAGGCGGGCCGCCCGGAGAACACCGCCCCCGCCGCGCCGAAGGAGCCGGCCACCACCCTCGACGAGTACGGACGCGACCTCACCGAGGAGGCGAAGGCGGGCAGGCTCGACCCCGTGGTCGGGCGGGCGGAGGAGATCGAGCAGACGGTCGAGATCCTCTCCCGGCGCTCCAAGAACAACCCGGTGCTGATCGGCGAGCCCGGCGTCGGCAAGACGGCCATCGTCGAGGGCCTCGCCCAGCGGATCGTGGCGGGCGAGGTGCCCGACACCCTCAAGGACAAGCGGGTGGTCTCGCTGGACCTGTCCGGCATGGTGGCCGGCGCGCAGTACCGCGGCCAGTTCGAGGAACGCCTCAAGAAGGTCATCGAGGACGTCCAGAAGGCGAGCGGCGAGATCATCCTCTTCATCGACGAACTGCACACGGTCGTCGGCGCCGGCGCCACCGGCGAGGGCTCGATGGACGCGGGCAACATGCTCAAACCGGCCCTCGCCCGCGGCGAGCTCCACGTCGTCGGCGCCACCACGATCGACGAGTACCGCAAGCACATCGAGAAGGACGCCGCCCTCGAACGCCGCTTCCAGCCCGTGCTCATCCCCGAGCCGACCGTCGAGGAGACCGTCCAGATCCTCGAAGGGCTGCGGGACGCGTACGAGGCCCACCACCAGGTCCGGTTCGCCGACGGCGCCCTCGCGGCGGCGGCCGAGCTCTCCGACCGCTACATCGGCGACCGCTTCCTGCCCGACAAGGCGATCGACCTGATGGACCAGGCCGGCGCCCGGGTCCGGCTGCGCAGCGCCGGCCGCTCCACCGAGGTCGTCAGCCGCGAGGACGAACTCGCCAAGCTGCGCCGTGAGAAGGACCAGGCCGTCGCGGGCGAGGAGTTCGAGAAGGCCTCCGAACTGAAGAAGCGGATCGCCGAGGTGGAGGGCGAGCTCGCGGGCATCGAGGAGCGCCGCGAGGGCGTCGTCTCGGTCACGGCCGGCGACATCGCCGACATCGTCTCCCGCCGCACCGGCATCCCCGTCTCCCAGCTCACCGCCAGCGAGAAGGAACGCCTCCTCAGGCTGGAGGAGGAGATGCACGCGCGGATCGTCGGCCAGGACGAGGCCGTCACCGCCGTCTCGGAGGCGGTCCGCCGCAACCGCGCCGGCATGGGCGACCCGAACCGCCCGGTCGGCTCCTTCCTCTTCCTCGGCCCCACCGGCGTCGGCAAGACCGAGCTCGCCAAGACCCTCGCCGAGCTGCTGTTCGGCGACGAGGACCGGATGATCCGGTTCGACATGAGCGAGTTCCAGGAGAAGCACACCGTCGCCCGGCTGGTCGGAGCGCCTCCCGGCTACGTGGGCTACGAGGAGGCCGGCCAGCTCACCGAGAAGGTCCGCCGCCACCCGTACAGCGTCGTGCTGTTCGACGAGGTGGAGAAGGCGCACCCCGACGTCTTCAACACCCTGCTGCAGATCCTCGACGACGGGCGCCTGACGGACGGCCAGGGCCGCACGGTCGACTTCCGGCATTGTGTCGTCATCATGACGTCCAACATCGGCGCCCACCGCATCCTCGCCCACGAGGGCGACGCGGCCGAGCTGAAGGACGAGCTGATGGAGGATCTGCGAGGCCGGTTCCTGCCCGAGTTCCTCAACCGCATCGACGACATCATCGTCTTCCACAGCCTCACCGAGAAGGACCTGAGGGAGATCGTCGAGCACCTCCTCGACCGCAGTCAGCACCGCGTCCACGCGCAGGGACTGAGGCTGGAGGTGACCGAGGCGGCGAAGAAGCTCCTCGTCGCGCACGGCTACCAGCCGGAGTTCGGCGCGCGTCCGCTGCGCCGCACGATCCAGACCGAGCTCGACAACCGCATCGCCTCGCTGCTCCTGGGCGGGGAGGCCGAGCCGGGGGACACGATCGTCGCGGACGTGGTGGACGACTCGCTGCACTGCACGATCAGGCCCGGGGCTCGGGCTGCGGCGTGAGCCGGGCGAGGCCCCGGCGGTCGTAGTAGTGCGTCATGCCGAAGCCGAAGACGAGGGCGGCGAGGAAGCCGGTCGCGATCATCGCCCAGGCGCGGGTGAGCCCCGCGTCGGCACGGGCGTCGAAGTAGAGGATGGCCCTGACGCCCTCGGTGAGCTGCCGCATCGGCTCGAAGGCGCCCAGGAAGCGGTAGAAGGCCGGGGTCGCCTGCAGCGGGATGGTGGCGCCGGAGGACGGCAGGGCCAGCGCGATGAAGACGAACATGGACACGAGCTGCCCGATGCCGCCGAACGCGGCGTTGATGGCCTGGACGCCCAGGCCGACGGCGACCACGGCGCAGTACGAGAAGATCCACAGCAGCGGCAGGTGGCCGGCGTCCATGCCCAGGATCCCGACCGTCGCCAGCATGGCGAGCGAGGAGGTGAGCAGCGAGATCCCGGCGGTCATCACCATCTTCAGGAGCAGCGTCTGGGTGCGGGTGATGGGCACGGCCCGGTGGCGGGTGTGCCAGGGGCCGATCTCGCTGTCCGCGTAGCCGAGGGCGGTGTCGACGCCGGTGTGGACGAGGTTGCCTCCGATGAAGCCGGAGAGGACCAGGAGCAGGGTGTAGTAGAAGGCGGAGAGCCCCAGTCCGCTGTGCCGACCGATCGGATGGCCCGCGCGGGTCGTGACGGTCACGGGGTCGGCCAGCAGTACCCGCGCCGTCGGGTCCGTGGCGGCGGCCGCGAGGCGCCGGCCGATGGTCACGGAGGCCTGGTGCGCCGCGGTCTGGTTGATCTGGGCGGCGAGCGAGGAGCCCAGGCTGCCGACCCCGGGGTTGGTGAGCACGGTGAGCGTCGGCCGGACGGTCGCGCGGGGCGTGCCGAGCGCCGCGACGGAGGCGCTGAAGTCCCGGGGCACGAGCAGCGCCCCGAACACCTTCCCGGCGGCCAGCTGGTCCTCGGCCTCGGCCGGTGCGAGCCGGCGCCACTGGACACCGCCGGGCCCCTCGGCGACGAGCGCGCTGGTGATCCGCTTCCCCAGTTCGCCCTGGTCCTGGTCGACGAGGGCGATGGGCAGCCGGTCGAGGTTCGCGTTCGGGTTGAGGATGCCGCCCATGTAGAGGAGGGAGAGCACCAGACTGACCAGTCCGCTCAGGACGGTCGGCACCAGCCACAGTCGGGGGTGCCGCAGCAGCGCGCCGGCGCGTTGGGGGCTCGCGGTGGCCATGGTTCTCCGTGGGGTGGGGGGCGGATCGGTCGGTGCCCGCCGCGGCGGTGGTCCCGGCCGGCACTCCGCCATGGTCGGCGTACGGGCTCCCGGAACCCGGCATTGACGGCACCGCTCCACAGAAGTGGAGGTTCCGGGCAGGAGTCCGGGGTAGGCGCGAACGTGAGAGAGACGTCCGTCGAGCCACGTCCGAGGTGGGGCATGCGTCATGAGCGCGCGCTGAGCGAGTACCGACGGCGCCGGGACTTCTCCCGGACCGCCGAACCGGAGGGCGGACGCGCGCCCGCCGCCGCGGGCGAGCCGTCGTTCGTGGTGCAGATCCACGACGCCACCGCGATGCACTTCGACTTCCGGCTGGAGGTGGACGGGGTCCTCAAGTCCTGGGCGGTGCCCAAGGGGCCGTCGGCCGATCCGCACGACAAGCGCCTCGCGATGCCGACCGAGGACCATCCGCTGGAGTACCGCGACTTCGAGGGCGTGATCGGGTCCGGCGAGTACGGCGCCGGCACGGTGATCGTCTGGGACGAGGGAACGTACCGGAACCTGTCCGAGGACCGCGCCGGGCGGGAGGTCCCGTTCGCCGACGCCCTCGACCGCGGTCACGCCTCCTTCTGGCTCGACGGCCGCAAGCTGCGCGGCGGCTACGCACTCACCCGCATCCGGAACGGTGACGACGGCGACCGGGAGGCCTGGCTGCTGGTCAAGCACGCCGACTCGCGCGCCCACGAGGACGGCGGCACCGATCCGCGCCGCGCCCGGTCCGCCCGCAGCGGCCGTACGCTCGGCCAGGTGTCCGGGAGCGTCTCGTGACGGCGGCGGCCACGGTCCGGGCCGGCCGGCGCACCGTCGAGGTCGCCCGGCCGGACAAGGTGCTGTTCCCCGAGGACGGCATCACCAAGGCCGAGCTGGCCGCGTACTACCACCGGGTGGCCGACCGCATGGTGCCCCATCTGCGCGGCCGCCCGCTGATGCTGGAACGGCACCCCGACGGCATCGACGACTCCGGCTTCATGCAGAAGGACGTCCCCGACCACTTCCCCGACTGGCTCGACCGGGCGGAACTGCCCAAGGAGGACGGGACGGTCACCTACGCGCTGTGCGACGACGCGGCCTCGCTGGTCTATCTGGCGTCCCAGGCCTGTGTCACCCCGCACCGCTGGCTCTCCCGGGCCGACCGCCCCGAGCACCCCGACCGGCTGGTCTTCGACCTCGATCCGCCGGGCGACGACTTCGAGGCCGTCCGGCGCGCGGCCGGACGGCTGCGCGGCCTCCTCGACGAGCTGGAACTGCCGTCGCTGCCGATGACCACCGGCTCGCGCGGCCTGCACGTCATCGTGCCCCTGCTCCGCCGGTCCCCCTTCGACGACGTACGGGCCCTGGCCCGGGACGTCGCCGAGACGCTCGCCGCCCGGTACGAGGACGAGCTGACGACGGCCGCCCGCAAGCGGGACCGGCGGGGCCGGCTCTATCTGGACGTCCAGCGCAACGGGTACGGCCAGACCGCCGTCGCGCCGTACGCGGTACGGGCCCGCCCCGGCGCCCCGGTCGCGGCACCGCTGGCCTGGTCGGAGCTGGACGACCCCGGCCTGACCGCCCGCCGCTGGACCCTCGCCGACGCCGACGAGCTCCGCTCCCGCGACCCTTGGCGGGCCGCGCCGCGCGGGCGCTCCGCCGCGGCGGCCCGACGGCGGCTCGCCGAGGTCCTGACCGCGGAGAGGTGATACCCGTGACCCGTGTGGCGGTGGAAGGAACCGAGATCGTCGTCCGGCTCGGTCTGCGCGAGACCCTGGCGGCGCGCCGGCACACGGTCCGGGTGCCCGCCGCCGCCTTGCGCGGCGTGGGCGTCGAGGCCAGCTGGTGGCGTGTCCTGCGGGGCGCCGCGGGGCCCGGCATGTGGCTTCCGGGCCGCTGCGTGGGCACCCGGCACGGCCCGGACGGCACGGACTTCGTCGCCGTGCGCTCCGACGGCCCCGCCCTGTACATGGACCTGGCCCCCGACGCGCCCTTCCGCCGCGTCGCCGTCTCCGTCGCGGACCCGGACGAGACGGAGCGCGCGCTGCGCGCGGTGATGCCGGGAGGGCCGGAGCCGCCGGCCGAGCGGGACGGGACCGCCGAACCGCCTGCCGAGCAGCGCGCTGAATCGCCTGCGGAACCGCCCGTCGAGCAGCCCGGGTCGGCCGGTCCGGCCGGGCCGGCCGGGCCTGCGGGAGGCGAGGAACCGGAGGCGCCGCGGGGCGGGCGGGAGTTCGACGACAGGGCCTAGGCGGCCCGGGCGCCGCCCTCCGCCGTCAGGGCCTCGATCAGCTCGTCGCGGTTCATGCCGGAGCGCCCGCGGATGCCGGCGGCGGAGGCCTTCTCGTACAACTCGGCCTTGCTCAGGTCCTGGAGCCCGGCGGTGTCCCCCGCGCGCTTCCCGCCCTCGGCCTTCCCGCCCTCGGCCTTCCCGCCCTTGCCCTTTGCGGCCTTGGGCTTTGTGGCCTTGGGCTTCGCGGCCTTGGGCTTTGCGCTCCCGTCCCTCCCGCCCTCGTCCTTGCCCTCGCTCCCAGCGCCCTCCCTGCCCGTGCCCTCCTCGTCCCCCTCCCCCGCGCCCCTGCTCCGCTCGCTCCCGCTCCTCCCGCTTCTGCCCCGGGCCCGTTCGACGCTCGCGCGGAGGGCCTCGGTCAGGTCGATCACGTTGGTGGCCTCGGCGGCGGGTTCGGCCTTCTCGACGCTCTCGCCGGACTCCTTGGCCGTGATCAGGGCCGCGACCTTGTCCCGGTAGGTGTCGTGGAACTCCTCCGGATCCCAGTCCATGGCCAGCGTTCCGATGAGCTGCTCGGCCATCCTCATCTCCTTGTCGCCGGTCTTGGTGCGGGTGGTCGGCAGGTCGGGGATCTCCTCGCGCGGGTCGCGGATCTCGTCGGCCCAGTGGAGCGTGTGCAGGGTGAGGATGCCGTTCTCGGACTTCAGGGCGACCAGGTACTCCCGGCCGCGCATGACGAAGGTCGCGATGCCGGCCCGGCCGGTCTTCGCCAGGGCGCGTTCGAGAAGGGCGTAGACCTTCGCGTACTCCGTGCCCTTCGGCCCGAGATAGTACGTCCGGTCGAAGAAGATGGGGTCGATCGCGTCGAGGTCCACGAATCCGTCGATCTCCAGCGCCTTGGAGCGGCCGGGCGCGATGTCGTCGAGTTCGTCGGGCTCGACGAGGACGTACGTGTCGCCGGTGTCGAAGCCCTTGACGATGTCGTCGAGCTCGACCTCCTCGCCGGTCCGCTCGTTCACGCGCCGGTTCCGGATCCGGTCGGAGGTGCCGCGCTGCAGCTGGTGGAAGCGGAGGGTATGCGGGGAGGTGGCGGTGTACAGCCCCACGGGAACGCTCACGAGCCCGAAACTGAGCACCCCGGTCCACATCGGTCTGGCCATTCCGCCCACCGCCGCAGCCGTACGGCCCCCGCTGCCCCGCGACTGCCCGTCGGGGCCGAGGAGAAACGGACCGGCCGGCTCAGCGGCGCAGGCGCACGGCGAGCGTGGCGAGCCAGGCGGCGGGAGAGAAGGGGACCGGCGGCTCGACTTCGGCGCCCAGGGGCGGCAACCCCACGTCGGGCAACCGGTAGTACTCACGGAGCCGCAACCGCAGCCGACCCGGCGGATTGTCGGCGTAGACGCGTAGCTGCTCGGCCGCGACGGCGATCGCCCACGGCCGGGTGCGCCAGGTCTGCCGGAGATAGCCGGCCACCGCCTCGGGGGCGTGCGGACCAAGGCCCAGGTATGTCCTCGAGGTCGCCGGCTATCTCGCGCAGCGCGACCGGGTCGACGGTGATGGAGCCGTCGTCGTTGACGTTTCCCCCTGCCTTACGGATGTTGCGGATGCGCGTTCAGATGTCGAGGATCTCCCGCACACGTACGGCGTCCGCCCCGGCCTCGCGGTGCAGCTTCCGGTACGCCGTCGCCGCCTCGCTGCGCCATCGCGCCACGGCCCGGTCGACGATGGCGTCCATCCGGCGGACCTGCCCGTCGATGTGCGCCCGCATGGCGTCCAGGTCGTCCGCGAGACGCTTCAGGTCCTCGTCCGTCACGACGAGGCTCGGCTCGACGGCCATGGCGGCGGCTCCTTCCGTGGCGATGGGGTCACGGGGTGCTCGTGGGTCAGTGCTGCGCGGCGAAGTGGGCGTGGACGGCGTCGAGCAGGTGGCGGACCCGCGCATGGGTCACGTGGGGCATGACGGTGGCGAAGGCGGCGTCGAGATCGGCGGGGGTGCGGAACAGGTACAGGAGGCGCTGCAACTCCCCGGCGAGGTTGCCGAGATGCTCGTGGCAGTCCGGGTGCTCGCTGCCCAGGATCTCCTCCAGGGCCTCGTCCACGCTGTCGTACTCCCCCGAGATCATCGACGAGACGAAGGCCGAGGTCAGCCTGAAGCGTCCGCTCGCCTCCCAGCCGGACAGCGGAAGGTTTGTCATCTCCGGGTAGGAGCGGAACTGGCGTTCGCGGATGAGCGCGGCCAACGAGCGCAGGAAGTCCGCCGGCGGATCGTCGCCGGCCGCCCGCGCCAAGGCCTGGCGGTACTCGGCGGGCCTGGTCCCGAACACCTCGGTGCCGACCTCGTCGGCCAGGAGATCGAGCAGCGAGGCCAGTGCCACGTGCGGCATCACGACGGTGACCGTTCCGGAATCCTGCAGGAAGCGGGACAGCCGCTGGAGTTCGTCCTCCAGCGGTGCCGCCCCCGGGTTGCGGGACGCGACGGCGACGCGCAGCAGCAGCCCCACCACGCCGGAGGTGAGGAAGTCGTCCTGTTTCGAGATCACGTGGCGCATGTTCCGGGGGGCTCGGGTAGGCGGTGCGGACGAAGAACGTCCCGGACTCCGGCGAGTAGGCGAGGACCAGCTTCACACCGTGGACCTGGCTCGGCTGGGCGTTGAAGCCCTGGGAGGAAGTCGGACTGCGAGACGGAGGAGCCCGTCACGACGTTGTTCCCGTTCGCGTCCTTCACGGTGAAGACGGGCAGCTGGGGCGAGGGGCGGGGCTGAACGTCCTGTTCTCCACGCGCTGCTTCTGCCTGTTCGTCCATTGCTCGATCGTCTGGATGTGGGCGGGGTCGTTCAGGGCGGTCTGGACGTGCTTCTGGGCGGCCGGAAGGCCCGGGAAGGCCGAGGCGTCGACGCCCTGGTCCCGGACACGCGTCCGCAGCTGGTCCGGGGAGAGGCCGACGTGCCGGTCGATCGTGTCGCCGTCCATCCCGGGCAGCAGCGGATCGTTCGGGGAGGGCCGGAAGTTGTTGGCTGTGGTGGTGAAGCCGACCGCCGCGCCGCCGATGGCGACCACGGCCTTGGCGTGCACTTCCAGGAGCAGGGCGACGACCGGTACAGATGGAGCGGCTGCACGTCGAAGCCGCCGGGACCCGTCCACGGGTTGCTCACGGCGGGCGGGGTCGCCGGAGGAAGCTGGGGCGGCGGGCCGGACTGCGGCGGCGTCGGCGACGCGTTCGGGCTCGGCGACGGCGTCGGCTGGGGGCTGGGCGTGCCCGAGGACGGAGCCGGCGACGGCAGGTGCGACGTGCCGGGTGTCGGCGTGGTCGTGGGCTGGGGGCTCGGACTGGAGCTGGGACTCGGCGACGCGGTGGCGGTCGGGCTGGGGCTCGGCGTGGGCGTGCTCACCGTCGGGTCCCGCCCGTGCCGTACGGCGCACGGAAGTGCACGTGCGTGCCTGTGCCTCGTATCCGTCCCATGAGTCCCCCCGGCTCTCTAGCAGACTGCGGCCGAAGCTAACAAGTAATCCGCCGAAATCCCAAAGCCATAAAGGACGTTGGCCGGATCACGCGCATGACGGAGCCGGACCCGGCCGAAAGTCGGTCGGGCCCGGCTCCTCTCCGCCTGTGGGGCGGTGGTCAGACGCGGTCGGCGGCGATCAGGACGTACTGGAAGGAGCCGTCCTTGTACGACTCGATGAAGGCCTCCTCGATGCCGGTGACCAGGGAGGACGTGGCGCGCAGCTCCCAGTAGGGCAGGGTCGCGGGCGTCAGGTCGATCACGGCCTGGGGCACGAGGCGGTTGTCGGCCATGGCGCGCAGGTACTCGCGGCGGGAGTGGATGTTGCACTCGAAGTGGGCGTTGATCTGGGAGACCCACTTCGAGGGCTGGCCGTACTTCGGGTTCCAGCAGCCCGTGATGGTCACGTAGCGGCCGCCGACGGCGAGGATGCGGGAGTGCTCGGCCATGAGGTCGTGCAGGTCGACGTACATGCTCGACTCGTTGTTCCACGAGGCGGCCGCCTGGCCGGTCTCGAAGGGGGTGTCGAGCATGTTGCACACCCGGGCGTGGACGTGGTCCTCGATGCCCAGTTCCTGCGCGCGCCGGTTGGCGAAGTCGGCCTGCTTGGCGGAGAGCGTGACGCCCTCGACCTTGCAGCCGAAGCGCTGGTGGGCCATGACCATCGAACCGCCGCGGCCGCAGCCGGCGTCCACGAGCGTGTCGTCATGGCCGATGGAGCCGAGGTGCTCCAGGAGCACGTCGGTCTGCGCCGACTCCAGGCGGTGGAGTTCGGCGATCAGCTTCTTCTCGTACTCGCTGTCCTCGCGGTCGCCGAGGGCCGCGTGGTCGACGTCACCGATGCCGTAGTGGTGGTGGTAGAGCCCGTCGACGTCGCCGAGGCGCAGGTTCACGGGCCTGGCCTCGTTGTTCCAGTAGCGCGCGATGTCCCCCTGGTAGGGCGTCGCGGGCGCCGGGACGAACGCGGTGGAGGTGCCTTCGGCGGTGGTGAACTCGGTGCTGGTCACAGATAAAAGTCCATTTCTTACCAGAAGTCGGGCAGGCTGTAGCGATAGGTGTTGGTCTGGTGCCAGTAGTGGTTGCCGTCCACCCACACGGCCACGCCCCGCAGGAAGCGGAGCAGGTTCGGGACGGGACAGGCGGTGGCGAGCGCGGCGGCTTCGGCCTCGAAGGCGCGCATGAGGTCGTTGTGGACCTCGATCGCCTTGAGGTAGCCCTCCTTGTCGGAGACGCCCTCGCGTTCGGCGATCACCACGGGCAGGTTGAGGTGCTTGCCGGGACCGGCCAGCTCCTTGGTGTAGGAGTAGAGGTCGTTGACGATGGTGGTCGCGTTCCCGGCGAGCGCGATGACCCGCTGCATGGCGGGCAGGGCGTGCAGGTCGGCGGGCAGTTCGTAGCCGCCGACGGTGTCGGTGATGGTCGGGCAGGGGCGGAAGTTGTTGAACTGGCGCATCGCCAGGTACTCCCACACCTCCGGTACGTGGTCGGTCTGGGCCCAGGCCGCCTCGGCCAGGTACCCCATGTGCAGCCGGGCCATGTCGTGCCGGAAGCGGTCGGCCTGGGACGGTGTGGCCAGCTCGGTGAAGTACCGCATCGCGGAGCGGTAGGCGCGCCGCGGTGCGTCCGAGAGGAGCGACTCCTCCCAGGCCGGCTCGTACTCCTGGGTGGTGTGCAGCGGGTCGAGTGCCGTGTGGGCGAGGAGGAGGCGGCTCCCGAGACCGATGGGCGAGCCTCCGTGGTCCTCGCAGTAGCAGTCGTCGACGGCGTTCTCGGCCACCATCAGCCGCGTGGCGGCCATCAGGTGCTCGACCGACGGGGCGTCCGGGTGGCAGGCCACCATGTAGCGCCCGACGGAGAACCCGTCGAACTGGTCCTCCCACTCCGGCGGGAAGATCTGGACCTCGTCCACGGCCCAGTTCTTGATCCGGTCGCTGACCTCCGCCACCCGCCCCGCGTCGGGCTCCGGGACCGGGTGGAAGTAGAGGCCCGGGATGGGCGTGCCCTCCGTCGCCGAGGTGGCGGCCGGAGCTTCCGGCGCGGCCGGCGGCTCCGGCCGGCGGGCCAGCGAGAGGGCCGCCGTGCCGAGTCCGCTCGGGCCGCGCAGGATCCGTTCGATCTCGGGCCGCATCGGTACGGGCGGGTCGACGGGGAGGGCGACACCCAGGTCGACGGCCGGGCGGGCCGCCGGGACGACCGACGGAGCGGCCGCCGGGGTCACCGGCGCCTCGACGGGCACCGCGTCCGCCGACGGCGCGGGCGCCGGGGCGGTCGCGGCCCCGCGGCCGGGGAACGCGGGGGACGGCGGTCCGGGCAGTGGCGGCCGGGCGGCCGGCGCGGCCGTTCCTGACTGTCCGGGGGAAAGCCCGGGATCGGGCATCCGTGGCTCCTTGCTGGGATGGTGGGCCGTCCCCGGGCCCGGACGGTCCCGGCCCGGCGCGGCCCTCGGACGGATTCCTCGCCGCACCTGGACTAGTCGCGCCTACGGGCGATCTGCACGTTCTCCAGCACGCCCAGCGCGTCCGGCACCAGGACCGCGGCGGAGTAGTAGGTGGTGACGAGGTACGAGATGATCGCCTGCTCGCTGATGCCCATGAAGCGCACCGACAGGCCCGGCTCGTACTCCTCCGGCAGACCGGTCTGGTGCAGACCGATGACGCCCTGGTTGTCCTCGCCCGTACGCATGGCGATGATCGAGCTGGTCTGCTCCTTGCTGATGGGGATCTTGTTGCAGGGCAGGATCGGCACGCCGCGCCAGGCCGGGACCGACTGTCCGCCGAGGTCGACGTGGTCCGGGTAGAGCCCGCGGGCGTTGAACTCGCGCCCGATCGCCGCGATGGTCTTGGGGTGGGCGAAGAAGAACTTCGTACCGCGGCGGCGGCACAGCAGCTCGTCGAGGTCGTCCGGGGTGGGCGGGCCCGAGTGGGTCTGGATCCGCTGCTTGAAGTCGGCGTTGTTGAGCAGACCGAACTCGCGGTTGTTGATCAGCTCGTGCTCCTGGCGCTCGCGCAGCGCCTCGATGGTGAGCCTGAGCTGCTCCTCGGTCTGGTTCATCGGGCCGTTGTAGAGGTCGGCGACCCGGGTGTGGACCTTGAGGACGGTCTGCGCGACGGAGAGCTCGTACTCGCGCGGCTTGAGCTCGTAGTCCACGAAGGCGCCGGGGAGTTCGACCTCGCCGACGTGTCCGGCGGACATGGCGATCTCGGCCTCGCCGTGCTTGTTCTGCCGCTGCTGGGGCAGCGAGCTGAACTCGTGGATGTGGGTCTGCAGGCTCGGCGCGGCGGACATCACGGAGGCGAAGTCGGCGCGCGAGAGGGTGAGCAGGGTGCCCGGGGTCTCGGCGGTGGCGGTGTAGTCCCACCTGGCGTCGGCGTCCAGGAGGGCGTTCTCGCCGAACCGGTCGCCGTCGGCGAGGACCGCGACGGCGACCTCGTCACCGTACTTGCCGACCGAGCTCTGGCTGATGCGGCCGTGGGCGATGAGGTGGATCTGATCGGCGGCGGCACCGCGTTCGACGAGGACCTCGCCGGCGCGGAAGTCGCGCTGGACGCACCGGTCGGCCAGGGCGCGCAGCACGTCCTCGTCCTCGAAGCCGCGCAGCAGGGCGAGTTCGCCAAGTTCACGAGGGATCACCCGGACGGCGCCGCCGTCCTGGATGAACTCGATCACCCCGTCGCCGACGGTGTAGCTCAGTCGGCGGTTCACCCGGTAGGCGCCGCCCTTCGTCTCCACCCAGGGAAGCGTGCGCAGCAGCCACCGGGAGGTGATCTCCTGCATCTGCGGGGCGGACTTGGTCGTGGTGGCGAGGTTCCGGGCAGCCGCGGTGCTCAGGCTGGACTGCGGCCGCGGCGGCTCCACCTGCGTGTCCGGGCCGGTCTCAACGGTCATGGGACGAGCTCTCCTTGAAAAGAGGAAAAACCGACACAATCTCTGGGAATCCAGGGGAATCCGTCCAGATCACGAGGAACAGTAACCGTCCGCTCACCCGCCTCGCCCGACGAGCCCGGGGGCATTACCTCGAAGCGGTGATCTTGCTTCGCACGGGGTTTATCCGGGCCGACGACGACATTCGAGCCATGCCCGGAGAGCGCGCCCCGGCGCACGCAACCACCTGCGCCTCGCTCGTTAACTTCCTTGCGAGCAACCGCTTTTGATGAACCATCAGCGAGTGCTTCGAAGAGGTCGACCGAAAGGGGCGCGCGATGGCCTCGGCCGAACGGGGGCCGCGTGCGCCGCCTCGAAAGAGGGGTTTCGGCCACCCCCGGACCGGTCGGCGAACGCGATCGCACCCGAACGCCGTGGACACACTCCGGCGTGCGCCGGGGCCGCGTGTCGACCCGTCGGTGACATGACCGCTCCCTCCCGTGGGTACGCGGTCGGTGACACCGGCACGGTCGCGTGCGCGGGGCGTCGGGGCCCCACGGGTCCGGAGACACAGGGGGTCGGTATGCGCGAAGACGAGGCGGGGCAGGGGGCGTTGTCGGCGGCGGAGCTGTTCGACGGCATGGGCCTCGACTACGAGAAGGCCTTCGGGCACCTGCCGGAACAGCTGGCCGCGGTCGACTGGCTCACCGCCCGGCTGGCCCCCGGGGCCCGCGTCCTGGACGTCGGCAGCGGCACCGGCCGGCCGGTCGCCGAGCTCCTCGTCCGGGCCGGGCACGAGGTCACCGGCATCGACGTGTCCGCGACGATGGTGGAACTCGCCCGGCAGCAGGTGCCCGGCGCCCGTTTCGAGCAGCGCGACGTCCGGGACTTCACGCCCCCCGAGGGCGGCTACGACGCCGTCTGCGCGTTCTTCCCGCTCCTGATGATGACCCGCGCCGAGGCCACGGCGGCCCTGCTCCGCATGTCCTCCTGGTTGGCCCCCGGGGGCTACCTGGCGAGCGCCACCGTCCCGGCGGACGTCGAGGACGTGGAGATCGTCTGGATGGGCCGCCGGGCCCGGGTCTCCAGCTTCTCCGCCGCCGAGTACGTGCGCATGCTGCGCGAGGACTGCGGACTGGAGGTCCTCCACGAGGCCGTCTCCGTCTTCCGGCCGGCGGAGGCCTCGGCGGGACCTGAGGAGCATCTCTTCTGTTACGCGCGGCGTGGGGTGTAGGGGCGCCTGCCGCGGGCCCTGTCGCGACCGCCGGCGCGCTTGGCGCCGAGTGACACCACAGGGCGCGCAGGTGTGCCACGTGGTGCCACATGGCACCCCTCGGGGGCGGCATGGCGCATGCATGGCGCCGGCATGGCGCCAGATGACACCACGTGGCGCCACTTCGGCTTGCCATGGCGCCACAGTGGTGCCATGATGATGCACATGGACCTGACCCCCTACGTCGACCACCTCCGCCGCGAGCTCGCGGTCGCCGCCGACGCGGGCGGGGAGGACGCGCGTGCCCTGGCCGAGCGCCTGACCGCCCCTCTGGAGTCCGCCGCCCGGCTCACCCTCCTCAATGCGCTGTCCGCGGCCTCCGACGAGATCACCCGGGAGCTCGCTCCCGGTTCGGTGGACGTGCGGCTGCGGGGGCTGGACCCCGAGTTCGTGGTGACGGCGCCGCCGGCTCCGGAGCTGCCGGACGTCGGCCCGGGCGACCTGGCGCCACCGATGGCGCCGGCCGCACCGGCCACGGCGGCGTCCCTCCCCGCGGACGGCGACGAGGGCAACACGGCCCGCATCAACTTCCGGCTCCCCGCCCACCTCAAGGCCCGCGTCGAGGACGCGGCCGGCCAGGAGGGCCTGTCGGTGAACGCGTGGCTCGTACGGGCGGTGGCCACCGCCCTGGAGACGGGCGGCACCGCGGCGCACGGGTCCGCCTCCGCCACCCCTCGGGGCGCACGCCCGGCCAAGCGCAACAGCTACCAGGGCTGGGTCCGCTAGACCTTCCCTCACCTGCGCATCCAGCCTCCACCGTCGAGAGGACGGCACAGCCATGCCTTCTTACGAAACGCCCGAACCCATCACGGTCGTCGTCGAGTTCGACCTCGGCAACGTGCACCTCACCGCTAGCGAGCGGACGGACACCGTCGTCGAGGTGCTGCCGAGCAACGGCGCCGAGGACAACGACGTACGGACGGTGCAGCAGACGAAGGTCACGTACGCCAACGGCGTCCTGACGCTCAAGGGGCCCAGGAAGCGCTCGCCGTTCGGCAAGGTCGGCTCCATCGACGTGACGATCGACCTGCCCGCCGGCTCCCACCTCCAGGCCACCACCGCCATGGGGGACTTCGCCGGCCAGGGACGGCTCGGCGAGTGCCGGGTCAAGACCTCGGTCGGTGACATCCGGCTCGACGAGACCGGCGTCGCCAACCTCCGCACCAGCCACGGGGACATCCGTGTCGACCGCATGGTGGGCGACGCCGAGATCAACGGTTCGGGCCGGATCGACATCGGCGAGATCCTGGGCGGGGCGACCGTCAAGAACGGCGTCGGCGAGACCGCGATCGGCACGGTCACCGGCGACCTCAAGACGAACACCTCCATGGGCCGCGTCACGGTCGACACCGCGCTCGGCTCGGTCGACGTCAGGAGTTCGCAGGGCACCATCGCGGTGAACGAGGTGGTCCGCGGCAGGGTCGACCTCCAGACCTCGCTCGGCGACCTGGAGATCGGCATCCGCGAGTCCAGCGCCGCCTGGCTGGACGTCAGCTCCAAGGTCGGAGTCGTACGCAACTCCCTCGGCGCCGCCGAAGGTCCCGGCGACGCCGCCCACACGGTCGAGGTCCATGGCCGTACGACCGCGGGCGACATCGTGATCCGCCGCGCCTGATTCCGGTTCGACAGCAACCGGACGCCGCCGACCAGGGGCGCCCCGTCGGGAACCGGACGCCGCCCCAGGGCGCCGCGTCCGGTCCCGTGCCCGCCCTCCCCTTTCTCATACCCATGTGACATGTCACATCGCACACGTCTGCGTCCGCATGCCTCTCATCGCCACACAGCGCTCCCCCCAGATCCCGCGTCCCAGGAGGACCCCATGTCGCACGTCCCGTCGCAGGACACCCCCGTTACGCTCCCCACGCAGCGCTCCGTCGGCTGTCCCTTCGACCCGCCCACCGGGCTGGGAGAGCTGCGCTCCCGGGCCCCGCTGACCCGGATGACCTATCCGGACGGCCACCTCGGCTGGCTGGCCACCGGCCACGGCACGGTCCGGGCGATTCTCGCGGACCCTCGCTTCAGCTCCCGGTACGAGCTGATGCACTACCCCTTCCCCGGCGGCCCCGAGGGCCCGCTGCCGCCCGCACCGGTGGGCGACATGACCGGGATGGACGCCCCCGAGCACACCCGCTACCGGCGGCTCCTCATGGGCCGGTTCACGGTGCGGCGGATGCGCCGACTCACCGAGCGCGTACGGGAGATCACCGCCGAGCGGCTGGACGAGATGGAACGCCTGGGGCCGGGCGTCGACCTGGTGGAGGTGTTCGCCCGCCCCGTCCCGGCCCTGCTGATCTGCGAACTGCTCGGCGTTCCGTACGCGGACCGCGAGCGCTTCCAGGGGCACGCCGACACGATCATGGCCATGGACGTGTCGCCCGAGGACCGGTACGCGGCCATGGTCGGGCTCCAGGAGTACATGGCGGAGCTGGTCGGCGCCCAGCGGACCGCCCCCACCGACGACCTCCTAGGCGACCTGGCCCGCGGCTCGGACCTCACCGACGAGGAACTCGTCGGCGTCGGCGGCTTCCTGCTCGCCGCCGGGCTCGACACCACCGCGAACATGATCGCCCACGGCACGTTCGCGCTGCTGAGCAACCCCGCCCAGGCGCGGGCCCTGCGCACCGACCCGGACCTGGCCCCGCAGGCCGTCGAGGAGCTCCTGCGCTTCCTGACGGTCGCTCACACCAGTGTGCGGACCGCCCTGGAGGACGTCGAGCTGGACGGCCGGCTGATCAGGGCGGGCGAGAGCGTCACCCTCTCGTTCGAGGCGGCCAACCGCGATCCCGCGCGCTTCGCCGACCCCGACGCCCTCGACCTGCGGCGCGCGGCCACCGGCCACCTCGCCTTCGGCCACGGCATCCACCAGTGTCTGGGCCAGCAGCTCGCCCGTGTCGAGCTGACGGTGGCCCTGCCCGCACTCCTCGGCCGCTTCCCCACGCTCCGGCTCGCCGTTCCGGCCGAGCAGGTGCCGCTGCGCACCGACATGAACATCTACGGCGTGCACCGGCTGCCCGTCACCTGGGACCAGGACTGAGCCCGTGGACGTCCACACCGACCGCGGCCGCTGCGTCGGCGCCGGCATGTGCGCCCTGACCGCCCCGGCGGTCTTCGACCAGGACGAGGACGAGGGTCTCGTCGTCCTGCTGGACGCCCGCCCGCCGCGGGACCAGCACGCGGCCGTCCGCCTCGCCGCCGGCGCCTGTCCGGCCACGGCCGTCCTGGTCACGGAGCCGGGTCCCTCCCCCGCCGCCCAAGACACGCCTTAGGGCGTGTCCGGAAAGTCCCGCCTGGCTCGCGACGCCCGGCACGCCCCAAGCACTGATCCACCGGCCGGCCCCGGTCACGGCCGCTTCCCCTCTCAGGCGTCACCGCGGAGCGACGTCCGCTCCGCGCTGCCCGCGAACCCCTCCTCACGACAGGATTCTTCGCCACCATGGCATCGTTCCTTTCCAGAGTCGGCCGCTTCTGCTTCCGACGGCGTGGCCTCGTCGTCCTCCTCTGGCTCCTCGCCCTCTCCGGCGCCGGCTTCGCCGCCTCCACCGCCCCGCCCCCGCCCGCCGACACCTTCTCGATGCCGGGCACGGAGTCCCAACGGGCCTTCGACCTCCTTCGGAAGAAGTTCCCCGCCGCCCGCGCGGACGGTGCCGCCGCCCGTGTGGTGATCCGCGCCCCCGGCACGGAGAAGATCACCTCTCCCGCCCGCAGGGCGCAGGTCGAGCACCTGGTGGCGGCGCTGTCCCACGCGCCCCAGGTCGCCGGCGTGGCCGACCCGTTCGCCGCGGACGCGGTGAGCCGCGACGGCACGACCACGTACGCCTACGTCACGTACGAGACGACGGCCCTGGAACTGACCGACGCCGCGCACGACGGCCTGACCCGGGCGATGGACGAGGCCCGGCACACCGGCCTCCTCGTCGAGGCGGGCGGCGACGCCGTCGTGGTCGAGCAGGCGATGAACGGGACGGGCGAGCAGCTGGGCATCCTGCTCTCCGCGGTGGTCCTGCTCCTCACCTTCGGATCCCTGGTCGCCGCCGGGATGCCGCTCCTGACGGCCCTGATCGGCGTCGGCATCGGCATCAGCTCCGTCACCGCGCTCGGCAGCACCCTCGGTCTGTCGTCCACGACGTCGACGCTCGCGATGATGATCGGCCTCGCGGTCGGCATCGACTACGCCCTGTTCATCGTGTCCCGCTACCGCTCCGAGATCGCCGAGGGGCGGGAGCGCGCGGACGCCGCCGGACGCGCCGTGGGCTCCGCGGGCTCGGCCGTCGTCTTCGCCGGCCTCACGGTGATCATCGCCCTGGCGGGCCTCGCGGTCGTCGACGTCCCGATGCTCACCAAGATGGGCCTGACGGCGGCCGGTACGGTCGCGGTGGCCGTGCTCGTCGCGATCACCTTCGTGCCCGCGCTCCTCGGCTGGGCTCCCGTCAAGGTGCTCGCCCGCAGGGACCGCCGGCAGTACGGCGGCAAGCCCTTGACGCCGCGTCAGCAGCGTCGCGCCGCGAAGCGCGCGGCGCGCGCGAAGCCCCCTCTCGGCGCCCGCTGGGCGGGCTTCGTCCTGCGCCACCCGGTCGCCGTGCTGCTGATCGGCGTGGTCGGCCTGGGCTCCGTCGCCGCGCCGGCCGCGAGCCTCGAACTCGGCCTGCCGGGCGAGGGCACGATGGCCCCGGACACCACCCAGCGCAAGGCGTACGACCTGCTGTCGGACTCCTTCGGTCCCGGCTTCAACGGGCCGCTGACGGTGACGGTCGAGGCGAAGGACGCGAAGCCGGCGGCGGAGCGGGTCCGCGGCTCCCTGGCGAAGGTCCCCGGCGTGGCCGCCGTCTCCCCCGCCACGACGAACCCGGCGAACGACACCGCCGTCCTCACCGTCGTCCCGGCCACGGGTCCGACCGACACGCGGACCGAGGACCTGGTGCGCTCCCTGCGTGCCCTGGCCGGTGGCCTGGAGTCCCGGACGGGTGCGTCGAGCATCATGGTCGCGGGGCAGACCGCCCTGTTCATCGACTTCTCGCGGACCCTGGACGACGCGCTGCTCCCGTACCTGGGGCTCGTCGTCGGTCTGGCCTTCCTCCTGCTCATGCTCGTCTTCCGCTCCGTGCTCGTCCCCCTCAAGGCGGCCCTCGGCTTCCTGCTGTCGGTGACCGCCGCCCTGGGCGCCGTGGTGGCCGTGTTCCAGTGGGGCTGGTTCGCCGGCCTCCTGGGCGTCGACCAGCCGGGCCCGGTCATGAGCACGCTGCCGATCTTCATGATCGGCGTGGTCTTCGGCCTGGCGATGGACTACGAGGTCTTCCTGGTCTCGCGGATGCGCGAGGCGTACGTCCACGGCGCCCGGCCCGCCGAGGCGGTCGTCACCGGCTTCCGCGACGGGGGCCGGGTGGTCACCGCCGCCGCGCTCATCATGGCCAGCGTGTTCTCCGGCTTCATGCTGGAGGACAACGACTTCGTGAAGATGATCGGCTTCGGCCTCGCCGCCGCCGTCCTCTTCGACGCCTTCGTGGTCCGTATGGGCGTCGTCCCCGCTCTGTTCGCCCTGCTCGGCCGCTCGGCCTGGTGGCTCCCCCGCCCGCTCGACCGCCTGCTGCCGCGCGTCGACGTCGAGGGCGAGAAGCCGGCGGACCGGCGTGCGGCGCCGCCGGCGGCCGACCCGGCACGGGATCACGACCTGGTCGGCTGACCCCACGGCTCAGCACGGCGCAGCGCCGCTCCCCCAGGTCCGGGGGCCGTGTCGGATCACTCCGGGCGGTCCCCGGACCTCTCGACCGTGAGGGCGACTCCGTCCCGCCGATCGGGCCACGCGCGTTGCCGCCCCCGAGGCCCCCGGCGAGGCTCGTCGTGCAAGCAGTCCCACGATCCCCAGGAGGTACCCATGCGCGTGCGACGCCGGTTCGCCGCCCTCACCCTGACCGCCCTCGTCTCTCTCGGCGGAGCCGGCACGGCCTTCGCCGACCCCGGCCCGGGCGCCGAAGCCGTCGGAGCGGCCGTCGGTTCGCCCGGGGTCGGGTCGGGCAACGTCGTCCAGGTCCCCTTGGACGTACCGATCAACGTCTGCGGCAACACCGTCAACATCGTCGGCCTGCTCAACCCGACCTTCGGCAACCACTGCGTGAACGACTGAGGGCATCGGTCGCTCACCCCTGGGGGTGGAACCGCGCCGTCCACTGGGCGCAGTCCGGCCCGCCGTGCCCCAGCCGCCCGGAGGGTCGCAGAAGGCTGTGATCCCTTTGATCCGACGGACGGAGTGGTCACGCATGCCCCTGTTCCGCATGCCCCAGTTCTCCCCCTGGCGCCGGGCCGGGCGCGCCGGTGCGGTGGGCGCCGCCGGCCTGGCGCTGGTGCTGAGCCTGCCCCTGACGGCGGCGGCCGCCCCCGGTGGGCTCGATCCCGCCTTCGACGGTGACGGCAAGGTCGTCACGGACGTGACCGGCTACGACACCAGCCCGGGCATGGTCGTCCAGCCCGACGGCAAGATCGTCACCATCGGCAGGGCCGCCTTCGACGAGACGTCCACGGACTTCTCGCTCGTCCGCTACAACCCCGACGGCAGCCGGGACACGACCTTCGGCGGCGGGGACGGCGTCGTCACCACCGACTTCGACTTCGGGAACGACGAGGGCACGGCCGTGGCCCTCCAGCCCGACGGCAAGATCGTCGCCGTCGGCGGCACCGCCAACCTCTCCGGCAACGGCGCGTGGCTGGCGGCCCGTTACAACCCCGACGGCAGCCTCGACCCCGGCTTCGGCGGCGACGGCAAGGTCGTCACCGAGATCGACCCCGACGCGATCGAGACCGCCCTGGCCGTCGTGGTGCAGCCCGACGGCAGGATCGTCGCCGGTGGCGAGAGCATCGGGGTGTGGTCGCTGGTGCGCTGGAACCCCGACGGCGCCCTGGACCCGACGTTCGGCGGGGACGGCATCGTCACGACGCCCTTCGGCCCCACGTGCTGTCACGCCGTCAACGACCTGGCGTTGCAGCCCGACGGCAGGATCGTCGCCGCCGGGCGCGCGGCCGGCCTGGCCCTGACCCGCTACAACACCGACGGCAGTCTCGACCTGAGCTTCGACGGCGACGGGCGGGTGACCACCGGCACCGGAGCGGCCGAGGGCGTGGCGCTGCAGTCCGACGGCAGGATCGTGACCGCCGGCAAGGAGGGCAACGGCTTCCTCGTGATGCGGTTCACCGCCGCGGGTGCCCCGGACCCGAGCTTCGACGGGGACGGCCGGGTCACCACCTCCTTCGGTCCCGGGGACGGCGGAGCCGAGGACGTCGCGCTGCAGTCCGACGGCAGGATCGTGACGGCCGGCTGGTACGCCGGCGACTTCGCGCTGGCGCGGTTCGACACGGGCGGCAGCCTCGACCCGGGATTCGACGGCGACGGCCGCGTGACCACCGACTTCGGCGGGCCCGACGACCAGGCCGGTGCGGTGGCACTGCAGTCCGACGGCAAGATCCTCGCCGCCGGAATCGCCGGCCCGGCGGCCGCCACCACCACCGACCGTGCGCTCGCCCGCTACCTCGGCGGGGGCGGCATCGAGCCGCCCGGCGTGGACGTGTCGGTGGCGAAGACCGGGCCGACGACGGCGAGCATCGGCGACACCGTCACGTACACCGTGACCGTACGGAACAACAGCACCACGACCATGGCGACGAGCGTGCAGCTCACGGACACCCTGACGGGCACGGCGACGCTCCTGTCGGCCACCACCACCCGGGGCACCTGCACCGTCACCACCGGCCGGGTCACGTGCGCGATCGGTTCGCTCGGCACCTCCGGCACCACCGGCGCCACCGCCATCGTGACGATCGTCGCCGAGCCCTCGCGCACCGGCACGCTCACCGACACGGCGACCGTCACCGCCGCCCAGTCCGACCCGATGACGAGCAACAACACCGCGACCCGCACCACCACGGTGAACAACAACCGCGGCTGCACCATCATCGGCACCAGCGGCAACGACACCCTCAACGGCGGTTACGCGAACGACGTGATCTGCGCCCTCAGCGGCAACGACACCGTCAACGCGGGCTACGGCAACGACACCGTCCACGCCGGACCGGGCAGCGACCGGGTCGACGGCGGCTACCACAGCGACACGCTCATCGGCGGTCCCGGCAGCGACACGCTCATCGGCAACTACGGCAACGACACGCTCGACACGGTCGACGGGGTCTCCGGCAACGACACCGCGAACGGCGGCTACAACACCGACACCTGCACCACCGACGCGGGCGACACCCGCATCAGCTGCCCGTGACCGCTCCAGCCGGCGCCCAGCCCAGCTCATGAGCCCGCGCGCGGGCGGCCGTCGCCCGCGCCGGGTCGCCCTCGGCGTCCGCGAGGCGGGCGTGGACGAGCCAGTTGTACGTGCTCCGCGGGCGCAGTGCGGTGCGCTCGCTGAGCAGGGCGCGGGCGAGGTCGAGTCGGCCGGAGCCGAGGGCCGCGTCGAGGAGGGTCTTCTGGACGGCGTCGCGCTGGGCGTGGCTGCCGCCGAACTCGTGGAGCCTGCGGCGCAGCGGCCACAGGTGCTCGACGACCGCCGGGTGGTCGCCGCGCGCGTGCGCGATGAGCGCCTCGCAGACCGGCAGGCCGATCTCGGCGGTCATCGCCCGGTTGGTGACCGCGCCGGGGCCGGTGTCGGCGAGCCAGGCGCGTCGGTCGGCGACGAGGCGCTCCGCCTCCGCGACGCGTCCGGCGCCGGCGTACGCCATGACGGCGTGGACGTCGTTGAACGCGTAGAACGGCGGATCCGCGCGCGCCGCCCAGGCGTCGGCGAGTGCCTCCCAACGGGCCGTCAGATCGGCTCCGGAGTGTTCGGAGTGTTCGGCGTCCAGGCGGAGGCGCCACAGCATGGCCGCCCCGTCGAGAAGTTCCATCGCGAGGCCACGCGAGGACTCGTGGTGCAGGGTCGTGTCGTAGACGTGGAGCGCCGTGTCCGTGTCGCCGGCCTCCAGGGCGAACAGCGCGTAGTGCCACCAGTTGTGCACCGTCAGGAAGGTCCCCGCCGCCCAGGCGTCGGTCCGCGCGTCGAGCCAGGCGACGCCGTCGGCGAACCGGCCGCGCATCTCGTACGTGTGGGCCACGGCGTGGATGGCCCAGACGTCGCGCGCGTTCTGCTCGACCGCGGCCGTGCCCGCCTCCGCCGCCTCCGCGTAGTGGCCCGACTCCTCCAGGCCGAAGGCGTACATGCCGAGGACCGGGCCGCGGTGCGGGTCGTCCGGGTCCCATGCGGACAGGGCCCCGCCCACCCGGTCCCGCAGGCGTACCGCGTCACCCGTGAGGAAGTCGAGCTGGTGGCCCACGAAGAGGGCCAGGGCGTCCCGGGGACGGGCGAGGGTCGCCTCCTCCAGGATGCCGCTCGCCCGGTGCAGGTCGCCCGCCAGCAGGGCCTCGGCGGCGGCCGTGTGGAGGCGCTCGCGCGGCGGCAGCGCCGTACGGTCCACGCGCGCGGTGAAGGCCTCGAACCGCTGCCGCGCGGCGGCCGCGTCGGCCGGCTCGGTGCCGAGGACGCCCAGGTAGGCGGCGAGCGCCTGCCCGACGGGCGCGTCGGGATCGGTCGCGAGCAGGTCGTCGACCGCCGGGACCAGTTCGGGGCTGAAGAAGAGCAGCGCCTCCACGGCCCGGTCCAGGTGCGCCGCGCCCTCCTTCGTGGCCTGGTGGAGAACATGGCCGTATCGGTCGGTCACCACGTCCGATCACCCCTCCGATGTCCGCGGACCGGCAGCGCGCCGCGGGGCGGCGCCGGTCCCATGAAGCCAGCCGGAAAGACCGTCGCACAGTCCCCGAAGGAGTGACAGAGGGGATCAGGCGGGCGTGCTCCTGCTGAACCAGCCGCTGAAGGAAGGCCTCTCGGACGGGGCGCCGGCACCGGCGTCGTACCGCGCCGCCTTCGCGAGGGCCCGCTCGGCCTCGGCGCGCCAGCTCGCCAGGTCGGCGCGGGGCGGCGGCAGGTAAGGGCCCCGTTCCGGTGCCTCGGCGGCCGCTCCGAAGAAGTCGCCGCCCTTGCGTTTGACGTCGTCCGTCCCCCAGGGGCGGCCGGAGCCGCGGGCCGGGACCTTCTGGAGGTGCGGGATGTGCTTGGCGCAGTGGATGTACGCCTCCTCGACGGTGATCTCGACCCAGACCACGGGGCGCCGGCCGGGCACCGGGTCGTCGGTGAGCCCCCGGTGGTCGCGGCGCATCACGGTGTCCTCCACGACCCGTGCCCGGCCGTTGACGTGGAGTCCGACGCGGTCGCGGAGGAAGTCGACGAGCAGGACGCCGACGTGCGGGTTCTCCTCGATGTTGCCGAGGCTGGCGTGGACGCCGTTGCCCCGGTACTCGGGGTAGGCGAGGGTCGTGTCGTCGAGGACGTGGAGGAAGCCGGGCGGTCCGGCCCGGAAGGTGTTGTCGCACTCGCCGTACCGGTCGGCGGTCGCCAGGAAGAACATCTCCTGGCGGGCCACGAACTCCCTCATGCGCGGGTTCAGGCGGTCGAGGACCTGCTCGGCGTAGAAGCGGTCGGCGCGCTCGGTGCTGCCGATGCGCTGCTGCACGGCGTGCTCGCCGTCGCCGCCCGGACGGTGGGTGCGCAGGGGCGTCGCCGTCCGCGGTCCGGTCTGTTCAGAAATGCTCACGTCGTTGCCCCGACCAGTTCCTCGATGGAGTCGTGTCGTATGCGGTGGGTGGGGACGCCGATGCCCAGGAGGGTGTCGACGCCGCGCCGGATCATTCCGGGCGGTCCCGACAGGTACACGTCGTACGTGTGCCAGGGGCCGTACTCGCGTACGGCCTCCGGGAGGCCGCCGGCGAGCGGTCCGGCCGGGCCGTCGTCCACGACGGGGCGGACGGACAGCCAGGGGTGCGACTGCTGCAGTCGCAGCATGGTGTGGATGTCGTACAGGTCGTCGTTCCGGCGGGCTCCGTAGAACACGTCGACGACCCGGCGCCGGCCGTGCTGGGCGACGTCCTCGACGAGGGCCTTGATGGGCGCGATGCCGGTGCCGCCGCCGAGGCAGAGCAGTCCGTTGCTGGTCGTGTGGTCGACGGTCATGGAACCGGCGGGCGCGCCGAGACGGATGACGTCGCCGGGGCGGGCGCGGTGGACCAGGGCGTTGGAGACCCAGCCGGCCGGTACCGCCTTGACGTGGAAGGAGAGCAGTCCGTCGGAGCGGGGCGCGGAGGCGAAGGAGTAGTGCCGCCAGACCCGTGGCCACCAGGGCGTCTCGACGGCGGTGTACTGCCCGGCGAGGAAGGGGTACGGCTGGTCGGGCCGGACGGTCACGACGGCGATGTCGGGGGTCCGCAGTTCATGGGCGACCACCTCCGCCTGCCACCAGGCGGGGGCCCGCAGGGCGTCCTCGGTCGCCGCGTCGATCATGATCTGGGAGATCGTCGTGTAGGCGGCGACCCAGGCGGCCTCCGTACGGGGTCCCCAGCTCGCCGGGGCGTACCGGGCCAGGGCGCCGATCAGGGCCTCGCCGACGGCCGGGTAGTGCTCGGGGAGGGTGCCGTACTTGCGGTGGCCGCGGCCGAGGTGCGTCAGGTACGTGGTGAGGGTGACGGGGTCGTCCGCGTGGGTGGCGGCGGTGAGCAGGGCGCCGAAGAGGCGGTCCCGCTGGGTGTCCATCGCGGCGGGGAAGAGCGCCCGCAGGTGGGGGTGGCCGAGGAAGAGCGAGGCGTAGAAGTACGAGGTGACCTCGTCGGCGATCGGCTCGATCTCGGTCAGCGTGCGCCGCACGAGGGCGGTGGGGGACTCCTGGCGGTCCTCGGGGCGGTTCTGGGGGTGGGCCTCGGGGCGGGGCCCAGGGCGGCTCTGTGGGTGCGGCTCGGGGCGGGGCTCGCGGGCCTGGTGGCGGTCCTCCTGGCGGTCCTCCTGGCGGCCCTGCGGGTGGTCCCCCGGCCGGTGCCCCTGGTGGCCGCCCGGTCGGCCTGCCGCGGTCCCGGGCGCGGGCGCGGGGGTCGCCGTCCCGCCCGTGGGGCCGGACCCGAACCAGCCTCCGCCTCCGGTCGCGCGCCCCCCGTTTCGGTCACCGTCGGCCGATGCGGCGATCGGAACTTCCATCGGTCTGCCTCGCCTCGAACGTCTTCGGTCGGTCCTCGACGGCGGGGCCCGAACAGGCTCCGTCTCCCCGCCCCCCGTTCACCCGGAGGAGTGAACGCGGCCGACCATACCCCGGCCCCACGAACCCGCTCCTGCCTGGCGTTTTCCGCCTCTTGGAGACGTAGACGCAGGTCAGAAACGGGTTACTGATGAGTCGGGGTGATTTCGCCGGCTGTTCGAGGCGGGTCCGCGCGCGATTCGCCGACGGAAGACTTACCGGCTACCCGAAATTCCTCCACATTCTCTGAGCGGTCTTCACGAGCCCGCCCGCACCCGCTCAGACGGGCCGGATCCGGCTGCGCAGGAGACAGAACACGTTGCCTTCCGGGTCGGCCAGGACGTGCCAGCTCTCCTCGCCGGTCTGACCGACGTCGGCGGGTCGGGCGCCGAGCGCGAGCAGCCGCTCCAGCTCGGCGTCCTGGTCGCGGTCGGTGGCGCTGACGTCGATGTGCAGGGGGAGCTTCCCGGCGCGCGGATCGCTGCTGGGGCTCAGGACGAGGACGGGCTGCGGGCCGCCGAAGCCGGCGTCGGGCGGCCCGATCGCGATGCTTCCGTCGTCCTCCCGCTCCAGTTCGACGTAACCGAGGACTTCGCTCCAGAACGCCGCCATCCGTTCGGCGTCGGCGCAGTCGAGGACCAACTCGCTGATACGGCATGCCATGTGCGGCAGTGTAGGGGCCGAGAAGCCACGCACCCGAGTGCTCGGGAGCCGACGGACGGCCGGGTCCGCACGGGAGCCGGCGATTGACATCGCGAGCGAGTGAATCGGTGTGATCTTGGTGTTGGCGCCCAAGTGCCGTGCTCCGGCAGGCTGATGACGGAAGCCGCACCGCCGAACGGGCGGCTCCGCGCGAAGCGAGAGGCACCACCCGATGAACACCGTCTTCCCCACCACGAGCGGCCCGGTACGGGGCTTCCGGCCCTCCGGCGACGTCGTCGCCGTTCTGGGTGTGCCTTACGCGGCCCCGCCGTTCGGTGCCAACCGCTTCCGGGAGCCGCTCCCGGCGCCGGCGTGGACGGAGGTACGGGACTGCACGGCGTTCGGCCCCGTCGCCCCTCAGTCGGCGGAACTGCCCGGCGCGCCCGCCTGGTCACCCGGTGACGAGGACGTCCTGACCGTCAACATATGGACGCCGGCCGCGGACGCCGGCGGCCGCCGGCCCGTCCTGGTGTGGGTGCACGGCGGTGCCTACACCTTCGGCTCCTCCGCGCAGCCCGACTTCGACGGCACCGCGCTGGCGGCGGCCGGGCTCGTCGTGGTCACGCTCAACTACCGGGTCGGCTTCGAGGGCTTCGGCCACGTACCGGCCGACGACACCCACGCGTACCCGGACAACCGGGGGCTGCTCGACCAGGTCGCGGCGCTGCGCTGGGTACGGGAGAACATCGCCGCGTTCGGCGGGGACCCCGGCAACGTCACGCTCGCCGGACAGTCCGCCGGGGCCGCCTCGGTGGCCTGCCTGATGGTGATGGAGCCCGCCCGCGGCCTGTTCCACCGCGCCATCGCCCACAGCCCCGCCAGCCCCTTCTACACGCCCGGCATCGCCGCGGCGACCACCCGCGAGATCGCCGCGGCGGCGGGCTGCCCGGCCACGCCCGAGGGCCTGGCGTCGACGCCGCCGCAGGCGCTGGTGGCGGCCTCCGACCAGGTGGTCGAGCGGTACCGGCGGGACCCCCGTTCCGGCTCACGCCACTACGACCCCTCGCTCTACGCCCCGGTCCTCGACGGAGACGTGCTGCCGGCCGACCCGCTCGCGGGGATCGCCGGCGGTGCGGCCCGGGACGTGGACCTGCTGGTCTGTCACACCACGGAGGAGTACTGGCTGCTCGACGCCGTCGGCAGCTGCGCGAAGGTCACCACCGCCGCACGACTGGACGCCTTCGCCGAGGACTTCGGCCTGCCCGAGGGTCTGGTGGCCGGTTATCGCGACGCGCTGCCGGACGCCCCGGTGCTCGACGTCTACCTCGCCGTCTTCGGCGACCTGCTGTTCACGGAGTTCGGCAACCGGCTCGCCGAGGCCCACGCCCGGGCCGGCGGCCGGACGTACCTCTCGCGCTTCGACCGTCGGCGCGCCGCGTCGGACGGCTCCGCGGCCGTACGGGCCTGGCACTGCGCGGACGTCCCCTTCGCCTTCGGCAACGTCGCCGACGACGCCGTGGCCTTCCTCATCGGCGGCGCCCCCACCCCCGAGGACCACGAGCTGTCCCGTCGTATGGTGCGCGCGTGGGCGGACTTCGCCAGGACCGGAGACCCGGGCTGGGCGCCGTTCGACACCGCCGCCCCCCGGGCGAGGACGTGGAGCACCGACGCCCGTCCGGCCGACGACGACGGGAACACCGCCGTCCGTGCCCTGTGGGCCGAGGCCGCGTTCCCGGTGCTGCGGGCCTGACCAGGAGGGGGCGGCCCCGGGACGGGCGGCCTACGGCGTTCGGTGCGCGTTCAGCGGCCGTCCCGCTCGAAGGCCAGGAGCAGGTCCGCCGCGACGCTGACCGCGATCGTGGCGGGCTCCTTGCCGGTGATGTCGGGGAGTCCGATGGGGGTCTTGATCCGGTCGATGGCGGCGGCGTCGTGGCCGCCCTCGTCGGCCAGGCGCTTACGGAAGCGCGCCCACTTGGCGGCCGAGCCGATCAGGCCGATCGAGCCGAGGCCGGGGGTGCGCAGGGCGGCGTCGCACAGGGCGGCGTCCTCCGCGTGGTCGTGCGTCATGATCAGGACGTGGGTGCCGGGTGCGAGCTCCTCGAGCACCTCCTCCGGGAGGAGGGGCGTGTGGTGCACATGGGTCTGCGCCACCGCGTCCTCGAGCACGGCGAGCCGTTCCTCGGTGAGCATCTCGGGGCGCGAGTCGATCAGGTGCAGGTCGATCTCGTGGCGCGCCAGGATGCGGGCCAGTTCGAGGCCGACGTGCCCGATGCCGAAGACGGCCACCGCGGGGACCACCGGCAGCGGTTCCAGCAGCACGGAGACGGCGCCGCCGCAGCACTGCACGCCGTGGCGGCCGGTGACCTTGTCGTTGAGGGCGAACTCCATCAGCTCCGGCTCCGCGGCGGACGTGCCGATCGACTCCCGGGCGCGGTCGATCGCGACGGCCTCGATGTTGCCCCCGCCGATCGAACCCCAGGTCTCGGTCCGTCCCACGACGAGCTTGGCGCCGGCCTTGCGAGGTGCGTGACCGCGCACGGTCGCGACGGTCACCAGCACGCCGGGTTCCCGGCGTGCTCGCAACCGCGCGACCGCGGCGACCCAGGTCATGTCAGGCATGGCTCAGGGCGTTTGCTTCGGCCAGGCCTTCGCTGCCTCGCGCGTCGCTCTCACGGGCCGCCTCGATGGCCCAGTACACCGCCTCCGGCGTCGCCGGGCAGGCGAGATCCACGCTGACGCCCGCGGGCCCGAACGCCGCGGCGGCCTGCCGCAGCGCCTCGCGCACGGAGAACGCGAGCATGAGCGGGGGCTCACCGACGGCCTTGGAGCCGTAGACCGCGCCCTCCTCGGTGGCGTTCTCGAGCAGCGTGACGTTGAACTCCTCCGGCATCTCGGAGAAGCTCGGCAGCTTGTACGTGCTCGCGGCCTGGGTCAGCAGCCGGCCCCGGTTCGGGCCGTCGCTGGTGTCCCAGCGCAGGTCCTCCAGGGTCAGCCAGCCCGCGCCCTGCACGAAGCCGCCCTCGACCTGACCGATGTCGATCATCGGGGAGAGGCTGTCGCCGACGTCGTGCACGATGTCCACGCGGCGGATGCGGTACGCGCCGGTGAAGCCGTCCACCTCCACCTCGGTCGCGGCCGCGCCGTGGGCGAAGTACTTGAACGGCGAGCCGCGGAAGCTCTTCGCGTCCCAGTGCAGGCCCTCGGTCCGGTAGTAGCCGGCGGCCGACAGCTGCACCCGCTGGAAGTACGCGGTGTGCACCAGGTCGTCCCAGGCCAGCTCCTTGTCGCTGCCGAGGACGCGGGCGACGCCCTCGACGATGCGGACGTCCGAGGCGTTCCCGCCGAGCTGGCTGGCGGCCACCTGCAGCAGCCGGTCGCGCAGCTGCTCACAGGCGTTCTTGATCGCTCCGCCGTTGAGGTCCGCGCCGGAACTGGCCGCGGTGGCGGAGGTGTTGGGCACCTTGTCGGTACGCGTCGGGGCCAGCCGCACCTTGTGCAGCGGGATGCCGAGCGTGGTCGCGGCCACCTGCATCATCTTGGTGTGCAGGCCCTGGCCCATCTCGGTGCCGCCGTGGTTGATCAGGACGGAGCCGTCCTTGTAGATCAGGACCAGCGCGCCGCCCTGGTTGAAGGCGGTGAGGTTGAACGAGATGCCGAACTTGATGCCGGTGATCGCGAGCGCCCGCTTGGTGTTCGGGTGCGCGGCGTTGAAGGCGGCGATCTCCCGCTTGCGGTCGGCGATGCCGGCGTTGTTCTGCACCTGCCGCCAGATGGTGGAGATGCGCTCGGCCTGGGTGACCGGCTGACCGTACGGCGTGGTCTGGCCCTGGCCCGGCTGGTAGAAGTTGCGCTCCCGCAGCTCCATCGGGTCGAGGCCGAGCTGCGGCGCGCAGCGGCCGAGGATGTCCTCGATCACCAGCATGCCCTGCGGTCCGCCGAAGCCGCGGAAGGCGGTGTTCGAGACCGTGTTGGTCTTGGCGATGCGGCCGGCGACGCGGGCGTTGGGGATCCAGTACGTGTTATCGATGTGACACAGCGCGCGGGCCAGCACCGGCTCGGACAGGTCGAGGCTCCAGCCGCCGTCGGCGGTCAGGGTGGCGTCGAGGGCCTGGATGCGGCCGTCCGCGTCGAAGCCGATCTTCCACGTGGCGTGGAAGCCGTGGCGCTTGCCGGACATGGTCAGGTCCTGGGTCCGGTTGAACCGGAACCGGACCGGGCGGCCGGTCAGCTTGGCGCCGAGGGCGGCGATGGCCGCGAACCCGTGCGGCTGCATCTCCTTGCCGCCGAAGCCGCCGCCCATCCGCAGGCACTGCACGGTGACCTCGTGGGCGGGCACCCCGAGCACGTGCGAGACGATCTCCTGGGTCTCGGACGGGTGCTGGGTGCTGCTCTGGATGAACACCTGGCCGTTCTCGTCGACCTGGGCCAGCGCCGCGTGGGTCTCGAGGTAGAAGTGCTCCTGGCCGGAGAACTGGAACTCGCCGGTGATCACGTGCGCGGAGTCGGCGAAGCCGGCGTCGATGTCGCCGGTCACCATCAGGGGCCGGGCGCCGTGGAAGCTCTCGGCCTCGATGGCGTCCTGCAGCGTGATCAGGGAGGGCAGTTCCTCGAGCTCGACCTCGACGGCCGCGGCGCCGAGCCGGGCCGCCTCCAGGGTCTCGCCGAGCACCCAGGCCACCGCGTGGCCGTGGAACATGACCTCGTCGGGGAAGAGCGGCTCGTCGTGCTTCATGCCGGCGTCGTTGACGCCGGGCACGTCGGCACCGGTCAGCACCCGGACCACACCGGGCACGGCGAGCGCGGGCTCGGTGCGCAGGGCCGTGATCCGGCCGTGCGCCTTCATGACCTGGACCGGGTAGGCGTGCAGGACGTCCTTGGTGCGGTACACCAGGTCGTCGGTGTAGAGCGCGGTGCCGGTGACGTGCAGGTTGGCGCTCTCGTGCGGCATCGAGACGCCGACTACGGGCTTCTCGGGACGCTCGGACAGATGACTCATGACGACACCGCCTCGGTGGTCTGGGCGTACAGCTTCTTCAGGCTCTGGCCGAGCATCGCGGAGCGGTAGAGGGCACTGGCGCGGTGGTCGTCCATCGGCGTGCCCTCGGAGCGCAGCGCGCGGGCCGCGGCCTCGACGGTCTCCGCCGTCCACGGCTCGCCCTCCAGGGCCGCCTCGGTGGCGAGGGCGCGGATCGGGGTGGCGGCGACGCCGCCCAGGCCGATGCGCGCCTTGCGGACGACGCCGTCCTCGACGTCGAGCGCGAAGGCGACCGCGACGCTGGAGATGTCGTCGAAGCGCCGCTTGGCGATCTTGTGGAAGGCGGTGACCCGCGACAGCGGCAGCGGGATGCGCACGGCGCGGATGAGCTCGTCCGGGCGGCGCACGCTCTGCCGGTAGCCGGTGAAGTACTCCGCCAGCGGGACCACGCGCTCGCCGTCGGCGTCGGCGAGCACCAGCGAGGCCTCCAGCGCGAGCAGCACCGGCGGGCTGTCACCGATCGGGGAGCCGGTACCGAGGTTGCCGCCGAGGGTGGCGCTGTTGCGGATCAGCCGGGAGGCGAACTGCGGGAACAGCTCGGCGAGCAGCGGGACTTCACCGTCGAGGCGGCGCTCGATCTCGGTGAGCGTCATGGCGGCGCCGATCTCGATGTGGTCGGACTCGACGCGCAGCTCCCGCAGTTCGGGCAGCCGGTCGATGGCGACCACGCAACCGGCCCGGCGGGAACGGATGTTCACCTCGACGCCGTAGTCGGTGCTGCCGGAGACCAGGACCGCGTCGGGGCGCTCGCGCAGCACCCGCAGCGCCTCTCCCAGCGTGCCCGGGCGCAGGAACGTGCTGCCGTCCTGGGTGTAGGCGGTGGCGACCGGAGCCGGCGGCTCCTGGTCGCGACGCTGCGCGAAGGGGTCGTCCTCGGCGGGCTCGCCGACGGCGAACGCGGCGTCGCGGATCGGCCGGTAGCCGGTACAGCGACAGAGGTTTCCGCTCAGCGAGTGCAGGTCGAAGCCGTTGGGACCGTGCTCGGGGTCGGCGTGGTCGGCGTCCGCGCCCCCGTGCGCGCAGCGGTCGGGCCGGTAGTACTCCGACGCCATGCTGCAGATGAAGCCCGGGGTGCAGTAACCGCACTGGGAGCCACCGCGGACCGCCATCTCCTCCTGCACCGGGTGCAGCGTGGGGGCGGTGCCGGGCTCGCCGGGGGTGGCGAGGCCCTCGGCGGTGACGATCTCCTGGCCGTCGAGCGCCGCGACCGGGACCAGGCAGGCGTTGACGGCGACCCAGTCGGTGGGCTTGTTCACGCCGGGCCGGGCCACCAGCACCGAACAGGCGCCGCACTCACCCTCGGCACACCCCTCCTTGGTGCCGGTGAGGCCGCGATCGCGCAGGAAGTCGAGCACCGTCGTGTGGGGCGTGGCCGGCGAAATCGGCGCATCTTGCCCATTGACGGTGATCCGCGCCTCTACCATGACATTTCCTCATTTCGGTGCACGGTCGAACTGGTTGTCCTAGTCGCCATGTCAGGCCTTCTGTTTCGGTGCGCAGCTGGAGAACCCGGAGCGCGTGTCGGCAGGCACACAACGACACGCCACGGGCGGTGGCAGAAAGAATCAAAAGAAGCCGGGGCCGCGATCGGCACGCCGGAGGAGCGGCTGCTTCAGCAGCCGTGCGCTACACGACCCGGAACCCAGGCGGTCCGGTGAGCGAGGCGATTCAGGTCGGAGAAGATCGACATCCGACTACGCCTCCTTTCGACAAAACTCACGCGTCGGTGCGCTCGAAAGTACGATGCAGCGGGCTCATCGGTCAAGCACCGTTCCACGACCTGAGCCGGTTCTTCCGCCCTGGTGAAAGGCCTGCGGGACACGTGGGACAGCAGATCCGGAGGGTCCGATTCACCCCGGGAGGTGCTTCCCGGGGGCGGTGCCGCACGGGAGGGGCGCCGGCACCGTCAAGGGCGCCTGCTCCCATGTGCGAGCCGGTCCCTGCCCTCGCGCTGGCATGAGCCAGCGGAGGAGGCGGAAATCACCGCGGAACGACATGCTCCGGTGATCTCGCCTCCCCCGCTCGGGGGATCTTGCGCCCAGGTTCCGTCAGGAGCGGATGCGCGCCTCCAGGCGACCGTCGACGATCCGCGTCTCGAAGACCGGCTGGGGCGCGGTGGCCGGGCCGGTCACGTTCCAGCCGTCGTCCAGCCGGAAGGCGCTGCCGTGCCAGGGGCAGACCAGGCAGCCGTCGACGACCTCGCCGTCGGCCAGCGGCCCCGCCATGTGGCTGCACCGCTCGGCGAGCACCCGGGCCGTGCCGTCGTCCAGGCGGACGGCGACCACCGGCACCTCGCCGACATGCGCGCGCCGCGGCCGCCCGGGCGGCAGATCGGCCAGGGCCGCGACCGCGCGCCAGTCCGACGGGGCGAGGGCGGGGACCTGCTCGGCGTGATTGGCACCGGAGGCCTGCCGGTAGGCGAGGTGGCCGCCGATGGCCCCGCCGACCGCGATCACGGTGAGGCCGCCGAAGCCCCAGAGCCGGCCACGCCAGTGCCGGCCGCGGCACCGGGCCGTGAGGGACACCGCGTAACAGGCCACACCGGTGATGTTGGCGGCGGCGTGCACGAGTCCGACGCGGAGCTGCGGGCGCCGCAGTTCCGCCCAGTCGACCCAGCCCGCCACCGCGGCCGGCCCGGCCCCGGCGAGCCCCGCGCCGACGAGCAGCCGCGCCGCGCGCTGCCCGCCGGGTACGAGGTCCAGCACGGCGGCCGACAGCCACGCGCCGATCGGGAACTGCACGAGCAGGGGGTGCACGGGATGGCCGAGCCACCGGCCGTGCAGCGCGTCACGCGCCGCGCCGAGGGGCAGCCGCCGTACGGTTCCGCGCAGCACGTTGGCGACGCCGTCGAGCCGCGTGGAGTTCTCCAGCCGGTCCATCGCCCTCAGCACGCGGCCGGGTCCCTCGTCCGAGGGCAGTGCCGAGCGCAGGGCGCGCGCGAAGCTGTTCATGCCGCGCGTGTAACCCGGCGAGGAGCGTCGAAACGGCCCGACGGCGTCGGGTCGCGATCCGCCCGCCCGCGGGCACGGAGCCCCTGGCGGCGCCCGCGGACCGGCGAACGTGTTTCGCCCCCGGGGCACCGGGCCAGACGCGAGAACGAGCACAGAGCACATCGCGCGAACACGAAGGAGATGTCATGAGCGGCATGACGACCGGCAGCCGGCACGACGCGGTCGAGTCCGAGGACGACATCCTGGTCCAGCTCCTGCAGCAGCACGAACAGATCCGGCAGCTGTTCGCCGAGACCATGGACTCCGAAGGGGAGGCCAAGCAGCAGTGCTTCGACGAGCTGCGCGGCCTCCTCGCCGTGCACGAGACCGCCGAGGAGATGATCCTGCGGCCCGTCGCCAAGCGGATCGCGGGCAAGGACGAGGCCGAGGCGCGGAACGAGGAGGAGGCGCAGGCGAACAAGGCACTCGCCGAGCTGGAACGCCTTGACGTGCACAGCGCAGAGTTCGACCGGAAGCTTGCGGAGTTCCAGCGGGACGTCGAGCACCACGCGCAGCACGAGGAGCGGGAGGAGTTCCCGCAGATCCGGGCCCAGTGCGACATCGAGGACCGCCGGTCGATGGGCCGCAGGCTGCGCGCCGCCGAGCGGATGGCGCCGACCCACCCGCACCCCCGGACCGCCGGTTCGCCGATGGCGCAGTGGACCGTGGGTCCGTTCGCCGCGCTCCTGGACCGCGCCAAGGACGCCATGCGCGGCTGAGGCCGACGACGACGGCGGCGACTCCCGTACGGGCTGCGGCACGCAGCCCGTACGGGAGTCGTGGGCGTCCGGGAGCGGGGAGGGCGCCGCACCCGGAAGCCGCGGCGTCGCCCGGGAGTCGCGGCGTCTTCGACCGGCGGGCGCGGCAGTACCGCCAGCGCCGGTGCGCGACCCGGCTAGCGGGTCGCCAGGACGATCGCGTAGACCGCGAAGAACGCGGCGCAGACGAGGACGACGAGCGCCACCGCCAGCACCGGTCCGGTCGCCCAGCCCCGCTTCGGCGGGCGGTACGGCCCGGTTCCGGTGCTCGTGCCCGCCTCGGCGGGTGGCGTCTCGCCCGGGGGCACGCCGCCGCCCGGTTCGAGGCCCGACGCGCTGCGGGGGTCGGGGTCGGGGTTGCTCGGGGTGGTCATGAGAGTCACCTCCTGCACGGCCGGTCGGCCGCCTGACGGGCGCCTACCCCGACGGACCTCCGGCATCCGGTCGGCGGGGCCACCGGCGGGTGCCGGTGGCCCGGTGGGAGCGCGGGGCGGTGTCACGTGTCGTTCGGGCGCTTCTTCTGCTGGTCGGGAGGGACACCGCCGCCCTCACCGCCGCCGCGCTCGCCCTTGTCGGTGCCGTGCGGCTTGCCGCGGCCCCGGCGCGTCTCCCGTGACTCGGCCGCCTTCAGCGACGCCATGTCCTGCGGCGTCGCGGCGCCCTTGCCGCTGCGTCGCTGCTCGGGTTGCTGAGGGTTGCTCATGGTGGCCTCCTGCCTTGCTACGGCGATTCGGCAGGCGTGTGACCGGTACGGCGGGTTTCATTCGCCCGTCACCGGCCCGGGTGGGTCCCCTCGCGAACGGTCCATCGGGGCGGTCCACCGGGGTGGCCGTCGACCGTTTCGCCTTTCTCACGACGGGCACGCGCCGAAGTCAGAGGGCCGTCACAGTCAAGGGGGCCGCGCCATGTCCACAGGAACACTTCTGGCCATCATCATTCCGGTCGCGGTAGTGATCCTTCTGATCGCAGTCGCGATCGTCCTCGACCGGCGCCGCCGGCGTCGGCTGCAAGAGCGTTTCGGGGACGAGTACGACCGCACGGTCGACGAGGCGGGCAGCCGGCGGGCGGCCGAGCGCGACCTCGGCGAGCGCGAGAAGCGGCACGAGTCCCTCGACATACGGCCGCTCGACCCCGGCCTGCGGGATCGCTACGCCCGCGAGTGGCGCGGCGTCCAGGAGCAGTTCGTCGACCGCCCGGAGTCGGCCGTCCACGACGCGGACCGGCTGGTGACCGCCCTGATGCGAGAGCGCGGCTATCCGACGGACGACTTCGAGCAGCGGGCCCGGGACCTGTCCGTCGAGCACGGCCGCACCCTGGAGCACTACCGCGCGGCGCACGAGGTCGACCGGCTGAGCTCCGACCACCGGGCCACCACCGAGCAGCTGCGCGGGGCGATGATCCATTACCGGGTCCTCTTCGACGAACTGCTCACCGACGGAAACCAGTCCGGCTCCGGCCGGTCCTGAGAGGCGACTCCGCCATGCGCGACAAAGAGACACCCGCACCGACCGGCACCGGCCTGTCGACCGACGACATCGCCCGATCCTCCGAGCGCGAGACGCGCGACACCGACCGTGAGGCCGACACCGGCCGCGACACCGGGCGCGACACCGGCCTGGGGGCCGACCGCGAGACCGACTTCGGGTCCGAGCGCGGGACCGACCGCGAGGGCGGCACCGAGGTGGGCCGCGAGCAGGAGGCCGGCACCGACACGACGACGCCCATCTACCCCGGTCAGGCCTTCGAGGTCGGCAGCACCGACCGCGACACCGACACGCCCGCCGCTCCGCCCGCGGACGCGGACCGGGACACCGGAGTCGGGGGCGCCGGAGCCAGGGGCGCCGGAGCCGGGGACACCGGTGCCGGTGGCGCCGGGACCGGCGGCATCGGTACGCGGGGCGTGACCGAAACCGGTGGCGCCGGCGCGGGCGCCGACGGCGGCGGCGAGCGCCGCTCGGCCGACGACGAGGCGCCTCGGCTGATGGATCCCGGGGACGAGGAGAGCTTCCGGACGCGCTGGCACGAGCTGCAGAGCCTGTTCGTCGACGACCCCCGGCAGGCCGTGCACGAGGCCGACGCCCTCGTCGCGGACGTGATGCAGAGACTGGCCGCCACCTTCGCCGACCACCGCAAGAGCCTCGAAGGCCAGTGGCGGCAGGGCGAGGACGTCGACACCGAGAGTCTGCGCATGGCCCTGCGCCGGTACCGCTCCTTCTTCCACCGGCTGCTCAGCACCGGCCTGGACTCGGCGCCGGCCGAGTCCGGCGGGCGGGCTCCCTCCAACGAGTGAAGGCCGCGCCGCACGCGGCCCCGCGTCCCTTGCCCGGCGCCCCGCCCGGGCAAGGTGGGCGCATGTCGATGTCCCTGCGTGCGGCCGGCGCGCTGCTCCTCGCCGGCCTCCTGTGCGGGTGCGGCGCGTCAGCGGCCCGCGAGGACGGCGCCTCCGACGCCGGCAGCCGGTTCGCGGCGGCGCTGGCCGCCGGGGACTACCGCACCGGTTGTGAGCTGCTGGCCCCCGAGACCCGGGACGAGGTCGAGGAGGACGCGAAGGGCCCCTGCGCCCCGGCCCTGCGCGACCTCGATCTGCCCCGGGCCGGCGCGGCGCGGGGCGTCGAGGTGTACGGCCGCGAGGCGCTGCTGCGGATGGCGGGCGACACGCTGTTCCTGTCGCAGTTCGACAGCGGGTGGCTGGTCACCGCGGCGGGCTGCGCCCCGCAGGCGGAGGACGAGCCGTACCGCTGCTCACTGAAGGGAGGGTGACGGGATGAGAGCCGTGTTCATCGGCAGCGTCCTCACGATCCTGGCCGGTCTCGCCTACTTCACCGCGATCGGGGCGATGCACCGGTGAGCGGCGAGCGCGCGGGCCGCACCGAGCGCATGGGCTTCTGGCGTTCCAACAGCCTCACCCTGGCCTTCGGCGCCGCGTTCCTCGTCGTCCTGGGCGCCCAGGCCGTCGCCGGCCTGGCGGAGTTCAACGAGCAGTCGACCGTGGCGGGACTCCAGCAGATCGGGCTGGGCGACTACCTGATGTCCGCGGACTTCGCCGTGGACGTCACCGAGAACTGGCAGTCCGAGTTCCTCCAGTTCTTCCTCTACGTGTTCGGCACCGTCTACCTCGTCCAGCGGGGGTCGCCGGAGTCGAAGCCCCTCGACGACGTGGGCCCGGAGAGCGAGCAGCGACAGCGGATGGGGCACCACGCCGGGTCCGACTCTCCGCGCTGGGCCGGCACCAGGGACTGGCGACAGGGCCTCTACGCCCATTCGCTGGGCCTGGTGATGGCGCTGTTCTTCTTCCTGTCGTGGTTCGCCCAGTCGGTCGCCGGCGTCTCCGCGTACAACGGGGAGCGGCTCCGGCAGCTCCAGGCGCCGATCGACTGGAGCAGCTACCTCGCCTCCTCCGACTTCTGGAACCGCTCGCTGCAGAACTGGCAGTCGGAGCTGCTCGCCGTGTCGGCGATGGCCATCCTCTCCGTCTATCTGCGCCAGCGCGGCTCCCCGGAGTCCAAGCCGGTCGGCTCCCCGCACTCCGCGACCGGTGTGGAGGGCTGAGCGCCGCCCCCCGCACGGTGGCGGTCCGTGGGGCCGCTCAGGGCCAGGACACCTCGCGCCGCGGTACGACGACCAGCTCGGCCGCGGCGCTGCCGGCCGGCACCGACAGGGCGTACATCACGGCGTCGGCGACGACCTCCGGGCTCTGCAGCAGCGCGGTGTCCGTGTCCGGGAAGCGCTCCATGATGAACGGCGTCTCCATGCCGCCCGCGACGACGCCGGTGACGCCGATCCCGGGGCAGTCCCGGCGCGCCTCCTGGAAGAGGGTGTGGGTGAAGGCCCGCAGCCCGGTCTTCGCCGCCGCGTAGGGGCCGGCCTCGGTCCAGGTGCGGAGGGCCGCGGTCGACAGGATGTTCACGATGTGCCCGCCGCCCCGGTCGGCCATCCGGCGGAAGGCCTCGCGGCACAGGTACATCGGTCCGAGCAGGTCGGTGGTGATCACCCGGGTGATCTCCTCGGCGGTGAGCTCGACGACGGACTTCGTGACGTCGACGGCGGCGCAGTTCACCAGGATGTCCACGGCGTCGCCCGCCGCGTCCAGGTCCCCGAACAGTTCACCGACCGCCTCGGCGTCCCGCACGTCGAGACCGACCGGGCGGGCCCGCAGCCCCTCGGCCAGCAGGCTCTCGCACAGCTCCTTCGCCTGCTCCTGGCGCACGTCGGCCACCAGGACGGCGGCGCCGGACCTGGCCAGCCGGCGCACGATCGCCGCGCCGAGGCCGCGTGCGCCACCGGTGACCAGGGCCTGCCGGCCGGTCGTCGTGATCTCCACTCCGCTGTTCATCGTCGCCACTTCTCCTTCGGTCGTGTGAGCAAGCCCACGTGAAGTCCAATCCGCTGTCTTACGGGGCGGGTTGGGGGTTTGGTGGGGGTGCGTGGGCCGGGGGGTGGCGCCGGCCACAGTGCCGCTCCGGAAGCGTCTGCCACGATGGCCCGCGGCCCCTCCCCCGGGCCCCCTGCTCCCCCCACCCCCTCCCCCACATCTCCCTGTGCCTTCCTTCCCCGTGCCCCGGTTCCCGTTCCGCTCCAGGCCCCGGTCCTCGGCCGCCACCTCGGCGCTCCGGACCCCCGCCCCGGACCAGGTCTCCTCCCCGTCCGCCGACTCCCCGGCCGCCTCCGCATCCGCCTCCCCGGCCGCATCCGCCTCCCCGGCCGCGTCCGCCAAGGGTGATCGCTCGCCCTGGCGCTCGCTGCGCCATCGCGGCATGCGCTGGTGGGCGGTCGCGCATCTCGTCTCCAACACCGGCACGTGGATGCAGCTGACCGTGCAGAACCTGCTGGTGCTGCACATCACCGGCTCGCCCGCCGCCGCCGGCCTCTCGCTCTCCGCGCAGGCCGCGCCCGGACTGCTCATGGGTCTGCTCGGCGGCGCCGTCGTCGACCGCTGGCCGCGGAAGACGACCGCGGCGCTCGCACAGCTGGCCCTGGGCATGGTGGCCCTGACCACCGCCGCCCTCGTGGCGACCGACGGTCTGAACCTGCCCGTCCTGCTCGGGCTCGCCGTGCTCACCGGACTGATCGCCACCGTCGACGGGCCCGCCTGCGCGCTGCTGGGCAACGACCTCGTGCCGGCCGACGACGTGCCCTCCGCCATCGGCGTCGGGTCCCTCGCGCACAGCGCGGGACGGCTCGCGGGAGCCGCCCTGGCCGGAATCACCGTGGCCGTCCTCGGCACGTCCGCCGCCTACGTGGCCAACGGGCTGTCGTTCTTCTTCGTGGCGGCGGTCATCCCCTTCCTCACCCTCGTCCGGCCGCAGGAACCCGCGCCGCGTCCCGCCCCACAGGCGTCCGCGTCCGAGGCGCCCGCTCCGGACGCGGTGTCCGACACGAGCGTGCGGGGTGGCCTGGTCTTCTTCGCCCGCCGCCCCCGGCTGGTCGCCCTCGCCGGGCTCAACGCCGTCAGCGCCCTGTTCGGCCGGAACTACTCGCTGACCCTGGCGGTCCTGGTCACCGGCCCGCTGGCCGGCTCCGCGAAGTCCTTCAGCGCCGTCTCCTCGGCGCTCGCCGTCGGCGGCATCGTGGGCGCGGTGCTCGGCGCGCGGCTGCGCAGCCCCCGGGTGCGCCTGGTCGCCCTGCTGACCGCCGGAGGCGCGCTGCTCCAGGTCGTCGCAGGATTCTCGCCGTCGCTGGCCTTCGTCGTACTGCTCGCGCTGCCGCTCGCGGTCGCCGAATCCGTCGCCGACACCGCGCAGAGCACCCTGCTCCAGACCGATCCGCCGGCCGCGATGCGGGGCCGCGTCCTCGGCGCCTGGAACACCGTCCGTACCCTCTGGGGCCTGCTCGCGCCCCCGGCCCTGGGCCTCCTGATGGAACTGCTTGGCGCCCGCGGCGCCCTGGCCACGGGCGGACTCGTGGTCGCGGCCGCGGTGACCGCCGGCTGGCTCCTGCACGGCCGGCGTGCGGTCGCCTCCGCCCGGCCGGTCGGACCCGTCCAGCCCGTCCAGGTCGTCCGGACCGCGCCGCACGCCCCGGCCGGCCTGGAGCCGGCCGCTGCGGGCGGCCTCGTCCGGCCCGCGCTGGAGAGCGCCGCCTGACATCACGGCCCCGCCCCCTCGTGGCGGTCCGCCGCGGCGGCCTCCGACGGCGGGGGCGCGGGCGGGAGCCCGGGCGCGGGGGTCGGCGACGTCCCGAGGCCGGGGGACGTACATACAGGAGACCTCCCGGGTACGAGGGAAGGCTCAGCGGCCGCCCGGGGCGCAGTGGGCTCGGCGAGGACCTCCGCCAGGACCTCGTCGACGGTGATGCGCAGCAGCCGCGCGTCGGGGTGGTCCGCGTGCGGGTCGCCCGGCTGTCCGGACTCCGGGTCTCCGTCGGGGCCGGGGTGCCACAGCGCGGTGTGCCGGCCGTCCGCCGCCGGCGGTCCCCACAGCGCCGGCGACACCGGGCCGTACAGCACCACCGAGCGCGTCCCGAGAGCGGTGGCGAGGTGCGCGAGGCCGGTGTCCCCGACCACGACGCAGTGCGCGCCGGCGACCAGGCCGCACAGTTCGTCGACGGGCAGCCCCTGCGGACCGCCCGCCAGCGCGGACGGCGCGAGACCGGCCCGTTCCGCGACGGCCCGGGCCAGTGGCGCCTCACCGGGACCGGCCGTGACCACCACCGGCCGGCCCGCGCGGCGGACCTCCCGGGCCACGGCGGCGAAGCGTTCCACCGGCCAGCGGCGGGCGGGCGCCCGCGCCCCGGGGTGCAGGACGACGGGACCCGCGTGACCCTCCACGGGCCCGGGGGCGTCGGGCGGGGCGATCCGCAGGTCCTCGGGGTCGGCGGCGAGCCCGTACCACCGCAGCAGTCGGCACCAGCGCAGTCGTTCGTGCTCGTAGGGCACCCAGGCCGGTCCGGGGACCTCCGGCACCGACGGATGGTGGAAGGCCCACAACGTCCCGGGGGCGCTGCGCGCGAGCAGCCGGTGGCTGGCGGGGCCGCGGCCGTGCAGATTGACCGCGAGGGCGGGACGGGCGGCGGCCCGCGGCAGGGCGGGGGGCACCTCCCGCTCGCGGCCCGCGACCGGCAGCAGCCGGTCGACGCAGTCGACGAGCCGGACGACCGGCGCGAGCTCCCGGGGCGCGGCCAGCACGATCTCGAAGTCGGGCAGACCGCGGCGCAGGGCACGCAGGGCCGGTACGGCGGTCAGCAGGTCGCCGAGCCCCAGCGCGCGCAGCACGAGCACGGCGGGGCGGCTCTCGCCGAGGGGACGTCGACGGGGCGCGACGCCGATGCCGTGTGGGGTGGAGCTCGGCGCGGTCGGGGCCGGGGAGCTCGGCGCGGTCGGGGCCGGCGGGCCCTCCGGCCGGCCGTCGCCGCGGCCGGGGGCGGCGGGGGGCGGGGCCGGGCTCATCGGTCCCTCGGGCCGGCCGCGGCGGCCTGTGCCGCACGAAGGGTGAGGGACGTCGTGGAATGGCCGTCGAGGTACGGCAGGACGACCGTCTGCCCGCCCCAGCGCCGCAGCGCCTCGCTCTCGGGAAGGCCGTCGGGCGAGTAGTCGCCGCCCTTGACCCATACGTCGGGCCGCAGCCGGTCGAGGAGAAGCTCCGGGGTGTCCTCGTCGAACGCGACGACGGCGTCGACACTGCCCAGGGCGTCCAGCACGCGGATGCGGTCCGCGAGCGGGGTCAGGGGACGGCCCGGCCCCTTGAGACGGGCCACCGAGGCGTCGGAGTTGACGCAGACGATCAGGCAGTCGCCGATGCGTCCGGCGCGCTCGAGCAGCCCGACGTGGCCCGCGTGCAGGAGGTCGAAGCAGCCGCCGGTGGCGACGACGGTGCCGCCGCGTGCGCGGATCCGGCGGGCGAGGGCGAAGGCGTCGGGCGCGCGCCGGACCGTCGCGGGTGCGGCGCTCTCGGCGGCGGCCGAGGGTCGCGGGTCGTCCGCCCGCTCCCCCACGGCCGCGGCGCCGCCGGCGGCGACGAACGCGGCGGCCTCCGCCACCGCCCGCTCCACCGCCTCCTCGGGCAGGGCCCCGCGCGCCAGCGCCACGGTCACCGCCGCCGCGAAGCAGTCGCCCGCGCCGCACGGATCGCCTCCGGTCACCCGGGGCGCCGGCACCAGCAGCGGGGCTCCGGCCCCGGCCCGCGCCAGCAACGCCCCCTCGGCCCCGAGGGTCACGACCACCTGCACCACGCCCCAGCGCGCCGCCAGCGCGGCCCCCCGCTCGGCGTGCGCGCGAAGCGGCGTGCCGGGCGAGCGGTCAGGGTCGGCGCCGGTGGCGGTGTCGGCCAGGTGGGCCTTGAAAAGGCCGGCGGCGGCTTCGGAGACGGAGCCGGCCGCAGGAGCGACGGGGCCTGCCGTGCCGGGGCCGGTGATGCCGTGCGGGGAGGCGGCCGGGGAGGTGGGGGCGGCCGGGGCCGGGCCGACCACCGGGCGGCCGGCGGCGGAGGCGGCGGCACCGGGGGGCGGGCTGAGGAGCGGTGTCGGGGTGGAGTCGGCGGGAGCGGTGAAGGCGGCTGCCTCCTTGGCGTTCGGGGTGGCCACGCGCGTGCCCGGGACCGGCGGGCCACCGCGGGGGTGGGGGTCCCAGACGACGGGGACGCGGTGGGCCGCCGCGGCGAGGGCCGGGCGCAGGGCGTCGGCGGTGCCGCGGCCGTAGTCGGAGACGAGGACGGCGCGTGCGGACCGGATCGCGGCCAGCGCCTCGGCGGTGGGCGCCCCGGGCCGGCCGCCGCCGCGGTCGAGCCGGACCAGGGGCCGGCCGCCCACGAGGACTCGGGTCTTGACGGGCAGTGTGCCGTGCAGGGGCAGCGCGACGACCCGGACCCGGTGGCCCAGCGCCCGGCGGGCCGCCTCGGCGGACGCGTCGGTGCCGAGCGCGGTCACGAGGACGACCTCCTCGCCGGGTCGCGCGGCGAGACCGGCCGCGAGGCTCGCGGCGAGTCCCGCGCCGCCGGCCCGACGGCGTACGCCCGTCACGTCGACCACGGGCGCCGGGGCGTCCGGCGCGAGACGGTCGGCCGTGCCCTCGATGTCCTCGTCGAGCAGCAGGTCGCCCACGACGACGATCGGTCCTCGGTTCACTGGGCACCTCCCAGGGCGGCGGACCGCACGCCGTCGTGCGGTACTCCGTTGTGGGTCACTCCGGTGTGCGGCACCCCGTCGGGCGGCATCCCGTCGTGCGGCGTCCCGTCGTGGGCGGCCACGGGCCGGTCGGCCGCCGGGGCCTCGGCGAGGGACGCGTCGAAGAACGCGCACAGCAGGTGGACGGCGACCAGGTGCGTCTCCTGCACGGTGGCCGTGGTCGCCCCGTCGACGCAGACGGCGTCGTGCGCGGCCTCCGCCAGCGGGTTCGGCGCGGGCCCGGTCAGCGCCCAGACGTCGAGGCCCCGGGCGCGGGCCGTCACGGCGGCCGAGAGCAGGTTGGCGCTGCGGCCCGAGGTCGAGAGCAGCATCAGCACGTCCCCGCTCCGGCCGTGCGCGGCGACCTGGCGGGCGAAGACCTGCTCGAAGCCGTAGTCGTTGCCGATGGCCGTCACGCTGGACGTCTCGGCGTGCAGCGACAGGGCCGAGTAGGCCGGCCGCTCCTCGCGGTAACGGCCGACGAGCTCCGCCGTCAGGTGCTGCGCCTCGGCCGCGCTGCCGCCGTTGCCGGCGGCCAGCAGCCGGCCGCCGGCGGAGAGGACGTCCGCGAGGTGCCCGCCCCAGCGGGCGAGGCGTGCCAGCTCCGTGCCTTCCAGGCTGTCGACCGCACGGCACAGCGACCGGCAGTGCCGGCGTGCCTCCAGGTGGATCCGGGTCTCGTTCATGAGGGGTCGGCCGCCGACCCTGGGGGCCGGGCCGCACCTCCTTCCTCATGGGTGGGGGCGGTGGAGTGCCGGACGGACCGGTCAGCGGGCCCCGGCCGGCCGGGGCGCGTGCGCGGCTGCCGACACCGCCCGGTAGGAGTCCTCCGTGGCCGCCGCGACGCGGGCCCAGGAGAAGCGGTCGAGGACCCGCTGACGGGCGGCCCTGCCGTACTGGGCGCGCAGCGCGGGGTCGGCGAGCAGCAGCCGGACGGCCCCGGCCAGCAGCCGGGGCTGCGCCGGCGGCACGTGCAGTCCGGTCACCCCGTGGACGACCGAGTCGAGCTGGCCGCCGACCGCGCTGGCCACGAGGGGCCGGCCGCAGGCCATGGCCTCCAGCGGCACGATGCCGAACGGCTCGTAGTCGGCGGGACACAGGACCACGTCGGCGCTCCGCATCAGCGCGGGCACGGAGGCCGGCGGCACGGCCCCGGTGAACCGCACCCGGTCGGCGACGCCGAGCTCCGCCGCGAAGGCGCGCAGCCGCCGTACCTCGGGGTCGGCGTCGAGCGCGTCGGGCGGTGGGCCGCCGGCGACGACGAGTTCGGCGCCGGGGAGTTGTCCGAGGGCCGCCACCGAGACGGCGGCGCCCTTGCGCGGCACCAGTCGGCCCAGGTGCAGCAGCCGGTGGCGGTACGGGCCGCGGGGCGCGGCCGGTCCGTCCGGCCGGAACACGGCCGGGTCGACCCCGCAGGGCACGATGTCGGTCTTGGCACGGGGGATCCCCATGGCGGCGAGTTCCTCGACCTCGTCCCGGCAGGTGGCGACGATCCGGTCGCAGCCGAGTCCGACGTACCGCTCGGAGGAGATGCGGTCGGGCGGACTGGTGTCGGCGGCGCCCTGGTGACGGCGCTTCACGGTGCCGAGGGCGTGATACGTCTGCAGGAAGGGGATGCCGCTCCCCTCCGTCGCCCACAGGCCGGCCAGGCCGGACATCCAGAAGTGCGCGTGGACCACGTCCGGGCGCTCCGACTGCCACTGATCGGCGAGATGGCGCGCGAACGCCGGCATGTGGGGCAGGAGGTCGTCCTTGGGCAGCGCCTCCGGGGGCCCGGCGGGCACGTGGTGGACGAGCACGCCCGGCCGCAGCGGCACCGTCACGTCCAGGGCGGCGTCGTCGCGCCGCGTGTAGACGGTCACCTGGTGCCCGCGGTCGGCGAGCGCGCCGGCGAGCTGGGCGACGTGGACGTTCTGCCCGCCGGCGTCGACGCCGCCGAGTACGGCGAGCGGGCTGGCGTGCTCGGAGATGAGCGCGATCGCGAGCGGCTCGGCCGAGGCGGAGGCCGCGACCGGATCGGACACCGGGGCGGGTGCCCGCCCCGGCCCCCGCGGTGCGCCCCGGCTCGGCGCCCGCGCCGGCGCCCGGCTCCGGGCCGCGGTGGGGCCCGGCGCCACGGGCGAAGCCGGCGCACGGGTCGTGCCGGCGGCGGGGGTCGGGGCCGGAGCGGCGGCCCGGGACGCGGTCCGAGCCGAAGCCGCCGAGGCCCGGGGCGTGCTCGCCGACGCCGTCCGGGGCGTGCTCGTGGTCGGTGGAGGGCCCGAGGTCGGGGCCGGGCTCGCGCTGGGGGGAGTCCCGGTCGGGCTCGTGGTCTGGGGAGTCCGGGGCAGGGTCATGAGCGTGCCTCCGCGATGACGCGCTCCCAGTCGTCCAGGAAGCGCTTGAGACCGTAGTGTTCGAGTGCCGCCTGCCGGGCCCGGGCGCCGTCGGCGGCGGCCGCGGCGGGGTCGGCGAGGTAACGGCGGGCCGCCCGGGCCAGTTCCTCCGGACGGGTCGACAGGGTTCCGGCGCCGGCGGGGACCGCCTCGACGGCTTCCGTGGTCGCCAGGGCGACGACCGGCATGCCGAGGAGCATCGCCTCGATCAGGGACAGGCCCAGCGAGGTCCAGCGCACGGGGTGCAGGTAGAGCCGGCGCTGCGCCATGGCGGCATGCAGCCCGTCCTGCGGCAGTTCCTCCGTGTGGCAGCGGTCCTCGGGCAGCCCGAGGTGGGCGGCGAGCCCCTCCGTCTTCATGCCGAAGACGTCCAGCGGCGTTTCCCGTGCCAGGGCGGGCAGCAGGTCCGTACCGACGAAACGGCCGCGCCGCACCGGCTCGTTGACGACGACGGCCGCGCGCGGCAGCCGGCCGGTGTAGCCGTGCCCCGGGTCGACGACGCCGTGTTCGACGACGACGGCGCGGGTGCTGCCGTTGTCCCACATCAGCCGGTTGAAATGCGTGACGTGCACGAGGGTGAGATCGGCGCGGTCGGCCACGGGATGCCGCGTCACCGGTACGTCGCCGCGCGGGGTGTTGTGCTCCACGTACACGGCGGGCACGTCCCGGCCGGGCCGCCGTCCGCCCAGCCAGCGGGTCGCCAGCTCCTCCTCGTGGGGGCGTTGCAGCACGACCAGGTCGACGGGCGCGTCGCGGAGCGACTCCGGGGGCATTTCGAGTACAGCGGCGGGCCAGGAGAACGTCCGCGCCCGGCCCCGCCCGTCGGGTCCACGGTCCGGGGTGACCGGTACCAGGTAGGTGTGCGGGCCCTGGACGAAGGCCGTCGTCCATGATCCGTGGACGTGCCACAGCAGGATATTCATGAGCTCGTCCCTCCTCTCGCGGGCGCGGGCGTGGATATGGATGTGGACGTGGACGTGGATGTGGGCGTGGAGGTGGGCGTGGGCGGTGGCGCGGGAGTCGGCTCGGGCGCGGCGGCGGGACGGCGGCGCAGGAGCGCGGTCACCGCCGCCACCACCTCGTCGTCGCCGACCGCGTCGAGGCACGGGTGCCCGGGCACGGGGCAGGCCCGGGCCCGGGTCAGCGCGCACGGTGCGCGCTGGTCGCCGAGCAGGACGTGCGGGACGCCGTACGGGCGCCAGCGCTCGGCCGGGACCACCGGCGCGAACAGGCACACCACCGGGGTCCGCACGGCGGCGGCCAGGTGGGCGGGGCCCGTGTTGCCGGTGACGACGGCCCCGGCCCGGGCGAGGACGCTCGACAGCTCGCCCAGGCCGGTGGTGGCTCCCCCGAGGTCGATCCCGTAGCGACCGGCGACCAGCGCGGTCATGCCCTGTTCCGCGGCGGAGCCGGTCACCACCACCCGGTACCCCGCCGCGTGCAGGGCCGCCACCGCCCGGGCCGCCCGCGCGGGGCTCCACGCGCGGGCGGGGACCGCCGCACCGGGGTGCAGCACGACGTACGGGCCGGGGCCGGTCAGCCGCGTCAGGTCCATGGCGCCCCGCGCGTCCGACGGGTGGGGAGCCTCCTCGCAGGGCGCAGGGGGCGCCGCGGGGCGGCCTGCGGTGCTCAGGGCGTCCGTCGAGCCGCCGGGCGGCACGGCGGGGATGCTCGTGGCGCCGTACGGGACGGGGGCGTCCGGGGGCCGGTCCGGCAAAGGCGCGGCGTCCGACGGGACGGACGTCACGCGCAGGCCTCCGTCGTCGCCCGGCGGGAGCGTGAAGCCGGCCGCTCGGGCCAGATCGAGCGCGGCCTCCACCTCGTGCCGGCCGGGGTCGCGGCGGTGCCGCAGGTCGAGCAGGGTGCCCGGGTAGTCCTCGCTGTCGGCGCCTATCCAGGCCACCCCGGCCAGGCGGAGCAGCAGCGCGATCGGCAGCGGGCTCTGGTGGTACGAGACGAGGACGAGCGCGCGGTCGAACCGGCGGGCGGCCAGGGTCCTGACGAGCCGGTCGCACACGGCGGGCGAGACCGGCGGCGCGTCGAGGCCCACCCACGGCGCGTCGTACTCGAGCACCTCGTCGACGCCGGGCAGCAGCCGCGCGGCCGCCGCGCCCCGGGGACCGCACAGCATCGCCGTCCAGGAGGACCCGGCCGCCACCGCGCGGACGGCGGGCCCGGCGAGCAGCACGTCGCCGACGCTGTCGAGCCGCACGACGAGGGTGCGGGGGCCGGTCCTCATCGCGCACCGCCCGTGAGCCGCCGCACGGGTGCGGCGGGGCGGGCCCGGCCGGAGCGGGCGCCGGCGGGCGCGGGGAGCGACCCCGGGAGCGGCGTTTCGAGCGCGATCCGGACGGCCGCGCGGAGGTCGGGGGCCGTGCGGGGCGCCGCGGCGATCTCGGCCGGGAGGGTGGCCGGGGTCGGCACGAGCACGCCGTGCGCGCCCGCCGCGCGTGCGGCGCCCATGTCGCTGCCGATGTCGCCGATGACGAACGTGTGGGAGGGGCGGGCGCCGAGCCGGGCGCAGGCGGCGAGCACGAGCCCCGGGGCGGGCTTGCGGCAGCCGCAGCCGTCCTCGGGACCGTGCGGGCACACGGCCCAGACGCCGAAGGGGCCGAGCAGCAGGCTCACGCGGTGGTGCACGGCCTGGACCTGGCGGCGGGTCAGGTATCCGCGGGCGACGCCGGACTGGTTGCTCACCACTCCCACGGCGATCCCGAGGGCGCGCAGCCGGGCCAGCGCCTCCCAGGCACCGGGGAAGGGCAGTACGCGTCGGGGATCGCCGTTGTAGGGGACGTCCACGATGAGGGTGCCGTCCCGGTCGAACAGCACGGCGTCGGGGCCTTCGCCGTGGGACGCCCGCCAGACGGCCGTCCCGACGGTGCCCGGCCGCCCGCGGAACAGCCAGGGGCGCATGGACGTCTCGGCGCGCTCGTCGGCCCGGCCGTCGGCGCTCGTGCCGCCGTCCGTCTCGTGGCGCACGGCGTGGTGCGCGGCGTGCTGCGGGTCGTGGCGCAGGTCGTGGTGCGTGGCGTGCGTCGGGTCGTGGCGCGCGTCGTGGTGGGTGGCGTGCATCGCGTCGTGGCGCAGGTCGTGGTTCATGTCCTCGCCTCTCGCCATGTGCCGGGGACCGGTGCGGCGGCGGGTGCGGCGGCGGCCGGTGCCGGGGACGGTGGGAGGGGGCGCGCGGCGCGGTGCGCGACGAGGCCGCGCAGCCAGTGCCAGGTCGCCGCCGGCGGGATGACGGCACTGGTGAGGACCATGTCGAGCACCTCCGTCCGCGTGCGCGGGCCGGGCAGCACCCTGGCGAGGGTGAACTCGGCCGTGCCCGCGCACCAGAGCGCGCCGCACAGCGCGGCGGCCCGGTGCCGGCCGGTCAAGGCGCAGCCGAGCGCGGCGAGGCCGGCGACCGTGATCGCGCGGTGGCGCGGCAGGCGCCCGGCCGGGGCGCCGGCGCGGTCCCGCCAGTCCGGACCGTGCAGGCGGCGCATCAGCACGTCGTCGCCGTTGCCCGACTGCTGGCGGACCGGCAGCCAGCGGCCGCCCTGCCGGGGCGGGTGGGCGGTACGGCGGCTGCCCTGGGCCAGTGACCAGCCGTCCTCGAGGAGCCGCAGGGCGAGGTCGGCGTCCTCCCGGAAGGCGTGGCGGAAGCGCTCGTCGAAGCCGCCCACCCGGCGCAGGGCGGCCGGCCGTACGGCCATGTCCGCGGTGATCCAGCGGGCGGTGGCCAGCGCGGCGGTGTTCCGTTCGGCGTCGGTGGGGCGCCGCCCTTCGGACAGCGGCACGTCGATCCGGGCCGCCACGGCGGCGACCCCGTCCGGCCGGCCCGCCAGGTCCTGCGCGAGTTCCGCGCCCCAGTACGGGGAGGGGACGACGTCGTCGTCGAGGAAGACGATCCACTCCGCGTCCCCGGCCAGCCGGGCGCCCGTGTTCCGCGCCGCGGCCGGTCCGCGCGCGGGACCCGCGACCACGGTGGTGATCCCGCGCAGGGCGTCCGGCAGCGGCAGCTCGGGCACGGCGCCGTCCGCTCCCGGCCGGTCGTGCACGACGACCACCCGGGCCGGGGGCACGTCCTCGGTAGCCAGGGCGAGAGCCGTGAGGCAGCTCTGGAGGCTGGGCCGGCCGACGGTCGGCACGACCACCGCGTAACGGGGCGCGGCGGGATGGAGGCGACGCTCGGGGACCGGTGCCGTGTTCATCGGACACACCCCCCACGACCGACGCTCTCGCCGTCGTCGGGCAGACCGCCGCGCGGGCCGCCGCGCAGGCCGCCGTCGGCACTGCCCGTGGCGCCGCTCGCGTCACGCGGTTCCCCCGCGCCGCCCGGGCCGTCCGAACCGCCCGCGTCCGTACCGCCGTTCAGGCCGTTCGCGCCGCTCCCGCTGCCCGCACTGCTCGTACTGCCCGCACTGCTCGCCCCGTTCACCCCGTGCCCGCCCGCGTGGAACATGTCGCTCCTGCGGACGGCGAAGGGGCCGATCGCGAGCAGGTCGACAGGGGTCGACCCGAAGCACTCCAGGGCGTCCCGGGGTTCGTCCACCATGGGCCGGCCGGCCGTGTTGAGACTGGTGTTGACCACGACCGGCAGTCCCGTCCGCCGCTCGAACTCCTCCAGCATCCGGGCCACGAGCGGCTCGTGACGCCGGTCGACGGTCTGGATCCGCGCGGTGCCGTCGACGTGCACGACGGCCGGGATCCGGTCGCGCCAGGGCGCTGCCACGTCGTGCACGAAGAGCATGTAGGGACTGGGCAGCGGGCCGTCGAAGATGTCCCCGGACCGTTCCGTCAGGACCATCGGGGCGACCGGCCGGAACTGCTCGCGGCCCTTGATGTCGTTGAGGCGCTCCAGGTTGCCCGCGTGTCCCGGGTGGGCGAGCAGCGAGCGGTGCCCGAGCGCGCGCGGGCCGTATTCGGAGCGGCCCTGGAACCAGGCCACGACTCCGTTCGCGGCCAGGGTCTCGGCCACGGTCGCCGCGATGTCGGGGGGTCGCTCGAACGGGACGGCGGCCGTCTTGAGGTGCCCGGCGAGCTCGGCGTCCGACCACTCGCGCCCGAGCGCGGCGCCGGGCATCGGCACCGGCTCCTCGCCCGCCTCCGCCGACGCCAGGAGGGCCGCGCCGAGCGCCGTTCCGGCGTCCCCGGCGGCGGGCTGCACCCACACCCGGGAGAACGGTCCCTCGCGCGCGATACGGGAGTTGGCCACGCAGTTGAGGGCGACGCCACCGGCCAGGGTGAGCAGTTCGTCGTGCGTGCGGCCGTGCAGCCAGCGGACGAGGTCGAGCAGGGTCTCCTCCAGGACGTACTGGGCGCTGGCGGCCAGGTCCGCGTGGGCGGCGGTCCAGGGCGCGTCGGCGGCGCGCGGCGGGCAGAGCTCGGACCAGGGCACGCCGTGCGCCCGGAACCCGCCGTCGCCGGTGGGGTGCACGTAACGGCTTATCTCGGCGGCCATCCGCGGGCGGCCGTGCGAGGCGAGCGCCATCACCTTGAACTCGTCGGAGGAGCGCAGGAATCCGAGGTGCTGGGTGAGCTCCTCGTAGACCAGGCCCAGGGATTCGGGCAGCAGTTGGGCCCGCAGCGGTTCCAGGTGGTCGCCGAGTCGGCGGGCCGCCAGGTGGGAGGAGCGTTCGCCGCGTCCGTCCAGCACGAGTACGGAGGAGGTCTCGGCGCCCTCGGCGGCGTACGCGGCCGAGGCGGCGTGCGCCATGTGGTGGCCGACGAACCGGACGTCCTCCGGGTCGAGGCCGGGGAGCGCGGTGGCGAGGAAGCCGGGGGCGTGCCGGGCATAGGCCTGACGCAGGTCGTCCCAGGGGTCGTCGAGCCCCAAGGCCTCGGCGGAGCAGGCCAGTTCGGGATCGTACGAGTACGTGACCAGGTCGAGGTCGGCGGGCCGCAGTCCGGCCCGCTCCAGGCACCAGTGGGCGGACCGCTCGGGCAGTTCCCACGCGGAGAAGGGCACGGGTCGTTTGCCGTGCTTCCTCCGCGAGAAGCGCTCCTCCTCGGCGGCGGCGACGGTGACGCCGTCGACGACCAGGGCGGCAGCGGGGTCGTGGAAGAGGGCGTTGATGCCGAGAACTCGCATGGGGGGGCCTTCCGGTGGGGGCGGCGGAGGCCGCGGAGACGGAGGCGCGACCGGCCGGCTCAGCCGGGCCGCTCGGACGGATCGACGGCGCCGCCACGGGCGTTGACGTCGGTGACGTACGTGCCGTCGGTGGCGTCGGAGTCGTCGATGGCGTCGATGGCGTCGACGTCCGTGGCGTGGTCGGCCGCGGTGACCTCTGTCCCGGGCGGAACGGGCTCCTCCCCGCTCGCCGCTTCGCCGGTTTCGCTGTCCGCCTCCCGGAACCAGTCGATCGTCCGGCGCAGGCCCTGTTCGGCGTCCACGAGCGGGCGCCATTGCAGCTTGTCGCGGGCCAGGGTGATGTCCGGGCAGCGGACGGCGGGGTCGTCGACGGGTCGTTCCACGAAGCGGATCGTGGAGGCCGAGCCGGTGAGGCGGGCGATCCAGCGCGCCAGCTCCAGCATGGTGATCTCGGCGGGGTTGCCGATGTTCACGGGACCGCGCATGCCGTGCGCGGCCGCGGCCAGCACGCCGCGGACGGTGTCCGAGACGTAGCAGAGCGAACGGGTCTGCCGTCCGTCGCCGCTCACGGTCAGCGGCTCGCCGGCCAGTGCCTGCCGGATGAACGTGGGCACCGCCCGTCCGTCGTAACCCCGCATCCGGGGGCCGTACGTGTTGAAGAGCCGCACGATCGCGGTGTCCGTCCCGCGTGCGCGGGCGGAAGCGGCGGTCAGCGCTTCGCCGAAACGTTTCGCCTCGTCGTAGACGCTGCGCGGGCCGATCGGGTTCACCCGGCCCCAGTACCGCTCGCTCTGCGGGTGCTCCTCCGGGTCGCCGTAGACCTCGGAGGTCGAGGCGAGCACGAAACGCGCGCCGTGGGCATGGGCGAGGGCCAGGGCGTTGCGGGTGCCGAGGCTGCCGGTCTCCAGGGTGTGCAGGGGAAGGCGCAGATAGTCGGCCGGGGACGCGGGTGAGGCGAAGTGCAGCACCAGGTCCGGGGGCCGGTCCACCGTGAAGGGCCGACGGACGTCGGCCTCCTGCAGGCGGAACCCGGGGTGGCCGAGCAGGCCCTCGACATTGGCACGACGGCCGGTACTGAAATCGTCGACGCAGGTCACGTCCGTTCCGTCGGCGAGCAGCGCGGCGCAGAGGTGGGATCCCACGAAACCGGATCCCCCGGTCACGAGGGCGTGTTCCCAGCGAGGCGCAGGGGACATGGCCATGGGACATCTCCTCCGTGCGAAAGACGGCGGGTGGGAAGAATCCGTGAAGGAACGGGGAGGGAGCGACTACCGGAGAATCGGGAGCGACTACCGGGAAATCGGGTCAATCGGCTGTTCCGGTCATTCGGCCTATATCGGTCCGGCTGCTACCCGCACCGAGCAACGCTACTCCTCGTATGCGTTCTCTTCTCGGCGAAATGGTAGAAAACCGAAGCAATTAGAACGAATGCCGCACCATGACGACTCAGCGACGGCGGTCGCGGGTAGGCGCAGCACAGCCCTTGGCCGCACGGCCGGGCTCGAACCGAGGAGATGGCCGCGATGAACACGCGGATCGACACCCCAACCGCCGCCGAGATCTTCTGGCACGACACCACGCTGTGTACCTGCACCCCCGCCGTCGCCGCCCCGGAGGAGTGGGCGCCCGGCCCCGAGGAGCGGGACGACACGGAACAGGAACGGAATATCGTCCGGGGCGAGGACTGACCGCGCGGCGGGCCACCTCGCGCGGCCGGCGGCGTCCGCGCCGGGCCCCGGCCCGGACAGCGGGCACCGCCGCCCGGAGGGGGGAAGACCGGGCGACGGCTCTCTCGGGTGCGCGCACCCGACGGTGCGAGTGCCCGGTGAGGGGGAGCTCAACCACGGGGCCCGGGCGGGCAGCGCGGACGGCGCCGGCCGCGCGGGCCGCCCGGAGCGCGCGGGCCGTAGCGCCCGTTTCGTCGGGCGGGGCATAGGGCCCCTTACATCGCCCGGGGCGTAGGGCCCGTTTCGCCGCCCGGGGGGGTAGCGCCCCTTACGTCGCCGGGGCGTAGCGCCCGTTTCGTCGGGCGGGCCGTGGCGCCGGTCGAGTGGCCCGGGTCTCTGCGGCCCGTTCGTGCGTCTGGGACCGTACCGTCCGTCCGTCCGTTCGTTCGTCCCTCCGCCGGTCCGCCGGTCCGCCGGTCCGGACCGTACCGCCCGTGCAGCCGGGCCGTCCGGCCACGTCAACGCACCGGGGCTCGTCGCCCGGCCGTCCGTGCATGCCGGGAGGACAGCCGGGCACTCGCCCGGGCATGACCGATCTGGCATCTTTCACGCGGCAGTTGACCGACCCGGGTGTGTGTCTGATCCCGGCCGACGAGACCGCCCGGCAGCTCGGCACCGGGCCGGAGCAATGGGCGGCGTTCGACCGGCACTGGGACGAACTCCTCCCCGACCCGTACCTGCGGTCCTCGGGCACCGTACGGCTGCGCCGCTACGGCCACATGGGCCTGCGGCGCTCCGGCGAGTGGCGGTCCCGACCGCACGACGCGTTCGTGCAGCCGGGCAACACGAATCCCCTCTACATCGGGGAGGAGCGGCACTTCGCGCCGCTCACCGAGGCCTTCGCGGCCGATCCCGTGCTCGCGCGCCTGCTCTCACTGCTCGCCGAGGCGGCGGCGGTGCTGGCCGATCCGCCGGAGTGGACCGTCAAGATCCATCCGTTCCGGATCGTGGCGACCGCGGGCCGGTCCGGCGAACCGACACCCGAGGGCGTGCACCGCGACGGCGTCACGCTGGTCTCCTCGCTGCTGGTCGACCGGCGCAACGCGGTCGGCGGCGAGAGCGCCGTCTATCACCCCGACGGGACGCCGCTGTTCAGCACCGTCCTGGAACAGCCGGGGACCCTGCTCCTCGGGGACGACCGCAGCACCCTTCACGAGGTGTCGGCGGTGTGGCCGCGGGCCACGGGGCAGCCGGCGCACCGTGACGTGCTGGTCATCACGCTGGCGGAGCCGTGAGCTCGCCATGGCCTGGGGTCTCGCCCGGCTCGTGGCCTGGCCTTTCACCCGGTTCGTCGCCTGGCCTCTTGCCCGGCTCACGGCCCGGGTCCTCGCGCGGCTCATGGCCTGGCGTCCCACCCGCCGCGCTGCCTGGCGTGTCGCCTGGTTCCTCGGCTGGGGGCTCGTCCGGCTTGTCGCCCGGCGTCTCGTCCGGCTCGTGGCCCCGGGTCTCGCGCGGCTCGTAGCCCGCTGACCGCCCGTCCGCGATCGCGTCGCCGGCACGGTCGTCGCGCCTGTCGTTCCTGCACGGTTCTCGCGCGTCTCCTTCCTGCCGCTCCGCTCCTGCCCCGCTTCCCCGCGCCGCCGGCGACGGGCTGTGCTCGCTGAGCCGCGGAGAAGGCAAATGCGTCGACAGCGCCCCTCGGCACCCGGCACAGTGGCCATCCGTGACAAGTAGTGAACTGTGGACCCGCGCAACCGCCGACCGCTACGACGCCGAGGAGGCCGAATTGTCCTCGGCTGCCGTTCTCGGACCGACCCTCGCCTTCCTCGCCGAGCTCGCCGGAGACGGCCGGGCGCTGGAGTTCGCCATCGGAACCGGACGGGTGGGAGTCCCGCTCCGGGAACGCGGCGTGCCGGTGGTGGGCATCGAACTGTCCGAACACATGGCAGCGGTGCTGCGGCGCAAGGTCGACGAGGACACCCTCCCGGTTGTCATCGGCGACATGGCCACCACCGTCGTTCCCGGCGGATTCACCCTGGTCTACCTCGTCTACAACACCATCACGAACCTGCTCACGCAGGACGAGCAGGTCGAGTGCTTCCGCAACGCCGCACGGCATCTGGAGCCCGGCGGTCGGTTCGTCATCGAGCTGGGTGTGCCGCCGCTGCGGCTCCTGCCGCCCGGCCAGGTCGCGGTGCCGTTCGACGTCTCCGAGCGGCATCTCGGCTTCGACACCTTCGACCTGGTCGAGCAGATGCTCGTCTCGCACCACTTCACTCGCGACGGCGACGACGGCCGCTACCGCCGGGGAAACTCCCGGCACCGGTACGCCTGGCCGGCGGAGCTCGACCTGATGGCGCGGATCGCTGGGCTCGACCTCGAACGTCGGGTTGCGGACTGGGACGGGTCTCCGTTCACCCAGGACTCGGCGAAGCACGTCTCCGTGTGGCGCAAGCCGGCCTGAGGTCGGCCACCGGGTCGTCAACGTCGGCCGTGCCTGTCCAAGCGGCCGCTCCGCCCGGTTTCCGCCACGCGGCCGCTCCACCCCGCTAGGGACCGCCCCGCCCCCCGCCCGGCCGGTCGTCCGATCGGCCGCTCAACCCCGCTTACGCCACGTGGCCGCTCCGCCGGCCCCCTCGGCGACGGCGCTCCTCGGCGGCCCCTCCCGCCCCTCCCCCGGCGCACCCGCCGCCGCGTCCTCCGGCGCGCCGAGCTCCGTCGCGTCCGCGAGCGCGCGGACCAGTCCGGACAGCCCGACCTTCCCCGCCGCCCGGCGCTGCGCCTCGGCGCCCGCGCCGCCGGCCAGGACCCGCCGTACCCGCACCCTGACCAGATCCCAGTCGCCCGTCGCTTCCAAGGTCTCCCGCACCCGCGCGAGCAGCCCCAGGACCGGTTCGAAGCCCGGCACGGTGCGGCCGGTGGCCAGATCCACCGCCTCCCCCGCCGTGCCGTCCCGCGCGGCCTGCCAGTAGGCCGCCCTCAGCTCCTCCGCCCCGACCCGCGGTCCGGGATCGCCTCGGGCCGCCCTCCGGTCCGCGACCGTCACGAGGGCGCGTACGAGCGCGGCCATGGCGACCGCGTCCTCCAGTTCGGCGGCGACGTCCGGGCAGCGGACCTCCACGGTCGGGAACCGGGGATTCGGCCGGACGTCCCAGAACGGCAGGGCCGGGTCCAGCATCGCGCCCGCCGCCGCGATCACCTCGGCCTGTTGGCGGCTCTGTGCGAGCGAGACCGCGTACGGCGGCGGGCCCAGGCAGGGGAAGCGCTGCCGCACGGCGGCCCGCCAGCTCGCGTAGTCGGTGTCGTGGCCGGCGTGGTACGGCGAGTTGGCGCTGAGGGCGACGAGTCCGGGCAGCACCGGCCGCAGGTGGTTGCCGACGAGGACCGCCCGTTCGCGGTCCGGGCAGTGCACGTGGACGTGCTGGGCGCAGAGCGTGAAGTCCCGCATCATCGACCGGTATTGGGCGAGACCGGCCCGGTAGCGGGGGTGGGCGCCGATCGCGTCGGGCGTCGGCTCGCCGAGGACCGGGGTGCCGGACGCGCACAGCCGCAGCCCCTCCGCGCGCGCGGCGCGTGCGGTGGACCGGCGCAACTCCGCGAGGGCCGCCCGCAGTTCGCCGCTGGTGGTGCACGGCGGGGTGCGCACCTCGACCTGGTAGCGGGTGAACTCACCGGTCACGGCATCACCGGCGCCCGGTTCCGCCCGTGCCCGCGCGAGCACGCGTTCGGCGGCGTCCACGATGCGGCCCGACGCGGGGTCGACGAGGAAGTACTCCTCCTCGACGCCGAAGGAGGGCGGACCGGAGGACGGTGTTCCGGCGGCTGGCGGGCCGGCGGCCTGCGGGCTGGAAGGCGGAGCTCCGGCGGCCTGCGGGCCGGAGGGAGACGTGCCGGCAGCCTGCGGGCCGGAGGAGGACGTACTCCCAGGCGTCGAGCCGACGGCGGACGGCCTCTCGGATTCCGCGCCGCCGGGACCGGTCACGGCCACGGCCACCTCCCTGGAAACGGACGTCGTGCCACGCACGGACGCCGGACCGCCACGACGCCGGACCGCCACGACGCCGGACCGCCACGACGCCAAGCCGCCACGACGGCGTCCGCCGGTCGTCGGGAGCCGGGTCCGAAAGGCCGGGCCCGGTGCCGGCGGACGCCGGGCGGCCCCGGCGGGCGCTGTCTCGCCCGCGCGTACCCCTCGGGGCGGGAGTCATGCGACGGCCCGCCCGTACGGCGCACTGGGCGTCATGCGACGGCCGCCCGTACGGCCCCGCCCGCCCCCTCACCGAGCCCCACTCACCCCCACCACCCTGTCGCTTTCTCCCCGATCCGCGCATGAACCCGCTCCCCGCGGGCAGCCGCCGGGCAGCGTCCCGTGAAGCCGCCGCCCGCCCTTCGTCCCTCCATCCGGGCGGCGGTAGGAGGCGGGGAACCCTCTCTCGAGAGCCTGGAGGTGCCCGTGAGGGCCTCGGTGGACCGGATCGCACGACCCTGGGGGAGCCGGACGCCGTACGGGCGGGGTGGGGAATGGCCCACGCGACAGGATCTCCGTCTCGCCGAGGGGGTCCGCGAGGACGAGGTCGAGCGGTGGGTGCAGACGGCGTCGATCCTGCACTCCGACGGTGACGCCATGGACATCGCCGTGAAGGACGGCACGATGGTCGGCGTACGGGGGCGGGTCGTCGACCGCGTCAACCGGGGCCGGCTGGGCCCCAAGGACGCCTTCGGGTGGCAGGCCAACGCCTCGGCCGACCGGCTCCGCCGTCCGCTGGTGCGCCGGGACGGGCGGCTCGTACCGACCGACTGGGACACGGCCCTGGACCTCGTCGCGGCCCGCTCCCGCACGCTGCTCGACGAGCACGGGCCCGGTTCGATCGGCTTCTACACCTCCGGGCAGCTGTTCCTGGAGGAGTACTACACGCTCGCGGTCCTGGCCCGGGCCGGCGTCGGCACCCCGCACCTCGACGGCAACACCCGCCTCTGCACCTCGACCGCGGCCGAGGCCCTGAAGCAGTCGTTCGGCTCCGACGGGCAGCCCGGCAGCTACGACGACATCGACCACGCCGACGTCATCGCCCTCTTCGGGCACAACCTCGCCGAGTCGCAGCCGGTGCAGTGGATGCGGGTGCTCGACCGGCTCGAGGGCGCCGATCCGCCCCAACTGGTATGCGTCGACCCCCGGCCCACCCCGGTCGCCCGCCGGGCGACGGTGCACCTGGCGCCCCGGATCGGTACGAACGTGGCGCTGCTCAACGCCCTCCTGCACGAGATCATCCGGGCCGGTCACGTCGACCACGGGTACGTCGAGCGGCACACGGTCGGCTTCGAGGACCTCGAGCGGGCCGTCGCGGAATGCACCCCCGAGTGGGCGGCGTCCCGTTGCGACGTGCCCGCGGCCCGGATCCGGGAGGCGGCGGAGGTGCTGGGGACGGCGGACCGCCTGCTGTCCACCGTGCTGCAGGGCGTCTACCAGTCCCATCAGGCCACCGCCGCGGCCGTCCAGGTCAACAACCTGCACCTGATCCGCGGGATGCTCGGCCGGCCCGGCGCGGGCGTGCTGCAGATGAACGGGCAGCCCACGGCCCAGAACACCCGCGAGTGCGGCGCCGACGGCGACCTGCCCGGCTTCCGCAACTGGGCGAACGAGGAGCACGTCGCGGACCTGGCCGAGGTGTGGAACGTCGAGCCCGACACGATCCCCCACTACGCCCCGCCGACCCACGCGATGCAGATGTTCCGCTACGCCGAGCAGGGCTCGCTGCGGATGCTGTGGATCAGCGGCACCAACCCGGCCGTCTCCCTTCCCGAGCTCTCCCGGGTCCGCGACGTCCTGGCAAGCGAGGGGCTGTTCGTGGTCGTCCAGGACCTGTTCCTCACCGAGACCGCCCAGCTCGCCGACGTCGTCCTGCCGGCCGCCACCTGGGGAGAGAAGACCGGCACCTTCACCAACGCCGACCGCACCGTGCACCTCTCCGAACGGGCCGTCGATCCGCCCGGCGAGGCGCGGCCGGACCTCGACATCTTCCTCGACTACGCCCGCCGCATGGACTTCCGCGACAAGGACGGGAGCCCGCTCGTCAGCTGGCACGATCCGGAGTCGGCCTTCGAGGCGTGGCAGCGGTGCAGCGCCGGCCGCCCCTGCGACTACACCGGTCTGTCGTACGACCGGCTGCGCGGCGGCAGCGGCGTGCAGTGGCCCTGCACCGCAGAGGCCCCGGACGGGACGCCGCGGCTGTACACGGACGGCGTCACCTGGGCCCACCCCGACGCCTGCGAGAGCTACGGCAAGGACCTGGTCACCGGGGCCCCGGCCCCGTCCGCCGAGTACCGCGAGCTCAACCCGGACGGCAAGGCGCTGCTGCGGGCGGCGGAGTACGTGCCGCCGCACGAGGACTCGGGCGAGGAGCTGCCCTTCCAGCTGACGACCGGCCGCACCCTCTACCACTTCCACACCCGGACCAAGACGGCCCGCGCTCCCCAGCTGAACGCGGCGGCACCGGAGGTGTGGGTGGAGATCTCCGTCGCCGACGCCTCGGCGCTCGGCCTCGGGGAGGGCGACCTGGTCGAGGTCGGCAACCCGCGCGGATCCCTCCGCGGACGCCTGCGCGTCACGGACATCCGCCGTGGGCTGCTGTTCGTCCCCTTCCACTACGGCTACTGGGACACCTCCGCCGGCTCGGGGCCAGCCGACGGCGTGCCCGCGCGGGCGGCCAACGAGGTCACGGTGACCGACTGGGACCCGGTGTCCAAGCAGCCGCTGTTCAAGACGGCCGCCGCGCGCCTCACGCTCCTGGAGCGCGGCGCCGGACGGCCCTCCCCCGCCCCCACCACGACCGCCTCCGCCCCGGCCCGCCCGGGCACGGCCCCCGCGACGGAGGGCGGCCGGACGGCGCTCGTCGAGGAGTCGTACGAGGCGGATCCGACGCACGAAGCAGGAGGCGCGGCCGGCGCGGAAAGCACGTCGGAAGGCGCGGGGGGCGCAAACGGCATGGACGGCACGGGGAGTATGGACGGCACGGGGAGCACAGAAGGCGCGGGGAGCAGCGCGGAAGGCGCGGAGGAGGTGGGGTCGTGAACGGGGTCGCGGTGGTCCTGGAGGCGCTGCAGCGGGGCGAACGGCACCTGTCCGCGGAGTTCCTCGCCATGGCGTGGCACCACCGGCAGGAGCACGAGGTCCACCACGTCGCCACGGACCTCGCGCACTGGTCGGCCGAGCACGGCCGGCTCCTGGCCGAGGCCCTCGACCACTACGGCCCCCCGGACGACCACTACGGGCCGACCGACCCGGCGCCGTCCCTCTCGGCGGCGCAGGACGGCGCGGACGCGCCCGGGCCGGACGACCCGGGCCTGCGCCTCCTGGAGGACCTGCGGGCGCTGCACCTTGCCGTGGCCGGCAACGGCGCGTACTGGCAGATGCTGTCCCAGGCGGCCTCGGCCACCCGGGACGCCCGGCTCGACGCGCTGGTCTCGCACTGCCGACCGCGCGGGCAGCGCCAGCTCCGCTGGACCGAGAGCATGATCAAGAACCTGTCGGCCCAGATCCTGACGGCATCCTGACCGCACGTCCCGGCCGCGTCGTCGGCCGCGGTTCCGCCGCCCGCCCCGTCTGCGGCCTCGGCCGCAGGTTCCGACCACGCCATCCGCCGCGGAGGCCGCGTCAGCGACTGCTGGGTTCCGCCATACGACGGTGTGCGACGGCCTTGAGCCGGTCCGGCAGGACGTGGTTGGCCATGCCCTGGGCCTTGGTCTTGAGCGAGCCCGCGACGAGCTTGCCCTTGCCCGCCATGAGTGCCTCGTAGCCCTGGGCGGCGACCTGCGCCGGGTCGTCCTTGTCGGACCGGCCGACGGGGGTGTCCAGCATGTCGGCGCGCCGGAAGAAGTCCGTGTCGGTGGGGCCGGGCATGAGCGAGGTCACCGTGACGCCCGTGTCCTTGAGCTCTTCGCGCAGCGCCTGGGCGAAGGACTGGAGGAAGGACTTCGTCGCGTTGTAGACGGCCTGGAAGGAGCCGGGCATCGTCGAGGCGATGGAGGAGGTGATGAGCAGCCTGCCCGATCCCGCCTCGACCATCGGCGGGAGCAGCCCCTTCACCAGCCGGACGGTCGAGGTGATGTTCAGGTCGATGACCTCCTGCTCGTCGGCGATGTCCGTGTCCAGGAACGCGCCGCCCCGGCCGACCCCGGCGTTCAGCGCCGCGGCGGTCACCGGACGCCGCAGCGCCCTCGTCTCCGCCAGCAGCCGTTCCACCCCGGTCGGCGCGGCCAGGTCCACGCGGATCGGGTGTACCTGCGTCCCGTACCCGCGCAGCTCCTGTGCCGCGACCTCGATGCCGTCGTCCTCGGCGACGATCACGAGATCGAAGCCGTGCTCTGCGAACTGCCTGGCCAGCTGGTATCCGATGCCGCTCGACGCGCCGGTGACGAGGGCCAGTTCCTGTGCGTGAGTCGTGTCCATGCGCGGGCGCCTACCCGCCCGTGCGCCCGGCATGGGCGAAATGCCCGAACCGCCGACGTGCGCTGCGGCTGGTGAGGCGGTCGAGGGCGCGGCCGGGGCCCTCGGGCAGGACGGAGATGGGGCGGGGGCCCTGGGCCCGCTTCCGTACGCCGTCGCCGGCGTCGCGAAACGGGCCATCGCCGGCACCTTTCGCGGCGCTGGTGTGTTGACAGGACCGTCAGCGGCGCAGGACTTGACGCGTTCATCGGCGGCAGCGGTCCGTCAGCGGGTAGCGAGGAGGCCGTCCACCAGGGCCCGTAGCCCGTCCTGGTAGGTGTCCTCGGCGGTCAGCGGGGCCCAGCGGTCCGCGGCCTGCGTCAGGCGGGGCAGCTCGCTCGGGTCGAGAGCGGCGAAGACCCGCTCCCGGTAGGTCGCCCGGTCGTCGTCCGCGCGCCGCCGGGCCGCCGTCGCCCTGACCACGATCTCCCCGGCGGTGTAGTACCAGATCGCACGGTAACCGTGCACCGCCCGGTCGAGGGGAAGACCGCACGCGACCAGGCCGTCGACGATCTGCTCGACGAACCACAGGGCGGATGTGGACATCAGGTCGTCGGCGGTCAACACCTCCACGATCCAGGGGCAGGCGGCGAGCGCCTCGTGGATCGCGGTGGTGGCGGCGATGATCCGCTCGCGGGGGTGGGCGGGCAGTTCGGGTCGGCGCAGGGCCCGGGAGGCGTAGTCGTCCAGCAGAAGGACGAGGAGTTCCTCCTTGTCGCGGACGTGGTGGTAGAGCGCCATCGGGGTACTGCCGACCTCCGTGGCCAGCCGCCGCATGGTCAGCCGGTCCACGCCTCCTTCCTCCACGATCCGGCGGGCCGTCTCGATGATCTCCTCGCGAGAGATGCGGGGAGGTCGGCCCGGGGTTCTGCGCGGTGCGGACGGTTGCGGCATGCCCCCCATCATTCCCCAGGTGTCGACAGCGGCAGACCCCGGCGCTAAGTTTTCTTACATGTATAGAAACTCTCGCGGGAGGCCCGGAGTGGTGCTGGCGGCAGCCGCCGTCGCCCAGTTCGTCGTCGCCCTGGACATGTCCGTGGTCAACGTGGCGTTACCCGCGATCCGCACGGCGCTGGGATTCGCGCCGCTGGACCTGTCGTGGGTCGTGCACGTGTACGCGCTCGCGTTCGGCGGGTTCCTGCTGCTGGGCGGACGCGCCTGCGACCTGTACGGCCGGCGCCGGATGTTCGTGCTGGGGCTGACCGCCTTCGGGTTGTGCTCGCTGGCGGGCGGGCTGGCCCAGGAGCCCTGGCACCTGATCGCCGCTCGCGCCGGGCAGGGCCTGGGCGCCGCCGCGGCCGCGCCTGCCGCGCTGGCGATGCTCACCACCACCTTCCCCGAAGGCCCCCGGCGCGTCCGGGCGTTGGGGGTGTGGAGCGCGGTGAACGCCGCGGGCGGCGCGCTGGGCGTGCTGGCCGGTGGACTGCTGACCGAGTACGCGGGCTGGCGCTGGGTCATGCTGGTCAACCTGCCCGTCGTCGCGGTGGCTCTCGCGCTGGTCCTCGCGGGAGTGGCCGCCGACGCGGCGCCCGCCCGGCGCGAGAGGCTGGACACCCCGGGCGCCGTCCTGGCGACAGGTGGAGTCGGGCTGCTGGTGCTCGGTGTCGTCCGCACCGACACCCTTGGCTGGCGATCCCCGGTCACGTGGACGACCCTCGCCGCCGCGGCCGTACTGCTCGCCGCCTTCGTCCTCGCCGAGGCGAGGGCCGCCACGCCCCTGCTGCGCCTGGGCCTGCTGCGCAACCGCTGGGTCGCCGGCGCGAACGTGCTGGTGTTCCTGGCCGCGGCCGGGCAGTTCGGGGCGTTCTACTTCGTGTCCCTGTACATGCAGCAGGTCCTGGGCATGGGCGCCGCGGCGACCGGAGCCGCCTTTCTGCCCTTCTCCCTGGGTCTGGTCGCGGGAACCGTCGTCGCGACCCGCGTCACGGCGTCCCGCACCCCCCGGGTCTCCCTGGTGCCCGGCGCGCTGCTGGCCGCCACGGGCCTGGCCTGGTTCGCCCTCATCCGTCCCGACGGCGGTTTCCTCGCCGACGTGCTCGGCCCGTCCCTCGTCACCAGCGTCGGCGCTGGACTGGTCCTGGCTCCGGTCGCCGCCGCCGCGACCACCGGCGTCGCCCCGCCCGAGGCCGGCATGGCGTCCGGCCTGATGAACAGCTCCCGCCAACTCGGCGGATCCATCGGCCTGGCCGCCCTGGCCACCGTCGCCGCGCACCACACCGGCACGGCCGCCGACCCCGTCGCGCTCAACCACGGTTACGCGTGGGGCCTGGCCGTGGCCGCCGCCGTCTTCGCACTCGCGGCAGTCGTGGCGATCGGTGTGCTGCCGCGCCGCCGAGCCGTGACCGCCGTCCCGCAGCCCACGGCCACCGCCACCGCCACCGCCACCGCCACCGCCACCGCAGAGAACCAGCGGGAAGGAACCCTGTCATGACGACCACCGTCCTCGACCTGTTCGCCTCGGCGCTGCATTTCCACCCCGACGGCGACGTCCGGGCCGTCGAACGGCAGATGACGAGCAGTGACTCCGGCGCCTGGCAGATCGCCATGTTCCACGTGGAGACCGACGCCGACGTCCACGCCGACCACTGGGAGATGCACCCGGAGGCGGATGAGGCGGTGTGCTGCCTGACCGGCGGCGCCCGCCTCTACTTCCGTCCCGACGCGCCCGGCGGGACCGAGGACATGGTGCGGTTGCGGGCGGGCGCCGCCGTGATCGTCCCCCGCGGCCGCTGGCACCGCCTGGAACTGGACGCCCCCAGCGATCTGATGTCGATCACCCTCCGCGACGGCACCCGCCTCGAGAAGCGCACCGACGCCCACTGATTCTCCCGTCCAGATAGGCTGCGGTGAGGCCGCCACACAGGCTCCATCGCAATAGCAGGAAGGGTGTGCCGTGATCCGTCCGGAAGTCGCTGAATTCGTCGCTCTGGGTAAACTCCCCGCCGAGGACGATGATCGGCCGGACGAAGTCGTCGAAGCTGCCGTCGACCACGCCGCAGATCTTCTGGGTCGCATCGCTCGCCCCGTGACCGATGAGGAGGCGCACGCTCTGGCGGAGTGCTTCGGGGAAGACCTGTGCTTTGGCGTGGCCTGGACTCTCCTGCATACCATCGAGACCGCTCCGCACGCGCGCGAAGACCAGCCTGGAGCTGCGCGGCGATGGCGCGAGCGTCTTAGCGAGCCAGTAGGACTCCAGACGTAGACCTTGTTCTTCACGGCAGGGCGGCGGCTTGCCTACGGTAGGGGCTCAGACGTGCGCGGGTTTGGTGCCGACGTCGCCGGTGTGACCAGCGCAGGTGATGTGCGAGGCCGTGGACAGGGCTGAGAAGCGGCGAACAGGTGCTCGGTCTCATTCCCGGGCAGGGGAATCAAGCCGTTCAGGGCGAGAGGACGAGGAGCGGGTCGAGGACGCGTACCCGCAGATGAACAGGATTGCGGGCGTAACGGGGGCCGACGCGTGAATGTCGCCGCCGTCGAGCGAGCTCGACGGCGCCGTCGTACCGCTGGAGGACCTGTGGGGCCGGGAGGCGGCCCGGATCCGCGAGCGGCTCGCCGAAGTCCCGTCGTGGCAGGACCGCTTCGCGTGGACGGACGCGTTGCTCGCGAGCCGGTACGAGGCGGGGCCGCCGGCGGACCCCGAAGTGGCCTGGGCCTGGCATCGGATCGTCGCCGGCCGCGGCCTGGTACGAGTCGACGCGCTCGCGGCCGAGGTCGGGTGGAGCCGTAAGCGGTCGTGGTCCCGGTTGGGGTTGCAGCTCGGCCTTCTGCCCAAGCGCGCGGTGAAGCTGGTCCGCTTCGGCCGTGCCGCCCACCGCCTGGTCGCCGGTGAAGGCGCGGCCCACCTCGCGGCCGACACCGGTTACGCCGACCGGTCCCACCTGCATCGGGACGTGATGGCGTTCACCGGAGCGACCCCCGCGACCGTGGCCGGCGAGCGCTTCCTCGCCGTGGACGATCTCGCGTGGCCCGGCCGTCAGATGTGGAGCTCGGGAGGGAATCCCGTCCAGCGCAGCTCTGCCGGCAGATGACGCATGTCGTTGGCGAGGAGGACGGAGGCCGCCCGCCCGGGCGCGTAGCGGATGACGGTGAGAGCCGCGTTGCAGTAATTGAGCCCGAGCCAACGCCACTTCGGCGCGTGCAGGGCGTCCCGGACGAGCCAGCCGACCAGGAAGTTGTGCGTGACGACCAGTTCGTGCCGGTCCTCCTCGCCGTCCGCCGGCCCGGTGAACAGCTCCAGCGCCCGGCGGGCCAGCACGGGTCCCCGCTCACGTTCCTCCTCGGTCGCGTCGGCGAGGAAGCGGAGGTAGAAGTCCGCTGAATCCGCCGGGAGTTCCTCCTTCTCCGGCATGTGCGGCACGTAGTCGCCGGCGACCTCGGAGACGTGTACGGGGACGTCCGTCAGCTCATCGCCGATGAGGCGTGCGGTCTGCTCCGCGCGGGAGAGCGGGCCGTGGTGAACGGCCGCGAAGGGGACGTCCCGCAGGCGCCGGCCGAGCAGTGTGGCCTGCCGCCGGCCGGCCTCGGTGAGCCCGCTCTCGTCCGGCGTCGCCTGGCCGTGTCGAACGAGATACAGGTAACGGGTGCCCCTGGCGGTCATCTCACGCTCCTCCGTGCTCACCGACGATCTTGCACCCTCAGGGACGCGGCCTCCCGAGCGCCGGTTCCGTCCGCGGGCGGCCGGGTGTGCGGGGGTGCGGGCTTCGGCGGCCGGTACCGCCCGAGCGTGCCCGGCCGGTACCGGCTGCCGAGCCTTCCGAGCAGGAAGGCCGCGGGCACGGAGACCAGACCCGGGGTGTGGAACGGGTACCAGTCGAAACGCGCGTGCGGCCAGAGCGCGTACTCCGTACCGGAGACGATGGGCGAGAACAGGGTGAGCAGGACGCAGAGCGCCAGCCCCCCGTACACGGTCCACAGCAGCCCTCGGCGGTTGAACGCGGGCCAGAAGAAGGACTGGACCAGCACGGGGAAGACGCAGGACGCCACGACGCTCATCGAGAAGGTGACCAGGAACTCGACCGGATAGCGGTGGACGACGGCGGACAGCGTCAACGACACGGCGCACAGGACGACGACGGCCGTCCGCAGGGCCCGCACCTCGCCCTCGTCGCCTTCGTCGCCCTCCCGGGCGCCACGGCGGAAGCGCGCGAACACGTCGTGGGCGAAGGAGACGGCGGCGGCGAAGGTCACGCTGGTCACGGCGGTGAGCACGGCCAGGAAGGCGACGCACGCCATGACGGTGACGAGCGTGACGCGCAGACCCGATCCCCGGCCGAGCACTTCGGAGGCGAGCAGGATCGGGGCCGCCTGCCCGTTCGGGTCCACGGCGCCGATGTCCCGGCTGCCCACCACGGCCGCCGCCGAGAAGCCCGTCGCGATCAGCAGGAGGAAGAAGGCCCCCACCAGCCCTGTGGCGATGCTCATGGAGCGCCGCGCGGAGGCACCGGAACGGGAGGCGCCGACGCGCAGGATCAGGTGGGGCATCAGGGCCGTTCCGAGGATCACCACGATGTGGTCGCTCAGCGTGTTGAGCGGGCCGAGACCGGCCGTGTGCGCCCAGAGCCCGTGGTCCAGATAGCCCTGCGGCGACATGCTCTTCCCGACCGCGGCCGAGAGCAGGTCGCCGGGGTCCCAGGAGAACTTCCCGAGGGCCGGCACGGTGACCGCCGCCAGCACCGCCAGGGTGACGACCACCTTGACGACGTGGACGAAGGTCGTGCCGCGCAGGTCCGCCACCGCCGCGAAGCAGGCGACGAGGCAGCCCATCAGGAGGGTGCAGCCGATCTGTGCCTGGTCGCTCGACAGCCCGATCAGCAGGGCGACGCTGATGCCGGCGGCCCGCAGCTGGACGATGAGCAACGGGACGGTGATGACGAGGGTGACCACGGCCGCGGCCAGGCGCGGCCCCGGTCCGGGCGCGCGCAGGGCGAAGAGGTCGCCGAGGGTGAACCGGCCGCTGTCCCGTATGCGCCGGGCGAGGAGGAGCAGGACGCCGAGGGCGATGACGCTGTCGACGGCGGAGGCGATTCCGTCGTATCCGAAGAGGGCGACGGCGCCGGTCGTCGCGAACAGGGTGACGACCGAGATCTGTTCGCCGGCCATGGCGAAGCCGTTGAGGACCGGAGACAGGGACCGGTCGGCGACGTAGAGGCGTTCCGGGCGGTTCTCCTGGGTCGCGAGGGTGAAGACCCACAGGAGCGCGACGCCGATGAAGACGAGGAACGCGACGATCACCGGGCCCCTGGCCGCCGCGCCGAGGGGGTCGACCCCGCCCGGGCCGAAGAGGGAGCGGAACATCAGGTCACCGCCCGGCCCGGTCGAGGGCGGGAGCGGCGCTCGCGGCGCGGTTCTCGTACCGCCAGGCGGTGCCGACGAAGACGCCGAGCTGCAGGAGCGCCCATGCGACGCCGAGGGTGAGCTGCCCGTACAGGTGGACGCCCGGCAGCGACGTGATCAGGGACAGCAGGACGCCGCCCGTCAGAGGGATCGCGTTGGCGACGAGGAAGGCCCGGAGGGCGGCGCGTTCCCGGAGGGCGTCGGCCGGCGGCGGCGGTTCCGGGGAGCACGGGGGCGGTGGGGCCGGAAGGAACGAAGAAGGCACGGGATCCTCGGTCGGATGAGGTGGCGGGGGCGCGGGTCACGAGCACGAACGAAACTCGAATGCATTCGAGTTCTAGGGCTCCCATGAGCGGCGCGTCAAGATCCCAGGCGAACTCGGCCCGCACCCCGGGGCGCCGGACAGACCTTGACGGCGCCTCGCCGATGGCTAAACTCGAATCAATTCGAGTTTGGCTTCCGCCGCCCTCGGCCACCGGTGCCGACGCCCACGAGGCGCATTCCGCTGCGCGGGTACGGAGACGCCCACCTCCTCAGATCGACGCCCCGGTCGTGTCGGCCCACGGCACGCGGCCCCGCAACCCGGGCGGCAAGCTCCTGAAGAACCGCCTGCGCGAGCAGGTCCGCCGAGCCGGGGTGCCCCGCTGCGCCGGCGCGCCGGCCCCGCCGGCGACTCCTCCCTCCCCACCGAAGCCCCTCCCCACCGAAATCCCTCCCCCGAAACCCCGTCGGTCGCGCTCGCGGGCCTCCGCCGCGGCCGAGGGTGACACCAGCACGCGTCGCCGTACCCGTACGGCAGCAGCAAGGAGAAGACCCGTGACAGAGACACGACGGCAGGACAAGAGCGGCGTCTCACGGCGCGTCGTACTGGCGGGCGGCGGGGCCGCGGCGGTGGCCGCCGGCTTCGGCCTCGGACGCGTGGCACCCGCCTCCGCGACGACCCCGGAGCCGGTCGAGGAGACCACCGCGGACGTCGTGGTCGTCGGGGCCGGCGTCTCGGGCCTCACCGCGGCCCGCCGCCTCGTCCAGGCCGGCCGCTCGGTGCTCGTCCTGGAGGCCGACGACCGGGTGGGAGGCCGGACCCTCAACCTCGGCGTCGGCAAGGGCGTCGTCACCGAGGGCGGCGGGCAGTGGGTCGGCCCGGGGCAGGACCGCCTCTTCGCGCTGCTCGACGAGCTCGGCCTGAAGACCTTCAAGACCTATGTCGACGGCGCGTCGCTCCTCCATCGCAAGGGCGTACGCCAGGAGTTCACCGGATCCGTCCCGGCCCTGCCGGCGAACGCGCTGGAGGATTTCGGCCGGCTGGCGGCGAACCTGGAGAAGATGGCCGCGACCGTTCCCGTGGACGCGCCGTGGAACGCGAAGGACGCCGTCGCATGGGACGCCACGACCTTCGGGCACTGGCTCGACGCGAACGCCGCCACGGAAGAGGCCAAGTGGCTGTTCACGCTCGCGTTCACGGTCATCCACGGGGAGGACCCGCACAACACCTCGCTCCTCCTGGCCCTCTTCCACATCGCGGGGGCCGGCGGGATCGAGCACATGATCTCCACGACCGGGGGCGCCCAGGAGTCGCGGGTGGTGGGAGGCACGCAGCGGATCTCCCTGGAGATGGCCGAGCAGCTCGGCAAGCGCGTCGTCATGGGCTCGCCGGTCCGGGAGATCCGCCGACGGGAGGGTGACGTCCTCGTCCGGTCGGCCAGGGCCGATGTGCGCTGCAAGCAGGTGATCGTCGCGATGTCGCCGGCGGACGCCGAACGCATCAGCTTCACTCCGCGCCTTCCGGCCCGTCGCGCCTCACTCCAGCGCAAGTGGCACAACGGCACGGAGAGCAAGCTCTTCGCGGTCTACGAGAAGCCCTTCTGGCGGGCCAAGGGGCTCAACGGCTCGGCGATGACCGACCTGCCGTTCGCACGTTTCGTCGTCGACAACTCGCCGCCCGACGGCAGCGTCGGCATCCTCCTGACCTTCATGGGCACCGCGGGCACCGGCCCCGGCCACACCTGGAGCGACAAGGTCCTCGACGACCCCCGTGAGCGCCGGGCCGCCTTCCTCGCCGACATGGTGACGCTGTTCGGCCCCGAGGCGGCGCACCCCGTCCGCTTCCTGGAACAGGACTGGGCGCACGAGCCGTGGATCGAGGGCTGTGTGAGCACCGCCCCGCCGGGGCTCCTCACGCAGTACACGGACGCCGTACGCAAGCCGGTGGGCCGGATCCACTGGGCGGGCACCGAGACGGCGACCGCGTACCAGGGCTACATCGAGGGAGCGGTCCGCGCCGGCGAGCGGGCGGCGAAGGAGGTGGGCGCGGTGCTGTGACGGCGGGGGCGGGCTCCGTGAAGGGTCAAGCGGGTCGTCGTAGTCGGGAGAACCAAGCCGGCCGAGCGGGAGTCCGAGTGGGTTCCGTCCTCTCCCATCGGCATGCCGGTGCGATGCTCACCACCGGCATGCCGCGCCCCGTGTGTCGGTCGGCGTTCACCGTGCCGGACCGGGCGTCCCCGTCACTTCAGCCGGTGATCTCCTCACTGGCGTCGTCCTCGGCTGACCGGGTGTTCGCCCGTTGCCGGTCCAGCAGGGCCGCGAGAACGACTGCTTCCCCCTGCGTCAGCTGCAGGTTCAGTCCCACCCGGTTTCCCGGGTGCAGGCGCAAGGGCTTGGGCTGGACGCCCGGGTAGCCGGGCCGCATGGTGGCGACGAGGGACCAGGGCGCGTCGGCCGGTACGCGAGCGGCTTTGCGCCTGATCAGCGCCACCCGGCTGAGTTCCTCCCAGGGGTACTCGACCTGGACGTGCCCGTACCGCAGCTTCACCCCCCAGTCGTTCACCGTGGCCTGGGCAGTGACCTTGCGCAGCCGATGCAACATGTCCATCACCCACACCGGCGAAACCACGCCGAAGACCAGGGCCACGGGGACCAGCAGAGGGTAACCGTGGCGGACGGCCGCGGCCACGAGGAAGGCGCAGAAATAGCAGGTCAGCGCAAGTGTCAGCGTGCCGTACGCTGCACCCATCGGCGGACGGTGGCGACGGGTCTGTGTGAACTCCCCGGTGGCCGAGAGGAGGTTGAGTATGCCTTCGGGTGAAGGGCGATTCTCCGGGGTTTTGTCCAAGCACGCTTCGATGACGGGGCGCAGACCGCCGGGTACGCCGTCCAGATTCGGACGGTCGTCTATCACCGCCCGTGCAGCGGCGGCGCCGTCGCCGGGGAAGGCGAGATGCCCGGTCGACGCGTAGACGAGGATCGACCCCAGCGAGAACACGTCACTGGCGGGCGAGACGTCGCGTCCCTTCGCCTGCTCGGGTGACATGTACGACGGGGTACCTATCGCCCACGACGGATCAGTGAGCACGGTGAAGCCGTCTCCCAGCGGCTTGGCGATCCCGAAGTCGATGACACGAGGGCCCTTGTCCGTCATCAAGACGTTGGACGGCTTCAGGTCACGATGCACCAGACCCACACGGTGCAGGGCAGCCAGCGCGGTGGCAAGCGCGCCGGCGAGGTCACGCACCGCCCCTTCCTCCAGGGGGCCCGCGCCGCCGGACACCAGCGACTGCAGGTCCTTTCCCTCGACGAAGACGGTGGCCAGCCAGGGGTGCTCGGCCTCAGGCGCCGCGCCCACCACGGCAGGCGTGCAGTCACCGCTCACGGCTCGCGCGGCCTGGACCTCGCGGCGGAACCGCGCCCGGTAGACCGGATCCGCGGCCAGGTCCGCCCGGATCCGCTTGACGACCACCAAGCCGTCCTGCTCGGAACTCGCCAAAAACGCCTCCCCCATCCCCCCGGCGCCCAGCTTCCTGATCACTCGGTAAGGCCCGATCGTCGAAGGCAATCGCGTTCCCTCGTCCCCATCGTCCGTCCGACCCATCCCCCTGACCCCTCCCGCTCGCACGCCTCCGGTAGTCAAGCCTGCTGCCTCCGAGTCCCCCGCAAACATGCCGTGGCACCTCGAGGACGAGCATCAGCGCGGAAAAGGCAACGGGAGCATCCGTCCGACGTGGCATGCCCCCAGGGCCTCTTCGACGGGAACCGGCAGGAGGCCGACGTCCTGGCCGCACCTTTGACGGAGAACCAGCGCCCCGCGCCTGGGGCTGAGTGGGCACGGGACGAGCCTGGCACGGTAGCGGGCCGGGAGGCGGCGTGGCCGGCACCTCGGCGTCCTGCACCGCGCCGGACTGCTTGCCCGGGCCCGGCACGGACACGTCGTGCTGTACCTGCGCAGCCTCCAGCGGTCGGCCGAGGACCTACATCGCGCGCCAGCCGGGGCGTCGCGGCCGGTCGCCACGCCCCGGCTGGCGAAAGAACTGCCTTCAGCGCTGGGTGCTGTGTTCGATGAGGCTTTGGAAGCGCACCATGCACGGGGTGCAGTGGAGATCAGTGTCCGCGGGCCCTTCACGGTTCAGCGCCTGGCCGCACAGTGTTGTGCCATCGCCCGGGGCGACGATGTGCCATACCAGGCCTGATCCAGGGGCGGCGGCGCCGACGTGCATCTCGTACATACCGGCTCCTCGCATCGTGGATGAGGCAGGTACCCATCCTCCCGGTCACGGGAGCCCCACGCCGCAGGGAGACGACCGTCCGGGCGAGCCCCCCAGGTCAGCACGCCCGCGAGGCCGTGCGGCGCCACCACGTTGACAGGCGTCCCACTCGGCGTCGGCGGTGCGCACCACAGATCACCTTCCGACGGCAGGGGCGGCCGGGCGGGACACAGTCACCAGCCGGCCGCGGGGACTCCTCGCCCATACCGTGGTTGCGCGCCCCTCGCGGCGCGCCGGCGAGCTTGCCGGAGGCCTCTCGGGCGCGGCGTCATGGACGGCTTCCGAGGGCACCTCGGATCGGTCACCATGGAGGTCCGTCGGCGATCCGGGGGTGGGGATGAGCGAGGGTGGGCACGTTCCGGACGGGCAACGGAGCAGGTTGGAGCAGGTCGGACCGGCCCCGTGGCTGGCCCTGGCCTGTCTGGTCGGGCTGTTCCTGGCCTACGTCGTGCTGACGAACTTCACCGCAGAGCTGCGGGCGGCGCTGTGGGGCGAGCCCGGCACCGTGACCGAAGCCGGCTGCCGGACGTACGACAACACCGTGGCCAATGCGGGAACGTCGACGTCCTGCTCGGGCGCCTTCACCCCGGATGACGGCGGCTCGTCGTTCGAGGTCCCCGTCGAGGGCGACATCGACTCGCCACCGGTCCGCGCGTGGTTGGTGGACGGTACGTCCGGCACCGCGTACGTCTCACCAACAGTGTGGGCGGGGGTGCTCCCGGTGGGGCTGTCCCTCCTCCTGGCCGGTCTCCCGGCGGCGGTGACGGTGAAGCGCGTGCGCCGCGTCCACGCGCAACGCCCGCGAGAGCGGCTTCACGGATCACACCCCGAGTCGAGTGCGTGATCGACGACGACCACAACGGGTACGGCCAAGCAGGCCACCTGGCCCGACATTGACAAGCCTGCCTCTGGCCAGGGGCAACCGGGGCCCGGCTCCCTCCGTGCGCTCCGTAGCGGCGCCGGCCTGCCACGCGTCGTCCGCCACTACGCTGCGCAGCCCGCCGACCAGCACGCTCGTCCGCCAATGAAGCGCTCAGTCACAACAGTGACGTGGTGACTGAGCGCGCCATGTGGCCTGGGTGGACAACCCTGATGTTCAGAATCGCCCCCCCCGGCGGCCGACCAAGGAACCGACCGGTACTCAGGCTCGGTGCAGCGTCGGGCACTCCACCCGCTGGAGCAGCGGCCCCAGGGAAATCGGGTCGACGGAGCGTTGCGTAGCGGCGAGTATGCGACGCGACCGCTTAAGCTCCCGGAGACGCACGTGGGTAACCGACAAGCAGACATCGACTTCACCTTCCAGCGCCCAACCACCGTGCGCGGCTTGCTGGAGTTGCTGACCCCCGCCGGCTGGTCTGCTGAGGAACGCCCCGGCTACATCTCGTACATGATCAACGACGCAGACGACATGCACGAGTGGTACGACAGCACCCCCGACTGCCTGAACGCCGTGCTCGCGGAGTTGGACTCTGCGGCGAATCTGCCCTTCACCGTGGCGCTGAACATCTACCACCCGCAGGGCGGGACTGGCGGCATGCTCATGTTCTTCGCGCAGCGCAGGGAAGTCTCTTTCCTTCCCACCATCGACCGCCGGAGCATCCCGGACGCGCCGCAGTTCACCGACCTCGCCTGGTACCTGGCGGCGCTTGTACCTCCCCTGCTCTGGGCCGGCCTCGAAGGGTACGAGGCCCGAGAGGACCCCAACTAGGGCGTTTCCTTCGGATCATCTGATCGTTGGTTGATGTGTGTCGTTGACTGACGCCCAGTGGGCGAGGATCGAGCCGTTGCTGCCGGACCGGACACCGAAGCGGGGTGGCCGGTGGCGCGATCACCGCCAGGTGATCGACGCGATCGCGTTCAAGTACCGCACCGGCACGCCGTGGATG